>NZ_JACIUW010000015.1:0-104096 GCF_014145825.1 Stenotrophomonas sp. I18B00994 | reverse complement strand
ACTGGGCCCGTTCCGCCGACGCGACCAACGCTCCTCCCGAACTTCGCGCTCTGCTGATGGATCCTCGACGGCGTCGCGATTGCCGGCCAGCGGCCGGCACTACCGGAGCGGTGCGGTAGATCCACGCCATGCGTGGATGCACCCCCACCCGGTACAATCACCGCTCTGTTTTCCCCCAAGCACCGGAGCGACCCATGTCCCGCCAGATCATCAACACCGAAAAGGCCCCCGCCGCCATCGGCCCGTACTCGCAGGCCGTGCGCGCCGGCAACACCGTGTACTTCTCCGGCCAGATCCCGCTCGACCCGGCCACCGGCGACATCGTCGGCGCGGGTGACGTCGAAGCACAGGCCCGCCGCGCCTTCGACAACCTCAAGGCCGTGGCCGAAGCCGCTGGTGGCTCGCTGGACAAGGTCGTGCGTCTGGGCCTGTACCTGACCGATCTGGGCGAGTTCGCCAAGGTCAACGCGGTCATGCAGGACTACTTCCAGGCCCCGTACCCGGCCCGTTCCACCATCGAAGTCTCCGGCCTGCCGAAGGGCGCCAACTTCGAGGTCGACGCGGTGATGGTCATCGACTGACCGCCACGTGGCACGCAAGGCGGCGGTCACCCCGGTCCTGTCACCGTCCGGCGAAGCATCCCTGGCGATGCTCGCGGGCGTCGGTCCGGCCGTGGCCGCCAAACTGCAGGCGCGTGGCCTGGCTACCCTGCAGGATCTCTGGCTTCATCTGCCGCTGCGCTATGAAGACCGGACCCGGCTGACCCGCATTGAAGACCTGCGCAACGGCGTACCGGCGCAGGTGGAAGGGCGGGTGGTCGCGGTCGAGCGCGGCATGCGCTACCGGCCGATGCTGAAAGTGGCGGTGGAAGACGAAGGGCGGGGCACTTTGGTGCTGCGCTTCTTCCACTTCCGCCAGCAGCAGGTCGGCCAGTTCGCGGTCGGCAACCGGCTGCGCTGCTTCGGCACGCCCAAACCGGGCCAGCTCGGCCTGGAAATCGTCCACCCCAGCTACCAGGTGCTGGGCCGTAACGACGATCCCGAACTCGGCGACCGCCTCGACCCGGTGTATCCCACCGTCGAAGGCGTCGGTCCGATGACCATGCGCAAGCTGATCGGCCAGGCGCTGGACCGCCTGCCCGAGGAAAGCGCGCTGGAACTGCTGCCCAGCGGCTGGCTCGATGGCCTCGGCCTGCCGTCACTGCGCAGCGCGCTGCTGACCGTGCACCGGCCGCCACCAGATGCCGATCTAGCCGCGCTGGCCGCCGGCACCCACCCGGCGCAGCGCCGCCTGGCGATGGAAGAGCTGCTGGCCCACCACCTCAGCCTGCGTCGCCAGCGCATCGCGTTGCAGGCGCACCATGCGCCGCCGCTGGCCGGCCCCGGCAAACTGGCCAAGGCGCTGCTGAAGCAGCTGCCGTTCGCCCTGACCGGCGCACAGGCGCGCGTGTTCAAGCAGATCCGCGAGGACCTCGCGCGGCCCAGCCCGATGCTGCGGCTGGTGCAGGGCGACGTCGGTTCCGGCAAGACCGTGGTCGCCGCGCTGGCGGCGATGCTGGCGGTGGAGCAGGGCAAGCAGGTTGCATTGGCTGCGCCCACCGAACTGCTGGCCGAACAGCATCTCAACAACCTGCGCGGCTGGCTGGAACCGCTCGGCGTGCGCATCGCCTGGCTGGCCGGCAAGGTCACCGGCAAGGCGCGCGCCAAGGTGATGGAGCAGGTCGCCAGCGGCGAAGCGCAGGTGGTGGTGGGTACCCACGCGCTGATGCAGGAGGCGGTGGTGTTCCAGGATCTCGCCCTGGCCATCGTCGACGAGCAGCATCGCTTCGGCGTGCACCAGCGGCTGGCGCTGCGCGACAAGGGCGCAGGCGGCAACAGCGTGCCGCACCAGCTGGTGATGACCGCAACACCGATTCCGCGCACGCTGGCGATGTCCGAATACGCCGACCTGGATGTCTCGGCCATCGACGAACTGCCGCCGGGCCGCACCCCGGTGCAGACCGTCGCATTGAACAACGATCGTCGCCCGGAGCTGATCGAGCGCATCGCCCTGGCCTGCCAGGAAGGGCGGCAGGTGTACTGGGTGTGCACGCTCATCGAGGAAAGCGAAGAGCTGGACGCTACGCCCGCGCAGGCCACCTACGAATCGCTGCAGGCGCTGCTGCCCGGCGTACGCGTGGGGCTGGTGCATGGCCGCCTGAAAGCTGCGGAAAAGCTGGCCACGATGGTGGCGTTCAAGGCCGGGCAGATCGACCTGCTGGTGGCGACCACCGTCATCGAAGTGGGCGTGGACGTACCGAACGCCTCGTTGATGGTGATCGAGAACGCCGAACGCCTCGGCCTGGCCCAGCTGCACCAGCTGCGCGGCCGTGTTGGCCGCGGTTCGGCGGTGTCGCGCTGCGTGCTGCTGTACCAGGCACCGCTCTCGCAGATGGCACGCGAGCGCCTGCAGACCATGCGCGAAACCAACGATGGTTTCGTCATTGCCGAAAAGGATCTGGAACTGCGCGGCCCCGGCGAACTGCTCGGCACCCGCCAGACCGGCCTGGCCGGTTTCCGCATCGCCGACCTGGCCCGCGATGCCGGCCTGCTGCCCGGCGTGCACGACCTGGCCGAGCGCCTGCTGGCCCAGCAACCCACGCTGGCCGACCGCGTGGTGCAGCGCTGGATCGGCACCGCCGTGCGTTACGCCTCGGCGTAAGTGGCGGGGTCAGAGCCCTTTGCACAGCAAAGGGCTCTGACCCCATTCCCGGGATGCTCATCCACGCATTGCATGGATGTGTCGACCAAGGTCGACACCTACCAACAGCGGTAGCGATCTGTCGAAGGCGGGGTGGGTCCGGTTGCGGGGGTGTCCGCGGCATGGATGCCGCGGCCAAGCCCCCAAGGATGGGTTTACGGCGTCCCCCGCAACCGGACCCACCCCGCCATCCCCCAGGAAACCCGCTTTTGCCGTTGCTCTGGCGTTTGTCGTTGATTCGGCGGGTGCAGGGCGCAGCCCTGCCGAACCCCACCCCCCGTACTTGCAATGGTCATCATCCCGGTCCACACTTCGTTGCCGATCTGAAGACGGCAACGATGACCCACAAGATCCCGCTGTTGATCGACACCGACCCCGGTGTGGACGACGCCCTGGCCCTGCTGATGGCCTTCGCCGATGAACGGCACGACGTGGTCGCCCTGACCATCGCCGCCGGCAATGTCGGCCTCGAATACACCGTCCGCAACGCCCTCAAGCTCTGCGACATCGTCGGCCGCGCCGACGTGCCGGTGTTTGCCGGCAGCCCGGATCCGCTGCTGCATCCCTCCGTTGACGCTGCCCACGTGCATGGCCGTGACGGCTACGGCGACGTGGACCTGCCGCCGCCGAGCCGCCAGGCTGAAGCCGAACACGCCGCACTGGCCATCCTGCGCCTGTCGCACGAGCACGCCGGCGAACTGATGCTGGTGATGCTGGGCCCGCTGACCAACCTTGCCCTGGCACTGAAGCTGGACCCGACCCTGCCCGAGCGCATCAAGCGCATCGTGGTGATGGGCGGCGCGGTCACCTGCCACGGCAACATCACCCCGGCGGCCGAATTCAACATTGCGTTCGACCCGGAAGCGGCGCACGTGGTGTTCACCTCGTTCAAGCACCTGCTGGTGTCGGACTGGGAGGCCACTGTCGCCCATGGCCTGCCGCTGCAGGACGCCGAGAAGTGGCTGCAGGCCGATTCCGATCGCGCCCGCTTCTACGAACTGATCTCGCGCAAGACCCGTGGCCTGTCCGAAGACAGCAAGGGCGGGCGCTGGTACACCGCCGATGCGGTGGCCATGGCCTGGGCGCTGAACCCGGAAGGGCAGCTGCGGGTCGAGTCGCGCCCGCTGAACGTGGAGCTGAACGGCACGTTCAGCCGCGGCGCCACCATCGTCGACTGGAACCGCCAGACCGGCCAGCCGGACAACTGCGATCTGCTGATGGCCTACGACCAGCAGCGTTTCGAGGCCCTGGTGCGCCAGGCCCTGGGTGCGGACTGACGTCGATTGACCGGCACCGGTTGCCCCGGGCGGCAACCGGTGCTTATAATGCCGCTCTTGACCACCAGCCCATTTACGGTGTGAGCCCATGAAGGCCGATATCCATCCGAACTACCGCGACGTCGTCTTCCATGACGTCACCTCCGATTTCAAGATCCTGACCCGCTCGACCATGGCGACGAAGGAAACCATCCAGTGGGAAGACGGCAACGAATACCCGCTGGTCAAGGTTGAAATTTCCTCGGCTTCGCACCCGTTCTACACGGGCAAGCACAAGGTCATCGACACCTCGGGCCGTATCGACAAGTTCCAGAAGCGCTACGCGCGCTGATCTGTCGATCCAGCTTCGAACCAACGGCCGCGCTCTGCGCGGCCGTTTGTTTTTCCCCAACGCCAACCCAACGGGCGTTTGGATGGACGGAACACTGCGTTCGTGTGACAACGCTTTTGCCGATCCGGGCCGCTCAACGGCCGGTGTCTGGCTGCCTGTCGTATACGACTTCTGTCTAGCGCCGGGCAAATGCTGCTGTGCGATAATGACCTGATCCCCGGCACAGGCCGAGGACGTCATTCACGTGCCTGACCAATGCGCTTGGGCAGGCGCCTTCCCATGAAGGAGCGCACACAGTGTCCGATCTTGATCAGGTCACGCTCAACGCCGGCGACAAGTCGGTCGTTCTGCCCGTCATCAAACCCACCCTTGGCAACGACTGCGTCGACATCGCGAAGCTGACCAAGGAAACGGGGTATTTCACCTACGATTCCGGCTTCACCGCGACGGCCAGCTGCAAGTCCGCCATCACCTACATCGACGGCGACAAGGGCGTGCTGCTGTACCGCGGCTACCCGATCGAACAGCTGTCGGAAAAGTCGAGCTACGTCGAAGTGGCCTACCTGCTGATCAACGGCGAGCGCCCGAGCGCCGAGCAGCTGAAGGCCTTCACCGATGAGCTGACCGCCGAAGCCAACGTCGATGAGTCGATCAACACCCTGATCGGCAGCTTCGCCAAGGATGCCCATCCGATGGCGATCCTGGCCGCTGCAATCGCGCAGCTGTCGGCCATCTACCACGACTCGCTGGACCTGTCCGACGCCGAACAGCGCCGCCAGGCCGCCGTGCGCCTGATCGCCAAGGTGCCGACCCTGTCGGCGCTGATCTACCGCCACGGCAAGGGCCTGCCGGCCAACAAGCCGGACACCTCGCTGGACTACGTCAGCCGCTTCCTGAAGCAGACCTTCGAGTCGGCTGACGGCCAGTACGACCTGAACCCGGACGTGGTGAAGGCGCTGGACCTGCTGTTCATCCTGCACGCCGACCACGAGCAGAACGCCTCGACCTCGACCGTGCGCCTGGTCGGTTCGACCGGTGCCAACCCGTACGCGTCGGTCGCCGCTGGCGTCACCGCGCTGTGGGGTCCGGCCCACGGCGGTGCCAACGAAGCCGTGCTGAAGATGCTGGAAGAGATCGGCACTGCCGACAACGTCGAGTCCGCCGTGGTCAAGGCCAAGGACAAGACCTCCGGCTTCCGCCTGATGGGCTTCGGCCACCGCGTCTACAAGAACTTCGACCCGCGCGCCAAGGTCATCGGCGAGATGACCAGCAAGGTGCTCAAGCAGCTGGGCGTGCAGGATCCGCTGCTGGACGTGGCCGTGAAGCTGGAACAGGCCGCCCTGCAGGACGAGTACTTCGTCGCCCGCAAGCTGTACCCGAACGTCGATTTCTACAGCGGCATCATCTACAAGGCGCTGCAGATCCCGACCGAAATGTTCACCGTCATGTTCGCCCTGGGCCGTACCTCCGGCTGGGTCTCGCATTGGCTGGAACAGCAGGTTGATCCGGAAATGAAGATCGGCCGTCCGCGCCAGGTCTACACCGGCAGCGACGTGCGCGACTACCAGGGCTGATCGCCCCGCGTGAGTTGTGAGAAGAACGCCCCGCATCCGCGGGGCGTTTTTTTGGGGCGGACCTGGTAGGTGCGGACCGTTGGTCCGCACGATTTCGGCGCCCGCGAAAAATCATCCACGCACGGCGTGGATCTACCACCGCAACCGCCTTCGGTAGGTGCCAACCTTGGTTGGCACGCGCTTCATCGCGCCAAGACCGCGTGATTCAAGGGTCTCACCAGCTTCACAAGCGCTCGCGCAGCCTCAGGACGCCAGCTGCATCCGCAGCACCTGAAATGGAGCGTCCATCCCGATGAATACCCGATTCGACCCACCCGAGCGCGGACCGCTCGGCCCTGACGTCGCCGCCGTCGTCACCGCCCCGATCGTCGCCCCTCCCAGCGAAAGCGCCGTTTCCTGGGGCGCGATCTTCGCTGGCGCCACCGCTGCCGCTGCACTCTCCCTCATCCTGCTGATCCTCGGTGTCGGCCTCGGCCTGTCGTCGGTGTCGCCATGGTCGTTCGAAGGCGTCAGCAAAGAGACCTTCGGCTGGTCCAGCATCACCTGGCTCACCTTCACCGCACTGGCCGCCTCCGGCCTGGGCGGCTACCTGGCTGGCCGCCTGCGCACCAAATGGACGCAGATCCATGGCGATGAAACCTATTTCCGAGATACCGCGCACGGCTTCGTGTCGTGGGCCGTGGCCACGCTGCTGACTGCGGGCCTGCTGACCTCGGCCATCGGCGGCGTGCTGGGCGCCGGTGCAAAGGTGGCGGGTGCCACTGCAGGCGCTGCCGCATCCACGGCCGGCGTTGCCGCCGCAGGTGCCGGTAGCGCTGCCGGCGCGGCTCCGGAAGGCGACCTCAACTACTGGGTCGATTCACTGTTCCGCAGCGCGACCAGCGCAGGGCCGTCTGATCCGACAGCGCCGCCGCCGGGTGCGCCGATGGATCCGAATGCTCCCTCGCCGCCGCCGCCGGCCGCTAGTGTCGGCCCGCGCGACGCGCGCATGGGTCCGCCGCCACGCCCGATGCCGGGCAACGGCCCGGTTGGCGACCGCCGCGAAGTCCGCGCCGAAGTGAACCGCATCATCGTCAACAGCCTGCAGGGCGAGGGCCTGGACCCGGCCGACAGCCAGTACCTCTCGCAGCTGATCGCGCGCGAGACCGGCATGAGCCCGGCCGAAGCGCAGGCCCGTGTGACCGATGTGCAGACGCGCATGCGTGCCGCGCTGGAGAAGGCAAAGACCACCGCCAAGCAGGCGGCCGACGATGCCCGCAAGGCCGCAGCGTATGCCGCGCTGTGGCTGTTCATCACCCTGCTGATCGGCGCGTTCTTCGCCAGCCTCAGCGCCACCTGGGGCGGCCGCCGCCGCGACCTTTGAACGAGGAGACCTGCCATGAAAATGATTCTGCTCTGGCTGTTGGGCGTGCCGATTCCGCTGCTGATCCTGTACGCAATCTTCTTCTGAGATTGCATCGTTGAGTGGGACCCGTCAGGCCGCCGCACGGCGGCCTGATGCCATCCCGTCGTGCGTGAGCATGTGTCTGCAGCGTCGAGTCCTGCTCGACGCTACAAAAGCAAGACGCGGCAGCTGAACTACGACTCCGCATACCGGCTCGGCGAACACCCCAGCGCACGCCGGAAGGCCGCAGAAAATGCGCTCGGAATCATTCCTGAAAGACGTGTCGGGTCCACGATGAATGGTTTCTGACATTGGATGTCGTTTTCACATCTTTTCGGAGTTATTGCGTGGGCGCCACAGTCGAGACGAAGGAAGCTGTGGGCACCTATCCCTGCATGGACAACACCATGAACCGACGACTCACCCTTGCGCTCATCGCCACCACGTTGAGCCTGCTCAGCGCTGGGGCCTTTGCCCAGTACACCGGCCCGGGCGCCACCCATGCCGTCACCACGGTTGCCGAGGCGCGCGCCCAGCGTGACGATCAGCCGGTGGTGCTGCGGGGCACGCTGGTGGCCAGGATCGGCCACGAGCGCTACCGCTTCAAGGACGCCACCGGTGAGATCGATGTGGAAATCGACGACAAGGATCTGCCCAGCCACCAGGCCGTCAGCGCGACCACCGTGGTGGAGCTGCACGGTGAGGTGGATACGCACCGCTTCAAGCCCATCGACATTGATGTGGAGTACGTCGCCGTGGTGCCTGCGCATTGAAGGTCGTTCGCGATTTCTACACGTAGCGTCGAGCCGTGCTCGACTCATGCGCACACGGTGCGCCTCAAGCGACAGTCGAGTATCGCTCGACGCCACAAATGCAACGCAATGAGGTTTCTTGCATTCAAGTCGTGAGGAAATTTGCATAATCCTCAAACATTGAAAGCCCTCAAGAATTCTTCTTAACGTCCAGCTATTTAGGAATCGTTGCATGGCCTGCGTGCGGTAGGCCTACCTACCATTCTCTCGTCGCCCGTGACCACCTCCACGGGCGGCGCCTCCCTCCCTTTCTCCTTGGGGAGGGGGGCTTTCAAATTCCCCCTGTCCGAGAGAGACACACATGCACGCCATTCTGAAGAAGGCCACGCTCGCTGCAGCGCTGGCCACCGTTTCGCTGTCCGCCCATGCCTTCGACGCCGACATCAAGGTCTGGGCCAACGTCGACCCGACCCTGGCCCTGCTGAAGGCCGATGGCACCGCGCTGGACTCCGTCGTGAACCTGGTCCACAACCCGGTCAGCGGCCTGGTGCCCTGGACCCAGCAGGTGCGCATCTACTCCAACGACGAAGACAAGGACATCGAAGTGCGCGTCGGCAGCGCCCCGCAGCTGCTCAATACCGATGGCAGCGGCGCCCCGGTACCACTGACCGTCAGCCTCAACGGCAAGGCGCTCACCGTGGCCGCACAGGACTTCACCGCCTCCGACCTGTTCGACGGCGCGCTGCCGGGCGCATCGATCCCGATGCCGCTGCGCATTGCGCAGACCACCCAGGCGCCGATCGCCAAGGGCGGTACCTACGAAGGCATCGTCACCATCGCCATGCAGCAGAAGACCGCCAGCCCGTAAGGCGCCCGCGCCGGCCCGCATCCCGGGCCGGCCGCTTCCGGTAACACCCCCATGAAATTTCCCGCACCCGCCGTCACCCGGCTGGCGGTCGCGCTCGCCCTGTCGTTGGCCACGCCCCTGGTCGCGGCGCGAGGCGTTCCCGCCGGTTTCGAGGATCTGGTCGAAGGCCAGACCGAACAACTTGAGGTGCGCCTGTTCGGTCGCTCGACCGGGCTGGTGCCGGTGCGCGTGACTCTGGAACACGTGCAGCTGGAAGCCCCGGCCGATGCGCTGCAGGCATTGCAGCTGCCCGCCGAGGCACAGGCCGCGTTGTTGCCAGCGCTGTCGCAGCCGCTACCGCGCAACAGCCATCTGGCCTGCCGTTACGGTGGCGCCAGCGCCGGTTGCGGTTACATCGATCCCCCCGAAGAGCCCACCGCCGTGCGCGCGCTGTATGACGAAGGCGAGGGCGCCGTGCGCCTGTTCGTCGCCCGCCAATGGATTCCCGGCGAACCGGCCGCCGAGCGCTACCACCAGGTCAGCGCCAATGCCGAAAATGCCTTCCTGCACCAGCACACGCTCAACGTCAGCGGCGGCCGCGGCTACCAGTCGCTGGCCGCGCAGGGCATGGGCGCGCTGGGCGTGTTGCAGCGCGGGCACCTGTCTGCCGATTGGACCTTCAGCCAGCAGCACTATCGCGGCGGCCGCGCCAACCGCGACTTCCAGCTGGACAACGCCTATTACCGCCATGACCTGGGGCAGCAGCACTACCTGCAGGCCGGGCGCATGGACCGCCGCAACCTGAGCAGTCCGCAGGGCGGCACCTTCAGCTTCAGCATGCTGCCGATGGACCGCTTCCAGGGCCTGCGCCTGGGCACCACGCAGGCCTACGTGGATTCGGCGGCCGCCGTACAAGCCACGCCGCTCACCGTGCTGCTGGCACGCGATGCACGGGTGGATGCGTTCGATGGCGAGCGCCTGCTGCAGACCTTCTACCTGCAGGCCGGTATCAACCAGCTCGATACGCGCCGGTTTCCGCTGGGCAACTACACCGTCACCCTGCGCATCTACGAAGACGGCGTACTGGTGCGCAGCGAGGACGCGCCATTCGACAAGGGCGGTGACTGGACCGACAGCAGCGTGCAGTGGTTCATGCAGGGCGGCCGCCGTAACGAGCGCCGCAGCGACCGTTTCAACGACGAGCTGGCAGCGATGGCCGGCCTGCGCGTGCCGGTATCGCGCAACGTGGCAGTGACGGCCGGCATCGCCGACCTCGGCGGCTTCAGCTATGGCGAACTGCGGCTGGACCTGCGCCATGTGTTCGCCACCCAGGAGATTCGCGGCACCTTCAGCGGCATGCACGGCAGCGATGGCAGCCGTGGCCAGCAGCATCAGCTTTCGTATCGTCGCCGCGCCTCGTGGAATGTGTACCACCAGCGCATGCGCGGCCGTGCCTGCCAGTTCGAGGACGACGCACGCGACCGGCTCGGTTGTGCTGATTCGCTCAGCGCCTCGATGGCGCTGCCGGTGGCGGGCGGCAACGCCTACGTGGCCTACACCCGCCGTCAGACCTGGCGCGCAGGCACGCTGCAGCCGGGGCTGGGGGATGACCCGCTGGCCGGGCTCGACCCGCTGTTGCCGCCGTGGGTGCCACAGCCCACGCGCGTGCCGCAGCTCAGCCGCACCTGGCAGGCCAGCTACAGCCGCAGCCAGCGCTGGGGCGAGTTCAGTGTCTCCAGCCGCATCGGCGTGTGGCAGCAGACCAGTGGCGGCGGCCTGCGCGATGGCCGCGACCGCGGCATCTATTTCAACGTCAGCCTCAACCGCCTGCAGCGCGGTGATCGCGGTAGCTCACAGCGCCGCTACGGCCTGGATGTGCGCCAGCCGCAGCATGCACGGCCGGACGTCAACTACAGCGCCGGTCAGACCCTGCGCCAGGAATACGAAGACCAGTACCGCGAAGTGTCGGGCGAACTGCGCGGCAACAACAACGAACGCTACAGCGCCACGCTCAGCGGGCAGCTGCAGAACCGCATCGGCCAGACCGGCGCCACGGTATCGCGCTACCAACACCAGGGCGGCAACGAGGTGGCGTACAGCGCTACGCACAGTTCCGGCCTGGCCATCGGCTCGCGCGGGCTGTACTGGGGCGCAGGCGTGGGCGCCGATGCCGGGCTGGCGGTGCAGGTGGATGGCACCGACGACCTGGACCTGACCGGCGTTGCCGCCGAACTGCAGGTGGGTGGACTGCGCCGGCAGCGGCTGAAGCTGGGCGAACGCCGCCTGCTGCCGGTGTCCGCCTACCAATCGCACCGCGCCGAAGTGCAGGACGCCAGCGCACTGGACAGCATCGCCGCGGTGCGTGTGAGCGGTGTGGGCGGTGCGCGCCCGCTGTTCCTCTCGCCCGGGCGGCTGGTGCGCATGCCGGTGCCGATTGAAGTGACCTACACCTTCATCGGCAACGCCCACGACATCGCCGGCGCACCGCTGCGCGGCGCCCGCATTCTCAATGCGCCGGTGCCCGGCACCGGCAACAACGGAGGCTTCGTGGCCGACTTCCCACGACGCGAGAAGACCCTGTACCTGCTGCAGGACGACCGCCTGCTGCACTGCCCGCTGCAGGTGCGCGAGCGCCGCAGCGTGGTGATGCTGGTGGGTGCCGTGCAGTGCGAACCGCTGGCCGTGGCGCAGCTGCCTGCCAACATCCGCCATCAGGCACGGGTGACGCGACTGCTGCAGGAGCAGGCATTGATTGCCGCCACGCCGCAGACCGCGGCAGCGGGAGGTGCGCAGTGAACCGGCGGGTGTGGTGGGTGATGGTGGTGTTGTGTGCGCTGGTGGTACTGGCGCCGCGGGCGATGGCGCAGCGGCCGCCGGAAACGCATCCGACGAGTGAGCATCGCGACATCGTGATGAGCTGGGATCGCGCTGCGATGCCCGGGGATATCGAGTTGTGGGCACCGAGGACTGTGCTTGGCTATGAGACAAGTTCGACGCGCTACGGATCGCTGCATCTGACTTGCCGATCGTCAACTGACGCAGCTCAAGGGCGGTGCCCTACTATCGGCAATGCGCTCGATACAGGAAGGGGCGCGGTGACGATTCGTGCCACCGAGAAGCGTTCGGGATTGGTTGAGGAAATACAGCTTCTTGGTTTTCTCGCGAGAGCAATGCCTGGGCGAGCTTGCTCAGGTGACTTCTGGGGCCAGGCAGAGCTTCCGCCATGGTCTTCCTCTTCAGCTGAGTGTGGGCAGGAGTGGCCGATAGGCACAGGCGCCCATTTGGAATTGCCGGGTTCCGAGATTGAAAGGCTTGTGGCTGGAACTTGGGAGGCAGTTGCCTTCCTCGACCTGCATGAAGCGGTCAACGGACCAGTGCTTGCGACCTACTCATTCAAGTTCGACTTCACCATCACCGACTACAACGCGGTCTCCATCTACTTCCCGCTCTTCGATCAGGTCACCCCGCACGTCGGGCTGAACCTGCAGTACGACCCGATTGCACAGACCGTCGGCGGCCGAACCCAACTCGACATGTGCCTGTATGACGGTCTGGGCTCGCAAAGCCAGTACCTGGGCGTCACCGTGCGCGACAGCGGGCCGCGTCCTCCGGGGCCTTCCGGCTATTCGGTCTGGCATACCGACGGCGGCAGTGACGCTACGCAACGCGTGGACTACACCGTCACCCTCGATCACAACGGCAGCGCCTTGCCCATGCGCAACGGTGTGGAGCAGCTGCTGCATGGCATCGATACCGCAAAGCTGCGCCTGGTGCTGTTACCCGGCATGACGCAGCCGGTGTTCTGCGTGCCCACGCCTTTGACGCTGGATACCCCCCGTGTGCCGGTCAGCAGCAAACGCCCCGGCTATTACGACGGCGATCTCAAGGTGGAACTGCGCGTTCCCACTGTCACGCCCTGATTCCCATGGAGCCCCCGATGAAGCCTCTCATTCGCTGCCTGCTTCCCTTGTCGCTGCTGATGGCGATGCCTGCCCACGCCAACCTCACCGTGCACCCCATGCGCACATCGGTAGACGTGAAGAAGGGCGCGCAGATCCGCATCTATTCGCAGTCCACCCAGCCGCAGTACGTGCAGGCTTCAATCAAGCGCATCGTCAATCCTGCCGGTGCAGACGAACAGGAGGTTGAGGTTGAGCCCGGCGAAGCGGCCATCGCCATCACCCCCGGAAAGTTCGCGCTGGCCGGTGGTGGCAATCGCCTGATCCGGGTGATTCCGCTGCAGCCGGTCGAGAAGGAAACCGCCTACCGCGTGTATTTCGAAGGCGTGCGTGGCCCTGAAGGGATCGAACGCGCAGGCGAGGGCGAGCGTGCACAGGCCAACATCGGCGTCAGCCTGGTCTGGGGGGCGCTGGTCAATGTGCTGCCCGCGCAGCCTGCCATGGCGGTACAGGTGGAAGGCAATCGCCTGCGCAACACCGGCACGGTGCGCGTAGGCATCACCAGCATCGCCGACTGCGATGGCGCGCGCTGCACCGCGCACGATGTGTCGCGAAGCCTGTACCCCGGCAGTGCGTTGGAGCTGCCGTTCCCCGTGCAGCCGGGACACACGTTGCAGATGCGTTACCGGCTGACCCGCGATGGCTATCGCGAGCACGTACAGACCCTGGCGCCCAGCGCCGGTTGATTCCCCAGCCCCGCCAGCGGGTGCTGGCGGGCTTTCACTTGAACTGGCTGTTAAGGAGTAAGCAATGAACCGTATCTACAGACGTGTGTGGAATCGAACCCGCCAATGCTGGGTTGTCGCCAGCGAACTGGCGTCGACCGCAGGTAAGCCGCGGTCAACGGCTGCGGGCGCAGTGTTGCTTGGGCTTGTTCTTGCGGTTCCCTCTGCGGAAGCCAGCGACATCATCGCGGCTGATGAGTGCGATGAGTCCATCTGGCAGGCGCTTTGCCTGAACGCGGGGGGGCGCGCAGGATCCTCTTCCGCATACTCGCTGTTCTCAGCTACGCCACGTGCGGGCATCAATGCGCTGGAACTTGGCTATCAAGCAAAAGCCAATGGCTATGGCAGTTCGGCCGTGGGTCCGGAAGCGAAGTCCGAAAACTTCTACTCCGCTGCGTTCGGCTGGAGGGCGCTTGCCGGTGCATCCTACAGTGTTGCCGCGGGTGCCAACGCTCAGGCGACCGAGTCCTTCGCCATAGCGATGGGCAGGGATTCAAAGGCATCCGCCATGAGTGCAGTTGCTATTGGTGGTCAGGCCGCCGCCAGTGGACGATCATCGGTCGCACTTGGAAGTTCTGCAGTTGCCTCAGCCGAGACCGCACACGCGCTTGGCTACCTCAGTCAAGCAACCTCACAGTACGCGACCGCGGTGGGGGCCGTCTCCAAGGCATTCGGCGCATACTCAATCGCGGTGGGCAACCACGCGACGGCCATTGGCGACGACGCCATCGCAATTGGACGAAGCGCGAGGACCGTGGACAGTTCCGCTGGCGTCTCGCGAATTGCCATCGGTGGTGGAGCGTTTGCCGGAACAGGCGGCTATACAGGAGCCATCGCTATTGGTGGCTCTGCCAGTTCGGAGTACGACGGAGTTTCAATTGGTTACGGTGCGAAGGCAGCAGCCTCCAGTAGCGTCGCGCTGGGGGCTCATTCACAGGCCAACGAGGCCAATTCCATCTCTGTTGGCAATGGTTCGATCAAGCGGCGCATCGTGAATCTGGCCGACGCACGACTGTCGACAACCAGTACCGATGCGGTAACGGGCAAGCAGCTCAATGCCACCAACGGTAATGTAGCCAGTGCTCAGGCCGCAGCCGATGCTGCAAAGGCGACGGCCAGTACGGCCAATACCAATGCCAATACAGCGTTGGCCAAGGCCAATGCGGTCAGCGGCCTGGTCAGCCAGGTCTCGGCCAGTGGCAACGTGCGCCTGGGCGGCGAGAACACCGGCACCGTGCTGGATGTCCGCAACAAGTCCAATGCTGTTCGAAGCATCACCGGCCTGAAGGATGCGGCGCTTTCTACATCCAGCACTGAGGCCGTTACCGGTAAGCAGCTCAATGCAACCAACGCCAATGTGACGACTGCTCAGACGGCGGCCGACGCCGCGAAGACGACGGCCACGGCAGCGCAGACCACGGCCACTACGGCCAACACCAACGCCAATACAGCGCTGGCCAAGGCAAATACGGTCAGTGGCCTGGTGAGTCAGGTATCTGCCAGCGGCAACGTACGCCTGGGTGGAGAGAACACCGGCACGGTGCTGGATGCCCGCAACAAGTCCAATGCGGTGCGCAGCATCACCGGCCTGAAGGATGGGGCACTGAGCACATCAAGCACGGAGGCCGTGACCGGCAAGCAGTTGAATGCCACCAACGGCAACGTTGCCGCCGTGAAGTCCACGGCAGACGCAGCGCAGGCGCGCGTGGCGGTACTGGATGGCCTGGTGGGGCAGGCATCGGCAAGTGGCAACGTGCGCCTGGGCGCAGACAACACCGGCACCGTCATCGACGTGGCCAACAAGGCCGGCGCCAAGCGCAAGCTGCAGAACCTGGCCAATGGCGTGCTCAGTGCGTCCAGCACGGATGCAGTGACCGGGCAGCAGCTCAATGCCACCAATAGCGAAGTGACCAGCGTGCGCACGGCGGCAACCGCGGCGAAGACGGCGGCCGACGCCGCCCGTGGCGTGGCCGATGGCGCTGTGCAGAAGGCTGATGCCTTGGGCGGACTGGTGGGGCAGGTGTCTGCCAGTGGCAATGTCCGCCTGGGTGCAGAGAACACCGGCACCATTGTGGATGTCGCCAACAAGACCGGAGCCAAGCGACGCGTCTACAACATCGCCAACGGCACGCTGAGTGCAGGCAGCACCGACGCGGTGACCGGGCAACAGCTGTTTGCGACCAATGCCACGGTGGAGACACAGCGACAGGCTTTGGCTGGGCACGCGCAGCAGCTGACGGATCAGGACGGGCGTATCACCGACAACCGGGTCGAGCTGGATGCGCTGCGTGCGGACTTCGATAACTTCGATCCGGATCTGGATGGCGTGGTCAAGTTCAGTGCTGATCGTCACCTGGTGGACATGGAAGGTGCGCGCGTATCGGGGGTGGCAGCGGGGGATATCAGTTCTGCGGCCAGTACGGATGCTGTGAATGGTGGGCAGTTGTTTGCGACCAATGTCCGAGTTAGTGAGCTCGAGCGAAACGGGCGATTCCTGAGCGTTGGCTATGACGATGAGAGTATTGATGCAGATGCCGGTCTGTTTGGGGTTGCGTTGGGCGATTCGGCAAAAGCCTCGCTGGGATCTGAGGGCGGAGTGGCAATAGGAAGCTTTGCGGTTGCAGGTGCGTTCAACTCAGTCGCGATAGGAAGAGGTGCGGTTGTCGCAGAGGGCGCAGAAAGAGGCTTTGCGTTGGGAGTCGGTTCCAACGTGTATGCAAAAGAAGGCGTCGCTTTTGGTGCATTGAGCCGTGTCATAGCGGGCGCTGATGGCGCAGTGGCACTGGGTTCCTATTCAATTGCAACCGAAGCAAATACTGTTTCAGTTGGGAACGGCTCTGTAAAAAGGCGCCTGGTAAACCTTGATCGTGGCATTTCCGATCACGATGCGACCACCGTTGCGCAGCTCAACGAAGCTCTTGCTGGACTCGGTGGCGGTGCAGGCCTGGATGCTATCGGGAACGTTGTTGGGCCTACCTATAGCGTGCAAGGTGGCAAGCAGGACAATGTCGGAGACGCCCTGGCTGCACTCGATGGGGCGGTGGTCAGGTCAGACCGCCGCGTAGATGGCCTCGAAGGTCAGCTGCGTGCGACGTTCCAACAGTCGCCCTCGACCCGGGCGGATGGCGTTGGTCAGCTGAACTTGGCAGGTACGCATGGCATGGTTCTGTCGAATCTGGCCGATGGACGCATTGCGGCAGGCAGCCGTGATGCGGTGACTGGTAGCCAGTTGTTTGAGACGAAGCAAGATATCGCGCGCAACCGCATCCATCTGGAGGAACTGAAGTCGCGTGGTTTCATGGAGGCGTCAGATCCTGATGGCGTGGTCGACTTTGGGGGCTCTCGTCTAACTGGAGCCGCCAAGGGACGCATTGATGGCGAGAGCAGCGATCTTGTCAATGGAGGTCAGCTGCATGAGACGAATCTTCGTCTCTCGAAAGTTGAAGCTGATTCGGCCTGGCTTGCGGTGGGCACTGACGACCAATCACGCGGGGCAATTGCTGGAGCGCTAGGTGTGGCTCTTGGTGGTGATGCAGTTGCTGGTGGAACCGGAGCGACAGCTCTAGGGACCTACGCCACGGCGGAGGCAACCAACTCCATTGCGCTGGGCAGGGGGGCTTGGGTTTCAGAGAGTGGCTTCTATGGATTCGCCGTGGGGAGTGGATCCCGTGTCAACGCGAGATTCGGTGTTGCTATTGGTGCAGCTAGCCAAGTCCTCGGCGGCGCTGACGGGAGTGTTGCATTGGGGGCTGAGTCTGTCGCGGATCAGATGGCCACAGTTTCTGTTGGCAATGACTACCTGAAACGCCGAATTGTCAACGTGGCCAACGGCCGCAACACCAACGACGCAGCCACCGTCGGCCAGCTCCGCGGCGCCCTGTCCACCCTTGGCGGGAACATCGACGCCAACGGCAACGTCACCACCCCCGGCTTCAACATCCAGGGTCAGCACCAGAGCACCGTCAACGACGCACTCACCACCTTGGACTCCGCCGTAGTCAGCACAGGTTCCCGCATGGACCGCGTCGAAACCCAGCTTCGTTCGGTCTTCCAGGAAACGCCCTCCACCCGCAGCGACGGCACCGCCCAGCTCACCCTGGCCGGCGCCAACGGCATGGTCATCTCCAACGTGGCCAATGGCCTGATCGCCGCTGGCAGCCGAGAGGCCGTCAACGGTGGCCAGCTGCATGCCGTGCAGCAGCAGCTCAATGGCCGCATGGATGGCCTGGAGCAGCGCGTGGATGGCCAGCCGCAGTCGCGTGCGCTGGCTACGGCTTCGGCCGCGCCCACCGAACAGGCCACGCCAACGCCGGAAGCCAGCGATTCGCCGCAGGTGGCTTCGGCAGGCGAGGGGGCCTCACCCGCGCCGCAGCCGAAGTCGAAGAAGGACGACACGCCGTCGCCCACGCCACAGGTCGATACCGCTGAACTGGAGAAGATGCTGGCCCGCGCCAACGAGTACACCGATGGCGCCATCAGCAACTTCGAACGCCGCCTGGACAAGATGGACAAGCGCTTCAACCGCATGGCGGCGATGAGCAGTGCGCAGACGGCCATGGCCATGAACACCGCCGGCCTGGCCACCTACAACCGCCTCGGCGCGGGCGTGGGCTATGCCGAAGGCGAATCGGCCATGGCGGTGGGCTACCAGCGCGTACTCAACGAAAAGGGCTCAGCCACCTTCAGCCTCAATGGTGCGTTCACCAACAGCGGTGAACGCAGCATGGGCGTGGGTGTGGGCGTCGGCTGGTAAGCCATGCGGCCCCGGCGTGGTGCGCGTAACAAACCCCGCCGCGCCGGGGTCCTTGCCGAGGAGAAGGCAATGTACAGATGGGTAAGTGGAATCGTCAGCTATCGCACGTTCTATATCTGGCGGGCGCGCTTTCGCTACTACACCCGGAACCTGGATCTGTGGACGCTGATGAGCGGGCTATGCATTGCCGGTCTGCTGCTGGTGCTGTGGTACCTGTGGCAGATGCTGGGCGTACCGCCGCCGCGCGTGCAACCGAAAGCCGCGGCGCTGCGCATCGAAGGCGTCACCCGCGAGGCGATCCATCGCATCGTGCTGGTGCGTCACGCTGGCAGCACGCGGGGGGCCGAGTTCACCACGCCGGAGGACGTGCGGGCGAGTACGCTGCGCACGATGCGGGTACGGCAGGTGATGGACAGCGAGGTGGTGTGGCGTCTGAAGGCCGACATGCTGGCGGACATCGCTGACTACATCAACGTCACAGGCGGGTGCTTCCCCTACGACTGCCGGCAGATTCGGGATCGGTTGGACCCCGTGCGCAAGGCCGCTGTGGAGAATGCGCAGATCAACGCCTCACTGGCGACGATCCTGGACGTGCCGCTGGACCAGATGCCGCTCTTGAAGGGCGGCGAGCGTGAGCGGGTGAAGAGTGGGTGGTCGGATACGTTCAACGACGTCTACTTTCAGGCCGGCTTGCTGCGGGACCTGCAGGCCATGCATGCGCATATGATGCGGGAGTATCCACAGCGGGCCCCCGCGCCCTGGTTGCCACAGTTGCTCAGCGACCCGCTGCGCGATACCCGTTTCGTCTGGTAGCGGGAGCATGATGGGCGCCATCTGCCAGAGCAGGTAGCGCAGCTTTTGTAGAGTCCAGCCGCGCTCGACTGCTCTTCGGCCAGCAACCGATTGCCTGAAGCACGGTGCGGACCAACGGTCCGCACCCACCAAAGGCAGGTACTGCTGCGCTCGCCGGCCATGGGCCGGCGCTGCCGTCATCCGCCGATGTACGCGGTGATCTCGGCCTCGGCCAGCACCTGCCGCAACTGCGCGACAGACGCGCGCCGCATCGGCTTTTCGTCCACCGGCGACAACGGCGCCTGGCGCAGGGCATCGTAGGGCAGCACGGCCAGGTCGAAGGTCAGCTCCTCGGCACTGAACACCCACACCGGCACATCCAGGCTGCGCTCGCGATCCATGCGCAGGCGACGCGTCCGCGATTCGGCGGGAATGCCGTGTTCGTCCAGGAAGCGGTGCACGGCTTCCGGGTCGTCGCTGTGCAGGTGCAGCTGCACGGGGCTGTTGGCGTCGGCGGTGCCCTCCAGCACCGGGCCGGCCAGGCGAGGGGCGAAGCCGTGCAGGAACTCCAGCGCACGCATGGCGGCCTCGCGGCGGCGCTGCAGTTCGTTGCCGTGTTGGGGGCCGGAGAACAGCCGCTGGTACTCGCGCAGGGCGTCTTCGATCTCGGTGTTGCGGGGCAGGGAGGCATCGTCGTGGATGCCGAGCCGGCTGGCGGCCTTCAACTTGGCCTGGTGGTAGTCGCGGATGCCGCCTTCGGCCATCAGGCGGGCGGCTTCGTGGGCGAGGCGGTGGCGACGCTCGCGGGTCTGGCTGGCAGCATGCTGACGGGCGCGATGCATGCGATGACTCCCTGTTGCGACCTGGCTACAGAGTAGCGCAGGGATGTGACATCTGCGTGGGTATGGCGCAGAGATGCCAACCAACGGTTGGCACCCACCAACGCTTTGGTAGGTGCCGACCTTGGTCGGCACGGGGCGCCAACCAAGGTTGGCGGCTACCAGAGCAGCGCGGGACCGTGCCCGGCGGATGCATTGGTGCCAACCAAGGTTGGCACCCACCGACGCTTTGGTAGGTGCCGACCTTGGTCGGCACGAGGCGCCAACCAAGGTTGGTAGCTACCGGAGCCGCATCGGTGCCAACCAAGGTTGGCACCCACCTGATCCTTCCTCAGAAGATGTCAAACGCGGCGGCGTCGGCCTGCGGCGTATTGAGGTTCAGGTCGTAGTCGGTCAGGCGGTCCATGTCTTCCACCTTCACCCATTCGGTCGCGCCGTTGAGGGTGGCCTGGACCATGCCGCTGGGCGGCTCGTTCTGCGCGATCGGGGTGTCCTTCAGCGCGGTGCGCATGTAGTCGATCCAGATCGGCAGCGCCGCCTTGCCACCGTACTCGCGGTAGCCCAGCGAGCGGAAGTCGTCGCGGCCCACCCACACGGTGGTCACGTACGGGCCACCGAAGCCGGAGAACCAGGCGTCGCGGTGGTCGTTGGTGGAGCCGGTCTTGCCGCCCACGTCCTCGCGGCCGAGCACCTTGGCCTGCACGCCGGTACCGCGCTGGACCACGTCGCGCATCATCGACACCAGCTGGTAGGCGGTGCGGGCGTCGATCGCGCGCGGGGCGGTGCGGGCATCGGGGTTGGCCGGCGTGGCCGGGGTTTCGGTCTTGGCTTCGGCCTTGGCCGCAGCCGCCGGGTCCACCTTCGGGGCCGGGGCGCCGAAGTTGAAGCCGTCCACGACCTGGTTGACCGGCTGGTCGCTGCTGCCGGCACAGTCGCGGCAGGCCAGGGCGGGGTTTTCCTTGAACACCAGGTTGCCGTCGCGGTCGTTCACCTGGTCGATCAACCAGGTATCCACCCGCGAGCCGCCATTGGCGAACACGGCGTAGCCACGGGCCACCGACAGCGGGGTCAGCGAGGCGGTGCCCAGTGACATCGACAGGTTCGGCGGCAGTTCGGATTCGGCGAAACCAAATTCGCTGATGTACTTGCGCGCGTAGTCCACGCCCATGCCGTCGAGCAGGCGCACCGAGACCAGGTTGCGCGACTGCACCAGCGCCTCACGCAGGCGCATCGGGCCGCGGAAGCCGCCGCCGTCGTTCTGCGGGGCCCAGGTCTTGCCGCGGCGATCGCGGAACACGACGGGCGCGTCGAGCACGATCGAGGCCGGGTTGTAGCCCTTGTCGAAGGCCGCGGCGTAGATGAAGGGCTTGAAGCTCGAACCCGGCTGGCGGCGGGCCTGGGTGGCACGGTTGAACTTGTTGCCGGAGAAGCTGAAACCGCCAACCAGCGCCTTCAGTGCACCGCTGTGGGCATCCAGCGAGACCAGCGCGGACTGGCCGCGCGGGATCTGGTCCAGCAGCCACTCACCTTCCTTGGCACCGGCACGCACGCGCACGATGTCGCCGCGCTGCACCAGCTTGCCCGGGGTCTTGTTGGTCCACTTGGCGGCGCCGGCCGGCAGCACGATCTCGCTGCGGTTGGCCAGCACCACGGTGGCGCTGCCATCGGAGCCGGTGCTGGCGACGATCGCCGGCAGCAGGCCGGCCTGGCCGTACATGCCGCGCAGGTGCTCGGCCAGGGCGGCGGCGTCTTCGCCGGCACCCACCTGCACCTGCTTCTCCACGCCGTGCCAGCCGTGGCGGTGGTCGTACAGCAGCAGGCCGTCGCGCACCGACTGGTTGGCGGCGGTCTGCAGGGTGGAGTCGATGGTGGTGGTGACGTGGTAACCCTTGTTGACCACATCCCCGCCGAAGCGGGCGATCATTTCCTGGCGCACCAGTTCGGCCACGTACGGCGCGTCGACCTGCACCGGCGGCTCATGGGCGGTGGCGTGCATCGGCACGGCCTTGGCCGCGTCGGCTTCGGCCTGGCTGACGAACTTCAGGTCGGCCATGCGCTGCAGCACGTAATTGTCGCGGCGCTGGCGGGCGCGCTCCGGATTGGAGATCGGATTGCCCGAGGACGGGAACTTGGGGATGCCGGCCAGCGAGGCCATCTCGTCCAGGTCCAGCTCGTTCAGCTTCTTGCCGTAATAGAACTCGGCGGCGGCGGCCACGCCGTAGGCACGATTGCCGAAGAAACTCTTGTTCAGGTACAGCTCGAAGATCTCGTCCTTGCTCAGCTCGGACTCGATCTTCCGCGCCAGCAGGATCTCGGCCAGCTTGCGGGTGTAGCTGTACTCAGAGCTGAGGAAGAACTGGCGGGCCACCTGCTGGGTGATGGTGGAGCCACCCGGCACGCGCTTGTCGTTGGTGGTGGCCAGCAGCCACACCGCACGGCCGATGCCCATGTAGTCCACGCCGCCGTGCTCGTAGAAGCGGGCGTCCTCGGTGGCCAGGAAGGCCTGCTTCAGGCGCTCGGGCACGTCCTTCATGGTGATCGGGGTACGCCGGGTCTCGCCGAACACCGCCATCAGCTTGCCGTCGGCGGCATAGACGTACATCGGCTCCTGCATTTCCACGTCGCGCAGGGTCTGCACGTCGGGAAGCTTGGAGGACACGGCGTAGTACAGACCGCCCACGGCGGCCGCGCCGATCAGCGCCAGGACCAGGACAATCAGGAAGATCCAGCGCAGCCAGCGGCGGAGTCGAGTCATCGGGTTCAGATTCCGATTGCGAATTTCGTGGTCGCAGAGTATAGATTACGCAAGGTGGCGGCTGGGGTCGGCACCGGGGAGCGCAAGGGGAACAGTCAGGGGCTGCATGGTGAATCCGTGAGGGACTTCACAGCAGGGCCGTTGCCATTTGCTAAGAATACGTTATTAATGCTCGGGCGCAGGTCTTGCGTCCAAGTGCCCGTCGGCAGGGGAGAAACCGTGGGGCTCATCCCAAAAAGTCAGTCGCCGCTTGTAGGCGTCGACATCAGTTCGACTGCGGTAAAGCTTTTGCAGCTGTCCCGCAGTGGCAACCGTTTTCGTGTGGAACATTACACCGTGGAACCTCTTCCGCCGAACGCGGTGGTGGAGAAGAACATCGTGGAAGTGGAGGCCGTGGGTGAGGCCATCCGCCGTGCGATGAACCGCTCGGGGAGCAAGGCCAAGCTGGCCGCTGCCGCCGTCGCCGGTTCGGCGGTGATCACCAAGGTGATCCCGATGCCGGCCGAGCTCGACGAGAACGACATGGAAGCCCAGATCGAGCTGGAAGCGGTCAACTACATTCCGTACCCGATCGAGGAAGTGAACCTGGACTTCGAGGTGATCGGGGCGATCCCGAACAACCCGGAGATGGTCCAGGTGCTGCTGGCCGCGTCGCGTTCGGAGAACGTGGAACTGCGCCAGTCGGCATTGGAGCTGGGGGGCCTGCAGGCCAAGGTGATGGACGTGGAGGCGTTCGCGGTCGAGAACGCCTATGCCCTGGTGGCCAGCGAGCTGCCGGTGTCCATCGAGGGCGTGGTCGCGCTGGTCGATATCGGCGCCACCATGACCACCCTCAACGTCCTGCGCGGCGGCCGCAGCCTGTACAGCCGCGAACAGGTGTTCGGTGGCAAGCAGCTGACCGACGAGATCATGCGCCGTTACGGCCTGAGCTACGAGGAGGCCGGCCTGGCCAAGCGCCAGGGCGGGCTGCCGGAAAGCTACGAGATGGAAGTGCTGGAGCCGTTCAAGGAAGCTACGGTCCAGCAGATCAGCCGCCTGCTGCAGTTCTTCTATGCAGGCAGTGAGTTCAACCGCGTTGATCACATCGTGCTGGCCGGCGGCTGCGCCGTGCTGGGTGGCCTGCCGGAGATGGTCGAGGAACAGCTGGGCGTGCCGACCGTGGTCGCCAATCCGCTGGCACAGATGACCCTGGGCCCGAAGGTGAACGCACATGCGCTGGCCCAGGATGCCCCCGCGCTGATGATCGCCACCGGTCTGGCGCTGAGGAGCTTCGACTGATGGCACGCATCAATCTATTGCCCTGGCGCGCCGAGCGGCGCAAGCAACGCCAGCGCGAGTTCTACGCAATGCTGGGCATGGCCGCAATCGGTGGCCTGCTGCTGTCGCTGCTGATCTGGTTCTATTACGACCGGCAGGTGAGCGGCCAGATGGACCGCAATGCCTATCTGGAAGCCGAGATCGAGAAGGTCAAGGAACAGAACAAGGAGATCGATCGCCTCGATGCGCAGAAGGACCGCCTGCTGGCCCGCAAGAAGGTGATCGAGGAACTGCAGGCCAAGCGCTCGCAGATGGTCCACCTGTTCGACGCGTTGGTGCGCACGATTCCCGACGGCGTGGTGCTGACCGCCCTGCAGCAGGAGGGGGACATGCTCACCCTCGAGGGACGCACCCAGTCCAATGCCCGCGTGTCGGCTTACATGCGCAACCTGGAAACCTCCGGCTGGATGACCAACCCGGAGCTGTCGATCATCCAGGCCAGCGCCGGAGACAAGAGTGCAGCCGGCCCGGTATCGGACATCAAGGCGCTGCCGTACATGTTCAAGGTCACGGTGAAGCTGCCTGCGCAGAGTGAAGAGACCGGCACCCCCGGTTTGAACGCCGATGGTTCGGTGGCAACGCCGGCTCCGCCCGCAGTGGCCCCGCTTGCCGCCGGCCCGGATGCAGCGGCGCCTGCTGCACCGGCCGCAGGCCAGCCCGCTGCTGCTCCGGCTGCACCCGCCCCCGCCGCCGCTCCGGTCAACGCACCTGCTGCCACCCCGGCCGCGCCGAACCAGCCGGCAGCCCCGGCTGCCAAGCCTGCGCCGAAGCCCGAGGGCAGCCGCCTGGCGCAGCCGCCGCAGGCCTTCAACGCCCCGCTGCAGGGGGATCGCGCATGAGCCAGAAAATCGATCTGAAGAACCTGGATTTCAACGACATCGGCAACTGGCCGCAGAAGGCCAAGATCGTCTTCTGCTCGCTGTTGGCGCTGGTGATCATGTTCGTTGCGTGGATGCTGCTGATCAGTGGCAAGCGCGATGAACTGGCCAGCCTGGAATCGAAGGAAAGCGATCTGCGTACCGAGTTCTCCAAGCAGCAGGAACGCGCGGTGAACCTGGGGCCGCTGAAGCAGCAGCTGGCGCAGATGGAGCAGGTGCTGCAGCAGATGCTGCGGCAGCTGCCCAGCAAGACCGAAATGCCGGACCTGATCATCGACATTTCGCAGACTGCGCTGTCCAGCGGCCTGACCAGCCAGCTGTTCGAACCGGAACAGGAGCAGGTCAAGGAGTTCTACGCCGAGAAGCCGATCAAGCTGAAGATGGTGGGCAGCTACCACCAGTTCGGTGCGTTCGTCAGTGGCGTGGCCTCGCTGCCGCGCGTGGTGATCCTGACCATGCACGACATCAACCTGAAGCCGGCGGACAAGGCCGGCGGTGGTTCGCGTGCCGGTGCGCTGGAATTGTCCGGCACGGTCAAGACCTACCGGTATCTCGACGAGACCGAGGTGCAGGAACAGCAGAAGGCTGAAGCCGGCAAGGAGGGCAGCAAGTGATCCGTTCCTTCTTTGCACGCTGCGGGATGGCCGCTGCCGTATTGCTGCTGGCTGCCTGCGGCCGTGGCGTGACCAGCACGCCGGGCGATGCGCCGAATCTCGAGAAGTGGGTGGAAGGCGAACGTGCCCGGCCGGCGCAGCCGCTGGAACCGTTGCCTGTGATGCAGCAGTTCGAGACCTTCGAATACTCCGCGCAGGGCCTGCGTGATCCGTTCACCGATGCCTGGACCAATCCGCAGGGGAATGGCGGATTGCGGCCGGATCCGAACCGGCGCAAGGAGCCCCTGGAGGGCTTCCCGCTGGACGCACTGGACATGGTCGGTACCATCGGCACCGGCGGCGGCACCGTCGCACTGGTGATGGGGCCGGACAAGGTGACCTACCGGGTGCGCCCGGGCGGTTACCTGGGGCAGAGCGACGGGCGGGTCACTGCGGTCTTCGAAGACCGTGTGGAGCTGATCGAACTGGTGCCGGATGGCGCGGGTGGCTGGCTGGAACGGCCGGCAACGCTCTCGCTTGAAGATCAATGATCGTTTACTGGGGATAGCACGATGACCTTTCACCAAGCCAAGGGGCTGCGTCCCAACCGGCGCTCTACCTTGAACCGTGTCAGCGCGTTGGGAGTCGCGCTGATGCTGGCCTGCGCTCCGGCGCTGGCCGCCGCACCGGCGGAGAAGCCGGTGGGCACCACCGTCGCACCGGCCGCGGCACCGGCCGGCCTGTCGGTGGCCAAGATCGATTTCAAGCGCGGCGATGATGGCGCGGGCCGCCTGATCGTGCAGTTTGACGGCCAGGGCGCGATCCCGGACCTGCGCACGCAGGGCAACAGCGTGGTGGTCGACGTGGGCAATGCCCGCCTGCCGGCCAACCTGCAGAAGCCGTTGAACGTCGTCGACTTCGCCACGCCGGTGCAGCGCATCGACGCCAAGCCGTCCGGCGCCGGCACCCAGCTGGTGCTGAGCACCGGCGGTGCGGTGGAGTCGCTGGCCTACCAGAGCGGCAACGAATATGTGGTGGAGATCAGCGCGCGACAGGCTCCGGCCGCCGTCGGTGCAGTGACCGCCGGCAGCGTCACCCAGGCCGCAAAGGCCGTCGGCCAGCGTGGCTTCACCGGCAAGCCGGTGACCTTCAACTTCCAGGACGTGCCGGTGCGCACCGTGCTGCAGTTGATCGCCGAAGAGTCCAACCTCAACGTGGTGGCCTCCGACTCGGTGCAGGGCAATGTGACGCTGCGCCTGGTCAACGTGCCGTGGGACCAGGCACTGGACATCGTGCTGCGTGCCAAGGGCCTGGACAAGCGACGCGATGGCAGCGTGATCTGGGTCGGCCCGCAGGCCGAGCTGGCCAAGTTCGAGCAGGAGAAGGAAGACGCGCGCATCGCCATCGAGAACCGCGAAGACCTGGTGACCGATTACGTCCAGATCAACTACCACAGCGCCACCCAGATCTTCAAAGCCCTGACCGAAGCCAAGGGCATCGGCGGCGGTGGCGGTGGTGGCGCAGGTGGCGGTGGCGGTGGGTCGTCGCAGGAGGAAAGCGGCTTCCTGTCCGGCCGTGGCCGCATCGTTGCCGACGAGCGCACCAACACGCTGATGATCAGCGACATTCCGAAGAAGATCGCGCGCATGCGTGAGCTGATCAACGTGATCGACCGCCCGGTCGACCAGGTGCTGATCGAAAGCCGCATCGTGATCGCCACCGATACGTTCGCGCGTGAGCTGGGTGCGCGGTTCGGCATCAGTGGCAGCCGCGACAACGCCTACTTCAGTGGCAATCTGGAAGCCAACGAGGCAACCCGCAAGTCGCAGGTCGAAGCCAATGCGACCAACGCCAAGGCCTACCGCGACTGGCTGGCCGGTGGCAGTACGGGCCCGGCGCCGGTGCCGGTCGGCTCGGCAATCACCCGTGGCCTGAACTGGGCCATGCCGGCGGCGTCCACCAACCCGGCAGGCTCGCTTGCGCTGTCGATCCTCAATGCCGGCTACCTGCTGGACGTCGAGCTGTCGGCCATGCAGGAAGAGTCGCGTGGTGAAGTGATCTCCAACCCGCGCGTGGTCACCACCAACCAGCGCGAGGCTCTGATCAAGCAGGGTAAGGAAATCGGCTATGTGACCATCAGCGCCGGTGCGGGCGGTGTCGCTACGCCGAACGTGCAGTTCAAGGAAGTGGTGCTGGAACTGAAGGTCACCCCGACCATCACCAACGACAACCGCGTGTTCCTCAACATGCAGGTGAAGAAGGATGAAGTGGACCGGCTGATCCAGCTGGAAGGCTATGGCACCGTGCCGTCGATCAACCGCCGCGAGGTGAACACCGCGGTGCTGGTCGAGGACGGGCAGACCGTGGTCATCGGTGGTGTGTACGAGTTCACCGATCGCAACAGCATCAGCAAGGTTCCGTTCCTGGGCGATGTGCCGTTCCTGGGCAACCTGTTCAAGAAGCGTGGCCGCAGCAAGGACAAGGCCGAGCTGCTGGTGTTCGTCACCCCGAAGGTGCTGCGCGTGGCCAGGCAGAACTGAGCCAGCGCACCCGCGATACGAAGAAGGGCCGCCATGTGCGGCCCTTCTTCGTTCATGCCGGACGTAATCCGCGGATGATCCGGTAGATCCACGCCATGCGTGGATGAGTTGCCCGTTCAGCCGTTCTTGATGCCAATCGCAAGGCACCCTGCGATGATGTCGGGAACCCGTGCCGTCCCGCGCCGGTCAAAGGCCCCCATGAACCTGCCACCGCCGATGCCCGAAACCATCTCCCCGCCGCCCGCGCCGGCCACCTCCCGCCTGCATGGCGCCTTCAACCAGCTGCGCGACGCGCTGTCGGCCGAAATCGTCGGCCAGGCGGCCCTGGTCGAACGCCTGTTGATCGCATTGCTGGCCGACGGCCACCTGCTGGTGGAGGGCGCGCCGGGCCTGGCCAAGACCACGGCCATCCGCGCGCTGGCCTCGCGCCTGGAGGCGGATTTCGCCCGCGTGCAGTTCACCCCCGACCTGCTGCCGGCCGACCTGACCGGCACCGAGATCTGGCGCCCGCAGGAAGGGCGCTTCGAATTCGTACCCGGCCCGATCTTCCATCCGATCCTGCTGGCCGATGAAATCAACCGTGCGCCGGCCAAGGTGCAGTCGGCCTTGCTGGAAGCGATGGGCGAGCGCCAGGTCACCGTTGGCCGCCACACCTATGCATTGCCGCCGCTGTTCCTGGTGATGGCCACGCAGAATCCGATCGAGCAGGAAGGTACCTTCCCGCTGCCGGAAGCGCAGCTGGACCGTTTCCTGATGCACGTACGCATCGGCTATCCGGACCAGGCGGCCGAATCGGAGATCCTGCGGCTCGCCCGCGAGCGTGCCCGTGGCGCACTGGGCGAAGCGGCACCCGCACCGGAGAAGCTGCCGATGCAGGATGTGTTCGATGCCCGCCGCGAAGTGCTGGACCTGCATATGGCACCGGCATTGGAACGCTATCTGGTCGAACTTGTGCTGGCGTCGCGTGATCCGTCGCGCTATGACGCCGGCCTCGGGCGCCGCATCGCCTGGGGCGCAAGCCCGCGTGGCTCCATTGCGTTGGAACGCTGCGCACGTGCACGCGCCTGGTTGGCCGGCCGTGACTTCGTCACCCCCGACGATGTGCGTGCGGTCGCCGCCGACGTGCTGCGCCATCGCGTGCTGCCCAGCTACGAAGCCACCGCCGAAGGCTGGGATGGCGAACGCCTGGTGCAGGAGCTGCTGGCCCGGGTGCCGGCACCCTGAGCCCGCGCATGACCGATCGATCCCTGGAAGCCGCATCCACCGTCAGTGATGGCGACGGATTGCGCCCGCACCTGTCCGAGCTGGTGGCGCTGCGCCGGCTGGCACAGCGGCCGCCGCCGCCGCGCCGTGGTCGTGCCGGTAATGCCGGGCAGGCGCCGTCGCCGCTGCGTGGGCGTGGCATGGAGTACGCCGAGTCACGCGAGTACGTGGCCGGTGATGATGCCCGGCATATCGACTGGCGCGTGACCGCGCGGACCGGGCGTGCCCATACCAAGCTTTTCCAGGCCGAACGCGAGCGGGTCAGCCTGATCGTGGCCGATACGTCGCCGGCGCTGTATTTCGGCACCCGCGTGCGATTCAAGTCGGTGCAGGCGGCCCGCGCGGGCGCCGTTGCCGCGTGGTCGGCACAGCGTCGCGGTGACCGCGTGGGTGCCCTGCGCGGGAGTGACCGCGAAGCGCCGATTGCACCTGCGGGTGGGCCGCGTGGTGTACTGCGCGTGCTCGACGCGCTCACCCGCTGGTACACACAGCCGCCCGCCGACGATCTCGGCCTGGAGCGCGCGCTGGACCATGCCGCCCGCGTGCTGCGCCCCGGGGCGCGCATGCTGGTGCTGGCCGATCCGCAGCAGGCCGCGCGGATTCCCGTCGTGCGCTGGAGCGCGCTGGCCCAGCACCATGACCTCAGCCTGGTGCTGCTGGTCGATCCCCTCGAGCTGCAACCGCCCTCGGCGGCCCTGCAGTTCCAGGCCGCGCAGCAGCGCATTGGCCTCGACCTGCGTCGCAGCGAGGTGCAGGCGCACTGGCAGGCGCACTTCGTCGAACCACTGCAGGCGCTGCGCCGCCAGCTCGGCGCACGCCGCGTTGACGTGCAGGTGTTGTCCACCGATGCGCCCAGCGACGCTTGGTTGGCACCACCGGTAACCGAGGTGCCGGCATGAGCGCCAACCTTCCGCTGCGCGATGTGCAGTTGCCGCCGGCACCGTCGTGGTGGCCGCCGGCCCCCGGCTATCTGATGGTCGGTGGCGCGGTGTTGCTGGTGATCCTGGCGCTGGCCCTGCTGTGGTGGAAACGCCGCCGTCGTCGCCAACGCTGGTTGCAGGCGTTCGACCAGGAGCTGGCCACCACCGCCGATGCCACCGCGGAACTGGCGGCGATCGCCGGCCTGCTGCGTCGCGCCGCGCGACAGGCACAGCCCGGCAGTGAATCCTTGCGTGACGATGCCTGGTGGCAGCGCGTGGATCCGAAGGGCACGTTGCCGGATGCGCGCCGCAGCCTGCTGGCCGAAGGTGCCTATCGTCCCCGCGTGGACGCCAGCGAAGTGGCGGCCGTGCGTAGCTGGGCGCGCGAGCGCTACCTGGCGATGCTGCTGGAGCGCCGCCAATGAACCTGCTGGCAAGTTACTGGCCATGGCCGGACCTGCAGCTGGCGTGGCCGCTGGCCCTGCTGGCGTTGCCGCTGCCACTGCTGATGCGCTGGTGGAAGCGTCGTGCCGATCCCGGCGCTGCGCTGCGCGTGCCCTATGCGGCGACGGAACTGGAAGCGCTGGCCGGTGGCGGCCGCGTCGATGTGTCGTGGCTGCGTACGCTGCTGTTGTGGCTGGGCTGGTGCGCGCTGTGCGTCGCACTGGCTCGCCCGCAACAGCTGGGCGAAGCGATCACGCCACCGCAGCAGGGCCGGCAGATGATGCTGGCGATGGACGTATCCGGCAGCATGGGCGAGGGCGACATGGTGCTGGGTGGGCAGGCGGTAGATCGCCTCACCGCAGCCAAGGCCGTGCTGGCTGATTTCCTGGATCGTCGTGCCGGCGATCGCATCGGCTTGCTGATCTTCGGCGACCGCGCTTATACGCTCACCCCACTCACTGCGGACCTGACCAGTGTGCGCGACCAGCTGCGCGACAGCGTGGTCGGCCTGGCCGGGCGCGAGACGGCCATCGGTGATGCCATCGGCCTGGCGGTGAAGCGCCTGCGCAGTCAGCCGGAAGGGCAACGTGTACTGATCCTGCTGACCGACGGCGTCAGCAATGCCGGCGTGCTCGAACCGCTGCGTGCGGCCGAAGTCGCGCAGGCCGAAGGTGTACGCATCCACACCGTTGCGTTTGGTGGCGATGGAAGCATGCGCCTGTTTGGTATCCCCATTTCCGCCGACCAGGACCCGGTCGACGAGGCCACGTTGAAGAAGATTGCCAGCCTGACAGGTGGCCAGTTCTTCCGCGCACGCGATACCGCGCAGCTGGCCGGCATCTACGGCGAACTGGACCGGCTGGAGCCGATCGCGGCGAAGGGACCGAGCCTGCGCCCGCGTGAGGAACGCTACGCATGGCCGTTGGGCCTGGCCTTGCTGCTGGGGGCATTGGCCTGGATGTGGCCGGAGCGCCGTCGATGATCGCGTTGGCATCCCATCTTCCCGACTGGAATGCGCTGCACTTCCTGCGCCCGGAATGGCTGTGGGCCTTGCTGGCCTTGCCGGTGATTCTCGCCGTGGCACTCTACCGGCAGCGGCGCAGCGATGCGTGGCGGCAGGCGGTGGATGCGCACCTGTTGCCGCATCTGCTGGTGGCCGGTGCTCGCCGTCGCGTGCGGCTTCCATTGGCAGTGCTGCTGGGGTGGACGCTGGCAGCACTGGCGATGGCGGGGCCGAGCTGGCGGCAGCAGTCACAGCCGATGTTCCAGCCCAGCGCACCGCTGCTGATCGTGCTGGATCTGTCCAGCCGCATCGCTGCCACCGACCTGCCACCGTCGCGCCTGCTGCAGGCACGGGCCAAGGTCGGCGAGCTCCTGCGCGCGCGCAAGGGTGGGCAGGTGGGGCTGGTGGTGTACGCCGAAGATGCCTACACCGTCGCGCCGCTGACCGATGACGGCAGCAACGTCGCGCTGTATCTGGATGCCTTGTCACCGGATGTGATGCCGCGCGATGGCCAGCGTGCCGACCGTGGCATCGACTGGGCCACGCGGCTGATGCGGCAGATCGCTGCACCGCAGGGACAGATTCTGCTGGTCACCGATCAAGCTGATGGTGAAGCTGCATTGGCGGCCGCGCAGGCACGTGGTCTCGGCCTGCAGGTGTCGGTGCTGGGGCTCGGTACACCGGCGGGTGCGGCGTATCGTGACGACAGCGGACAGATCCGCCAGGCTGCGCTGGACGAAGGTCGCCTGCGTGCGGTGGCGACGGCAGGTGGCGGTCGCTATGCGCGCATCACCGCCGATGGCAGTGACCTGCGCGCACTGGGTGTGCTTGATGCACGCGAAGGTACTGCGGCGCAGCGGCCCGGCGAGGGTAGGCAATGGCGCGATGAAGGATTCTGGCTGCTGCCACCGGTGATGCTGTTGGCGCTGCTCGCCTTCCGACGCCGCGCGCTGCTGGCCGCAGTGCTGGCGGTGGGCCTGTTGCCTTGGATGGGGGATGTGCAGGCGCAGGCACCTTCAGCGCCCGCTTCGCCGTCATCGCAGGGCACGCTGTGGAAGCGCGCCGATCAGTTGCAGCACCAGCGCCTGGCCGACGGCGTGCAGGCCTATCGCGCGGGCGACTTCTCCACTGCGCGCAAGCAGTTCGAGGGCATCGACAGTGATGCGGGCTGGTACAACCTGGCCAACACGCTGGCGCGCCAGGGCAGCTACGACGAAGCCATCGCCGCCTACGACCGCGCGCTGGCGCTGCATCCCGGCATGGCCGATGCGGCCGCCAACCGTGCCGTGGTTGATGCCGCACGCAAGCGCAAGCAGTCGGGGGGGCAGGGCCAGGACCAGCAGAAACCGCAGCAGAACGGGCAGCAGAAGCAGCAGAACAATTCACAGGGCCAGCGGAACCCGCAGGGCCAGCAACCGCAGCAGGGCCAGAAGGATCCAGGACAGGGTCAGCCACCATCTCAGCAGGGCCAGCAGGGGCAGCCCAAGGCGGGTGACGACGACGCGCAGTCGGCGCCTCAGCCCGGTGAGCGTGGCCGTGATGGACAGCAGGCGCCACCACAGGTGGAGGATGCCAAGGCGCAGGCCCAGGCTGATGAGCAGCAGCGCCTGCGCATGCAGCAGGCGATGCAGCAGGCACGTGAGGGCAAGGGCGAACAGGATGGCAAACCCGTGCCGGGCAGTGACGGCACTACTCCGCGCCAACGCGAGGAGCAACAGGCGGTCGAGGCGTGGATGCGGCGCGTGCCGGATGATCCGGGCGCATTGCTGCGGGCCAAGTTCCAGCTGGAAAATGAACGCAGGAAGAGGGAAGGGCGATGACGCGGGCGATCAACATGCACGGGCACTGGCCCCGACAGGTACTGGCGGCGCTGCTGCTGTGGCTGCCGCTGCTGGCCTGGGCGCAGCCGCGCGCTTGGCTTGACCGCGACCGCATCGCGATGGGCGACACGGTCACGCTCAATGTCGAGAGCGACCAGGGCGCCCCTGACTTCACACCGTTGCGCACCGATTTCGACCTCAGCGGGCAGACCAGCAGCCGCCAGGTGGAGTGGAGCAACGGCAGCATGCAGCAGCGCAACCTGTATGGCGTGGCGCTGACGCCACGGCGCAGCGGTGCACTGGTGGTGCCGGGCCTGCAGGTGGGCAGTGCACGTACCGCGCCGCTGACCCTGCAGGTGGATGCCGCTGCCGTGGCCGGCCCCGACAGCAATGCGGTGGCATTCATCGAAACCGTTGTCGATGACGAAACGCCGTACGTGCAGCAGAGCGTAGGCGTGGTGGTGAGGCTGTTCTTCGCCTCTCAGCTGGCCTCTGGCGAACTGGTGCTGGATACCCCGGCGGGTGCGTCGCTGCAGCGGGTAGGCGATGACCGCACCGATGTGCGGCAGGTCAACGGCCGCCGCTACAACGTGGTCGAGCGCCGCTTCCTGCTGATCCCCGAGCGCAGCGGTGCACTTCGGCTGGCCGGTGCGCGCTTCAGTGGGCGCAGTGCCGGTGGCTTCTTCGACGACTTCTTCGGCGGCGGCGACGGCCGCATGAATGCCACCGGCGCCGACCGCACGCTGCAGGTGCAGGCGCAACCGGCACAGGCGCCGCAGCCATGGCTTCCGCTGCAGAGCCTCCAGCTGCGCTACACCAGTGCGCCGACCAGCGCCCGTACCGGTGAGGCCGCCACTGTGGTGGTCGAGGCGATTGCCGAAGGGGCAACCCGCGCACAGTTCACCGACCTGCCGGTGCCGGATCTGGGCACCCGTGCGCAGGTATTCGCCGAACCTGCGCAGTACGAAGAATCGTTCAATGGCAGCACCCCGCGGCTGAAGATCACCCGCCGCTATTCGATCGTGCCGCGCCAGCCAGGCTCGCTGGTGGTGCCGGGGCCGCGCCTGCCGTGGTGGGATGTGCGCGCAGGCAAGGCGCAGGAAGCGAAGCTGCCGGACCTGACACTGGCTGTCGCAGCCGGCAGTGGCGGTGGCAGTGCTTCACCTGCGCCGCTGCCGCCGATCGACACCGATGCTGCGCTGCCGGGTGGCGATGGCCAGGACAGCCGCATCGCCGCGACCGATCCGCGCGCCAGCGGCCTGGCCGAACGCTCGTGGCCGTGGATGGGCGCGGCCATTGGACTGGCGCTGCTGTGGCTGCTGACCCTGTTGTGGGGCTGGCAGCGAGGCCGCCGACCGCGTGCGGCGACGCCTGCAGCCGGCAGGCGCTCTGTGCCGACTGTGGCGCGCGGACGTGCCGGCCTGACCGAACTGCGCCGCACGCTGGATGGCGAAGGCTTCGATCAGGTGGAAGCGCAGCTGTGCGCGATGGCCGGGGTTGAGCGCATCGAGCAGGTCATCGCGCGGTTGGATGACCCTGGCCAGCGCCAGGTGCTGCAGGACCTGCAGCAGGCACGCTGGGGCGGGCGGGGCGACCTGGCATCGCTGCGCGCGCGTCTGCGCGAGGTCTTCCGTGACGGACCGCACTGGTCGGCGGCTACCGGCGCCGCTGACACTGGCCTGGCGCCGCTGTATCCAACGCGGCGAACCTGAACCGGCGCCGCTTGCGCGCTTTGTTAGAGTGCATTCATTTTTCGAGGAAACCCGCGCATGACAGCAGCTGCTGCCGACAAGAAGAAGTTGCCCCTGCATTGGAAGATGGGCATCGGCTTTGCGATCGGCCTTATCCTGGGACTGATCGTGCACGCCCTGGGCGGCAGCGTCGATGGTCTGCAGGCCGGTGCCAAGTGGGTAATGGACTACATCACCACCCCGGCGTCGGGCCTGTTCCTCAACCTGATCTTCATGCTGATCGTGCCGCTGATCTTCTCGGCGCTGATCATGGGCGTGTCGGAGATGGGCGACATCCGCGCCCTTGGCCGCATCGGCTGGAAGACCCTGGCGTATACCGTGCTGCTGTCCGGCATTGCCGTGGGCATCGGCCTGGTGCTGGTCAACCTGCTCAAGCCGGGTGCCGGCGTCGATCCGCAGGTCGCCGCGATGATGCTCTCGGAGAATGCCGAGCGCAGCAAGGAAATCGTTGCTGGCATCCATGGCACGCCGAAGGGCATGGACATGCTGCTGTCGATCGTGCCGAGCAACGTGCTGCAGGCCGCGTCCGACAACGGCGCGATCCTGTCGCTGATGTTCTTCGCACTGATGTTCGGCATCGGCATGGTGCTGACCGACAACGAGAAGGTGGCCCCGCTGCGCCGCGCCATCGAGGGCGTGTTCGAAATCTCGATGACCCTGATCAACCTGGTCATCCGCCTGGCTCCGTATGCGGTGGCCTGCTTCATGTTCAACCTGGCCGCGCTGTTCGGCTTCGAGCTGATCATCCGCCTCGGTGCCTACGTGGGCGTGGTGGTGCTGGCACTCGGCCTGCACATGATCGTGACCTACGGTACCGCCGTGTGGCTGTCCGGCCGTTCGCCGCTGTCGTTCTTCCGCGATACCCAGGAAGCGACGGTGATGGCGTTCTCCACCGCCTCCAGCAACGCCACCCTGCCGACCGCGCTGCGCGTGGCCGACCAGATGGGCCTGCCGCAGCGCGTGTCGCGCTTCGTGCTGACCGTGGGCGCCACCGCCAACCAGAACGGCACCGCGCTGTTCGAGGGCGTGACGGTGATCTTCCTGGCCCAGTTCTTCGGCGTGGACCTGAGCATCGGCCAGCAGATCATGGTGATGGCGGTCTGCATCCTCGGTGGCATCGGCACCGCCGGCGTGCCGTCGGGCTCGCTGCCGGTGGTGGCGATGATCTGTGCGATGGTGGGCGTGAACCCGCTGGGCATCGGCCTGATCCTGGGCGTGAACCACTTCCTGGACATGTGCCGTACCGCGCTGAACGTGACCGGCGACCTGGCCCTGACCACCCTGGTGGCCAAGGGCGAATCGCACGACGGCCCGGCGCTGGGCCCGCAGCAGGACTGAGTCCAACGCCACTGCTGGCGACCTGATCGGGGTCGGATTCCTTTCCGCAGGGAAAGGGCTCCGACCCCGCTTCACATGCGGAATCCGGGGGAGATGACGACGTTGCCGGCCAGCGGCCGGCACGACCGGGCAAGGTGAACCGACCCCCCGCCCGGCGACTATGGGACAATAGGCCGCCCGCACGTCCGCGGCCGCCTCCCGATTCCGACAGAACCATGACGCAGCCTACCCGTCGCCAGTTGGCCAACGCCATCCGCTTCCTTGCCGCCGATGCGGTTGAAACCGCAAAGTCCGGCCACCCCGGCATGCCCATGGGCATGGCCGACATCGCCGAAGTCCTCTGGAACGACTACCTCCGCCATAACCCGAGCAACCCGCACTGGTTCAACCGCGACCGTTTCGTGCTGTCCAACGGCCACGGTTCGATGCTGCAGTACGCGCTGCTGCACCTGAGTGGTTACGACCTGCCGATCGAGCAGCTGAAGCTGTTCCGCCAGCTGGGCAGCCACACCGCCGGTCACCCGGAGCGCCACGAGACCCCGGGCGTGGAAACCACCACCGGCCCGCTGGGCCAGGGTTTCGCCAATGCCGTGGGCTTCGCCCTGGCCGAGAAGCTGCTGGCACAGCGCTTCAACCGCCCGGAGCTGGAAGTGGTCGACCACCGCACCTGGGTGTTCATGGGCGATGGCTGCCTGATGGAAGGCGTGTCGCATGAAGCCGCTTCGCTGGCCGGTACCTGGGGCCTGCACAAGCTGGTCTGCTTCTGGGACAACAACCACATCTCCATCGACGGCAACGTCGAAGGCTGGTTCACCGACAACACCCCGGAGCGTTTCGAGGCCTATGGCTGGAACGTGGTGCGCGATGTCGATGGCCATGACCCGGAGAGCATCAAGGCCGGCATCGAGGCCGCGCTGTCGCAGAGCGACAAGCCGACCCTGATCTGCTGCCGCACCACCATTGGCTTTGGTTCGCCGAACAAGGCGGGCAAGGAATCCAGCCACGGCGCACCGCTGGGCAAGGACGAACTGGAAGCCACCCGCAAGCAGCTGGGCTGGGAATACGGTCCGTTCGAGATCCCGCAGGCGATCTACGACGGCTGGCGCGCCAACGGCGCCGGCACGCTGCGTCAGGCCGAATGGGAACAGCTGTTCGACAAGTACGCCAGCCAGTACCCGGCTGAAGCGGCCGAACTGACCCGCCGCTCGCATGGCGAACTGCCGGCCGACTTCGTTGCCAAGGCCGATGCCTACATCGCCCAGGTGGCCGCTGAAGGCCCGACGATCGCCTCGCGCAAGGCCTCGCAGCTGGCCATCGAAGCCTACGCACCGCTGCTGCCGGAAATCGTCGGCGGCTCGGCCGACCTGGCGCACTCCAACCTGACCCTGTGGAAGGGCAGCAAATCGGTTGCCAGCGACGACGCCAACGCCAACTACGTGTACTACGGCGTGCGCGAGTTCGGCATGACCGCCATCGCCAACGGCCTGGCCCTGCACGGTGGCTTCATTCCGTTCGACGCCACCTTCCTGGTGTTCAGCGACTACGCCCGCAACGGCGTGCGCATGAGCGCGCTGATCCCGGCCCACGCCATCCACGTCTACACCCACGACTCGATCGGCCTGGGCGAAGACGGTCCGACCCACCAGCCGGTGGAGCACCTGGCCTCGCTGCGCTACATCCCGAACAACGACGTGTGGCGTCCGTGCGATGCGGTCGAGTCGGCGGTGAGCTGGAAGGCTGCGATCACCCGCCAGGACGGCCCGAGCTGCCTGGTGTTCAGCCGCCAGAACCTGCCGCACCAGCCGCGCAACGCCGAGCAGATCGCCCAGATCGAGCGCGGTGGCTACGTGCTGGCCGATGCCGACGGTACCCCGGACGTGATCCTGATCGCCACCGGTTCGGAAGTCTCGCTGGCCACCGAAGCCAAGGCCCAGCTGGACGCGGCCGGCCTCAAGACCCGCGTGGTCTCGATGCCGTCCACCGACGTGTTCCTGCGCCAGGATGCGGCCTACCGTGAATCGGTGCTGCCGAACGCCGTGCGCAAGCGCGTGGCGGTGGAAGCCGGCGTCACCGGTTTCTGGCGCCAGTTCGTCGGCCTGGACGGTGCCGTGATCGGTATCGACACCTTCGGTGCCTCGGCCCCGGCCGACCAGCTGTACAAGCACTTCGGCATCACCACTGCCCACGTGGTGGAAGCGGCCAAGTCGCTGTAAGCAGCTTCGCGACGTAATGAGGAAAGGCCGGCGCACGCCGGCCTTTTCTTTGCCGCAGGAAAAAGGGGACGGAGGGGATTAAGTCGTTTGTGCACATGCGACTTAATCCCCTCCGTCCCCTTTTCTCAGGCGGTACGCGCCAGCGCCAGCCGCAGCAGTCGCGCGTCCAGACGTTCGGCGAAATCCTTCGGGGCCTGTAGACCCATGCGCTGCAGGTACACCGCATCGCCGTCGCCGGCCGGTTGCCGCAGAGCCGCCCAGACCGTGCGCAGCTTGTCGCCGCGGGTCTGCGTGTTGGCCTTCAGCCAACCCAGCGCCTTGACCAGCACCTGTTCGATCTCGTTGAAATCGCTGCCGAGCGGATAGTCGGGCAGGCTGCCATCGGCACGGAACGGTGCCAGCGCCGCCGCCAGCGCCTGTGGCGTGTTGCGCTGCTGGCGCTCCGGATCCGGTTGCGTGACTGCCAGCAGCTTGCGCGAGGCCTGCGCCTGCTGCAGCAGGCCGCTCTGGAACGGGGCTTCGGTGATCGCCGTCATCGCATGCACGCAGTCCTCGTCGGTCAGGCCGCGCAGATCGGCGATGCCGTATTCGTTGAGGTAGATGTCGCGCAGGTGGCGGGGGATGGTGGTGTGCCCGTAGTTCCAGCGCACGTTGGATTCGCGCTGGCCCTTGTCATCGCGCGCCGCGCGGAACATCAAGACGCTGCGCGCTTCCGGCAGGGCATGTGCCATCGCCACGAAGTTGTACTGGCCACCCACGCCGGACACCACACGTCCGTCGTCCAGCGCATCCGACACGGCCGCGCCCAGTGAAGTGGCCATCATGCAGGAGTTGAAGAAGCGCGCATGGCGGCGTTGCAGGCGCTCCAGCGTCTCGTTGCCGCCATACAGCTGGTTGATTTCGCTGATGCGGCGCATGCCGATCGCACGGCATTCGTCTTCCGGCAGCGTGCGCAGCCACTCGTAGAACTCCGGCGAGCCCAGGTAGAACGCGCCGTGCAGGTACTCGCCCTCGGCGGCCAGGGTGGCGTGGTCGATGGACAGCGTGCTGCCGTTCTCGATGCGCTGCATCAGCGCCAGGTCGTCGTGCACTTTGCGCTTGATCACCCCGGTCTGCACCAGCCGGCGGAAGCCTTCGTTGAGCATCTCGCTGCAGCCGTACAGGCCCACCTCGAACGGATCCAGTCCGCCGATCTCCTGCACCAGCGGGTGGCTGGCAAGCTGTGGATCCAGCGCATGCAGCACGCGGCGGTAGCGCGCGTTGTCGGTGTGGCGCAGCACCAGCGCATGGCTGAGCGCGTCGGCCAGCGTGCCGATGCCGATCTGCAGGGTGCCGCCGTCGCGCACCAGCGTGCTGGCGTACAGGCCGATGGCGTAGTCGGCATCGCCCACCGGCTGCCGCGGCAGCCCGAACAGCGCCGGGTACGGCGGCGGCGGGGTGATCACCAGATCGAAGAACGACACATCGACCGTGGCCGAGCCGCCCATGTAAGGCAGCTGCGGATCGATCTCGGCGATCAGCAACGGTCGCGGCAGCCCGCGCGCGGTCATCGCATCCAGCGTGTCCTGGGTGATGTCGTTGTTGCACGACAGTGAAAGCCGGCGATCGTTCGGCCGCATCGCCACCTTCTGCACGATCACCTGCGGCGCGCGCTGCGCGACCGCATCGGCGGCGTGGGTGTAGTTCAGGCTGGTATAGCTGGATTGCGCCTGGCGCGAACCGAGCAGGGCGCCGGACTGCATGTAGAACTCTTCCACCTGCACATGTGCCGGCAGCGCATCGCGCGCGATCGCATCGGCATAGGCCAGGCGCGGGAAATCGTCGCCGAAATGGCGCTGCGCGAACGGCGCCATGAAGCGCGCTTCCAGGCCGTTGCCGCGCGCCTTCGGCGGGTTCAGCGACAGCGCGGTATACAGCTGCAGCGGTCGCGATGGATCGTGCTCGACGCGTGCATAAAGGGCATTGAGCAGCCGATGCGGCTTGCCCAGTGCCAGCGGTGCCCCGATCCGCAGCGGCCCGTCCACGCGCGCAAACAACCAGTCGACGGCGGCGTCCAGGTCGGTGAGGTGTTCGGTCATGCGCGGCGGTCCTGCGTGTGGGGGAGTGCTGGCATTACAGCATGTCGGGCTTGAACCGCCGTCGACGCGAGACTTCGGTGCCGGACACCATGAACTGGCCATCGCCCCGGTAATGCACCGTGCGCGGCAGTTTCGGCCGGGGCGCGACGTGGGCGCGCACGATTTCCCAGATGAACAGGTTGCTCGACTGCACCTGGCTGTCGTCGTAGAGTCGGCATTCGAAGCTCGAATGACATTGGCCGACCAGTGGCGCGCCGACCTCGCGCGCGGGCAGCGCATCGAGCTCGAAACGGGCGAACTTGTCGACCTCGCGGCCGCTGCAGTTGCCGATGTCCACCACGGTGTCGAGCAGTTCCACGCCCGGCACATTGATCACGCACTCGCCGCTGCCACGGGCCAGCGCGTGGCTGTGGTTCGCGTCCCACAGGTAGGTGGCGACCAGCGAGGGCGAGAAGCCCATCACCATGTGCCAGCCCATCGTCATCAGGTTGCGCTGGCCACGCCAGGCGGTACTGACCAGCACGATCGGGCCAGGTTCGAGGAAGCGGCGGGCCTGCTCGACCGGGAAATCCTTCTTGGGCAGCGCTTTCATCCGGGGCCTGGAGCGGGAGGCATCGATGCTGGCGCAGCCGGGATGAACCTGGAGTCGAGGGGCTTGACAGACGATTCGATTACGCGCGTAATCGTTGCGTCGATTACGGATGTAAACCATGACCCCGATCAGCGAAGCCGAAGCCGTTGTGATGGAGGTGCTGTGGCAGCAGGCACCGCGTAGCGCCGATGAAGTGGTCGCCGCACTGGCCCACCGCGACTGGGCCGAACCGACCATCAAGACCCTGCTCAATCGTCTGCTGACCAAGGGCGCGATTGCTGCCGAGCGTGATGGCCGGCGCTACCTGTACCGGCCGCTGCTGCAGCGCCAGGCGTGGGTGGAGGCGCAGAGCCAGGACTTCATCGGCCGTGTCTTTGAAGGGCGCGTTGCGCCGTTGGTCGCGCACTTCAGCGAACGCGGCCAGTTGAGTGCGCAGGACATCGCCGAACTGAAGAAACTGATCCAGGAGCTGGACCATGACTGAGCTGCTCAACGGAGTGTGGCAGGCCAGCCTGTGGTTGGCGGTGGGCGCGGTCCTGCTGGCGGTGATGCGGCCGCTGCTGGTGCGATTGGGGGGCGCTGGTCTGGCATACCGCAGCTGGTGGCTGCTGCCGATGCTGCTGGTGGCACTGATGCTGCCGTTGCCGCAGGTTGCGTTGTTGCAGCAGGTACCCACGCTGCCGCTGAAAGTGCTGCCCGGTGCCATTGATGGCGCGGCCGGCCAGTCCTTGCCATGGGCCGGGTTGTTGCTGGCATTCTGGGCCGTGGGCATGGGCCTCTGCCTGCTGCGCGACCTGCGTGCGCAGCGCCGTTTCGAACGGCGCATGGGTCCACTGACGCCGCGCACCGATGGTAGCTGGCAGGCGAGCGGCGACCCAGGTCTGCCAGCCCTGGTTGGCCTGTGGCGGCCGCGCATCGTGGTTGGCCCGGAATTCGATCAGCAGTTCAGCGCGCAGGAACAGCACCTGATCCTGCAGCACGAACGCAGCCACCGTCGCAATGGCGACCACTGGGCCAACGGCGCGCTGCTGCTGGTGCGCGCGGTGTTCTGGTTCCACCCGTTGCTGCCTTGGGCCGCACGCCGCTTCCTGCGCGACCAGGAACTGGCCTGCGATGCCCGCACCATCGGCCCGCAGCCTGCGCTGCGCGGCCTCTACGCCAGCACGCTGCTGAAGGCGCAGCTGGTCCAACCGGTTGCGCCCGCGGTCTGCCATTGGCGCAGCCAACCCGTGTTGAAGGAGCGCATCGCCATGTTGAAGCAGTCCAAGCGGAAGGCATTGCCGTGGGTGTCGGGACAGGTACTGGTGGTCGGGGTGTGCCTGGGAATGGGAGCGGTGGCGTGGGCCAGCCAGGGCGGAGGCGCGGGAGGCGCGGCAGGGTCCGTCATGGACCGGGAGATCCAGGTCGACAAGATGCCGCCACCGTCCTATCCGAAATCTGCGGTCGAGCAGCGCCAGGTGGGCGTGGTGAACCTGCGCGTGGAAGTGGACGCCCAAGGCCATCCCACCGACGTCCAGGTGCTCAGCGCCACCAATCCGGGGGTGTTCGATGCTGTCTCGATTGCTGCGGCGCGCAGCTGGACCTATCGGCCCGCAGTGAAGAACGGCAAGCCGGTGGCCGGTGCCGTGCGCGTCCCGATTACCTACGCCATGGATGACACCGAGGACACGAAGTGAAGCGAGCGCCGCTGCTGATGATGGCGGTGCTGCTGGCGGGATGTGCAACCCAGGATCGCCTGACCACCGCCGATACCCGCAGCGAGAATGTGGGTCACCAGCGCCTGCGACCCGATGCGGGGGGAGGGACCGGCCAGATCCGGCCCTACGCACTGGCCGCCAGCGAAGGCTACCGCATGCCACAACTGCATACGGCACCGGACCCGGTAGTGGGCGAGCGTGATCCACGCACCTCGCTGCCGCCGACTACGGTCTGCCTGCAGGTGGTGGTGGATGCGCAGGGCAGCGTTGAGCGCAGCATCCCGCTGACCGACCGCAGCGAATGCAGTGCGGGTGAGGCACCGGAGAATGCGCCCTTGCTGCAGGCAGCGCAGGAGGCGGTTGCGATGTGGAAGTACTCGTCCGCTGCAGTCTGCCACTTCGCGGCAGGCAAAGTGCCGGCTGATCGCGGCGACTGCCGCAGTGCCGAGCGGGTCGAACCGGTGGCCGTCACCCTGCAGTACGCCTTCACCTTCGAGGTCGTGAAGGGCAGGCAGACGGTCCGCACGCAGGGAAAATGATCGCGCGTGATGCCGGGTGGCGCCGGGCCATGCCCGGCCAGTACAGCGGCGTCGATCAGGCCCCGCCCTGGATGTTGGCCTTCACTGCGGGCTGCATCAGTTTCGGTTCTTCCAGCATGGCATCACGGGCCTGTCGCACGCTGACGAACTCCGCCTCGGCTACGCCGTCATGCACGTGGATGTTGTGCGCGCGCTGTTCGCCGATGGTGGTTTCGTTGGCAAAGCCGCGTCCACCCGGGCCGTAGTCGTGGCAGACGAACACGCGCGTTGCATCGGGCAGGGCCAGCAGGCGCTGGATCGAGCGGTACAGCTGCGCGGCATCACCACCCGGGAAGTCACAGCGGGCGGTGCCGCCATCGGGCATGAACAGCGAGTCGCCGGTGAACAGCGCATCATCGATCAGGTAGGCGATGCTGTCGCTGGTATGGCCGGGCACTGCGATCACCTGGCAGCGCAGTTCGCCCAGAGCGAAGGTTTCGCCGTCGCTGAACAGGTGATCGAAGATTTCATCTGCGGCAGGAAGCTGCAGGCCATAGCGTGGTGCAAACGTTGCCTGTACCGCGCGGATGCCTTCGCCGATGGCCAGGGTGGCCTGCGGGAAACGATGCTTCAGGCGGCGCCCGGCCGACACATGGTCAGCGTGGGCATGGGTTTCCAGCAGCCAGCGCAGCTGCAGGCCTTGTTGCTCGATGGCCTGCAATGCGGCATGCAGCGGCGCTTCACTGCTGGCGTCGGTATCCGGGTCGTAGTCCAGGACCGGGTCGATCAGCACTGCCTCGCTACTGGCCGGGTCGCTGACCAGGTAGCTGAAGGTATTGCTGTCACGGTGGAAGAACGACTGCACCTGGACTGACATTGGAACCCTCCTCAGCGCGCGCCGAGCACGCGGTTCAGCAACTGCGCCAGGTTTTCACCGGCTAGTCGCAGCTGCGCTTCGGCCAGCGGCCGGTAGCGCTCGGTGTATTCGTCACCGATTTTACGCGTGGCCGGATAAACGCCAGCTTGCATGGAAATGCGGCAGCTGGCCTCTGCCCACGTCTGCGGGTCGCGCTGCGGGTTGGACTGGCGGGCCAGTTTCGGCGCGCGCTGGCTCTGCAGCAGCGGCAGGTAACCCGCGTCGTCCAGCTTGCGGGTGTTGAGCATGCCGCTGTCCCACAGCGAGTGCAGGTTGGTACCGCGGTTGCCGAACTGCAGCTGGAAATCGTTGCCGCCCTTGTCGTGCGCGTAACCGGCGTGCATCGGCTGATGGATGTCGCCGACCAGGTGCACGACGAACTTCAGCGCCTGCAGGCGCTCGCCATCGGTCAGGCTGCGGTCGCCGAGGATGGTGCTCTGTGCCTTCAGGGCCTCGACGATGCAGTTGCCGTTCCTGCAGTGCTTCGGTGCTTCGTAATGGCAATTGTCTTCGGCGATGTTGACGTAGTGCCAGCCGGCCGAGCGACGGCCCAGGCCCGGATCCTTGGCACGCAGCTGGTCGGCCCACGGGGCGATGCTGGCCAGCGTGGCGTCCGGTTCGGTGGCCAGCAGGCGGTCCACTTCTGCGCGGGCAGCGGGGTTGAGACGGGCGTCGGCGACTTCGGCGACAAGGCGGTGGCCTTGTGCGCCCCAGGCATGGGCGGGGGCGGAAGCGGACAGCAGGACCGGCGCCAGGGCGGCGGCGAGGAACAGGGAATGCAGGGCTTTCATGCGCACATTCTAGCGGTGTAGGTGGATTGAAGAGCGGCGCGTTCCTGTTCCGAAGCGGGAGCGCAGCGGGAGGGGCGGCGTGTCCCGGCTCTGCTCCCCGCCTTGCCCCAGCTCCGGAACCGCTTCAGTCCCAGGCACAAAAAAAGCCCCGGCAATCACCGGGGCAACATGCTGCGAGGGTTTTGCGTATGGCGGGGGAGCGGGGGCGAAGCCCCCGCGCCCAACACACCGCTTAGAACTTGAAGACGTACGAAGCGCCGTAGACCAGCGGATCGATGTTGACGGTGCCGATCTTCTCGCCGTTCAACTTCACCTTGCTGTCGATGTCGATCCAGCGCATGTCCACACGCAGGGCGCCCTTCTCGCCGATCGCGAAGTCGATGCCCGCATGCGCGGCCAGGCCCCACGAATCCTGCAGCTTCAGCTTGCTGCCGGCCAGCGCACCGGTGGTGTCTTCGCTGAAGAAGGTCGTGTAGTTCACGCCCGCGCCGACGAACGGCGAGACCTTGCCCTTGCTGTTGAAGTGGTACTGCAGGGTCACCACCGGCGGCAACTGCTTGGTGCTGCCGACGCGGCCGAGGCCATTGATGTTGATGTCGTGCTTGAACGGCAGCGCGGCCAGCACTTCGATGCCCAGGTTGTCGGCAATGAAGTACTCGCCGGTGATGGTCGGCTTGACGTCGTTGTCGACGTCGACCTTCAGCGTGTGGCCGGCCAGCCAGCCGTTGTTCGACTTCGGCGCCACCTGGTGGACGCCGGCCGAGACGGTCCAGTCGCCCTTGGACTGGGCCATGGCCGGGGCGGCGGCGAGGGACAGGGCGGCGGCCAGGCCGGCCAGGATCAGGGGGGAGGTCTTGCGCATGGGGGTGATCTCGTTGCTGGGTGGATGGCGACAGTCTCGGCCTCACGCCGTGCTAACGCTTTGATCCGGATCAAATCCTGTCCGCCGACCCTCTGGCCCGGGCGCTGGCCCACGGTGGCCAGCCCCGGTTTGCTAGACTTGTGGGCCCTATCCATCCCGCCGCACCCGTAGCGGCCGCAGGAGCTTGAGAAATGGCAATCAAGGTTGGTATCAACGGTTTCGGTCGCATCGGGCGTAACGTCCTGCGCTCGGCGGTGCTGAACTTCGGCGACGACATCGAAATCGTGGCCATCAACGATCTGCTGGAGCCGGACTACCTGGCGTACATGCTCAAGTACGACTCCGTGCACGGCCGCTTCAAGGCCGACGTGGCAGTGCAGGGCAACGACCTGCTGGTCAACGGCAAGAAGATCCGCCTGACCCAGGAACGCGACCCGGCCAACCTGAAGTGGGATGAAGTCGGTGCCGACGTGGTGCTGGAAGCCACCGGCCTGTTCCTGACCAAGGAAACCGCGCAGAAGCACATCGATGCCGGCGCCAGGAAGGTCATCATGTCGGCGCCGTCGAAGGACGACACGCCGATGTTCGTCTACGGCGTGAACGACAAGACCTACGCCGGCCAGGCGATCATTTCCAACGCCTCGTGCACCACCAACTGCCTGGCCCCGCTGGCCAAGGTCATCAATGACAAGTGGGGCATCAAGCGCGGCCTGATGACCACCGTGCATGCGGCAACCGCCACCCAGAAGACCGTCGATGGCCCGTCCAACAAGGACTGGCGCGGTGGCCGTGGCATCCTGGAGAACATCATCCCGTCGTCCACCGGTGCGGCCAAGGCCGTCGGCGTGGTCATCCCGGAACTGAACAAGAAGCTGACCGGCATGAGCTTCCGCGTCCCGACCTCGGACGTGTCGGTGGTCGACCTGACCGTCGAACTGGAAAAGGAAGCCACCTACGCCGAGATCTGCGCGGAAGTGAAGGCACAGAGCGAAGGCCCGCTGAAGGGCATCCTGGGCTACACCGAAGACAAGGTGGTGGCCACCGATTTCCGCGGCGAAACCTGCACTTCGGTGTTCGACGCCGACGCTGGCATCGCCCTGGACGGCACCTTCGTCAAGCTGGTCACCTGGTACGACAACGAGTGGGGCTACTCGAACAAGTGCCTGGAAATGGCCAAGGTCATCGCCGCCAAGTAAGGCCGGCGAAGATCGCACACGGACCCCGGCCTGGCCGGGGTTCGTCGTTTATGGGGCCGGCCCTGTCGTAGCATGGGCCGGTCGACCGCTGCCGCTGGGGCGCGGGAACGCTATGGAAGCACGCAATGGAAGCACTGATTGCCCTGGTCGTACTGGTCCTGCTGGCCATCCCGCTGCTGCTGGTGGTGGCGCTGGTGATGATTGCCGGCCTGCGCCGCCGCGTCGCCGCGCTGGAAAGCGCCATGGCTGCCGCGCCGGTCGCCGCCATGCACGCGCCTGAACGGCCTGCGGCCCCCCCTGTGGCCAGTGCCGATCCACCGTTCCTGCGGCCGGTGGCGGCTGCTGCACCGCCTCCGTCTCCGCCTCCGCCTCAGCCAACGCCGGTGCGCGAAGCGGTGCCTGCGGCAACGGAGGCGCCGCGCCCGATCGCACCACCGCCGGTGCCACCCGCGCCGATGCAGCCACCGTTGCCTTCCGGACCGGCGCTGCCGAACTTCATCGAGCGCGGCAGTGGCGCGGTCAAGCGCTGGTTCACCGAGGGCAACGTGCCGGTGAAGATCGGCATGCTGGTGCTGCTGGCCGGTGTCGCTGCGCTGCTGAAGTACGTCAGCGACCAGGGCTGGCTGGTGCTGCCGATCGAGCTGCGCCTGGCCGGTGTCACCGTCGGTGCACTGGGCCTGCTGGCGTTCGGCTGGCACCAGCGCGAGCGCCGGCGCCTGTTTGGGCTGGCCTTGCAGGGCGGTGCCATCGGCGTGCTGCTGTTGACCATCTTCGCGGCCTTCAAGCGTTTCGAGCTGATTCCGCCGGGCTTCGCCTTCGTCAGCTCCATTGCACTGGTGGCCGCGCTGTGCGTGCTGGCGGTGGTGCAGAACTCGCGTACGCTGGCGGTGCTGGGCATCCTCGCCGGCTTCATGGCACCGCTGTGGCTGTCCACCGGCAGCGGCAACCACGTGGGGTTGTTCAGCTACTACGCCGTGCTCAACGCCGGCATCTTCGCCATTGCCTGGTTCCGACCGTGGCGCGCGCTGAACCTGCTGGGCTTCGCCTTCACCTTCGGTATCGGCACGTTCTGGGGCGTGCTGCAGTACGCGCCTGACAAGTTCAGCAGCACCGAGCCGTTCCTGCTGCTGTTCTTCGCCTTCTACCTGCTGATCCCGTTGCTCTACGCACGCCGGCAGCCCGCCGGGCAGCGTGACCTGGTCGATGGCAGCCTGGTGTTCGGTACGCCGTTGGTCGCGTTCTCGTTGCAGGCGGGGATGCTGTACCAGCAGCCGATGACGCTGGCGCTGTGCGCACTGGGCCTGGCCGCGATCTACGCGGCGCTGGCGTGGGCGTTGATCAGGCGCGCGTCGTACACCGTGCTGGCGCAGTCGCACGCGGTGCTGGCGGTGGGCTTTGCCACGCTGGCGGTGCCGCTGGCCTTGTCGGCGCGGGCCACCGGCGCGGTCTTCGCGCTGGAAGGCGCCGGACTGGCCTGGTTGGGCCTGCGCCAGAAGCGCTGGCTGCCGCAGGTGTCCGGCGCGCTGCTGCAGATGGGCGCTGCGTTCGCCTTCGTGGCCGGTGGCGATCACTGGCATGAGGACCTGCGTTTCCTGATCAATCCGACTGCCATCGGGGCGCTGCTGCTGGCCCTGGCCGGCTTCGCGTCGGCCTGGAGCTACCAGCGCAGGTCACGCCACGAGATCGCCCTGGTCTACTACCTGTGGGGCCTGCTGTGGTGGCTGGGCGGCATGGTGCATGAGATCACCCGCTTCTTCCCGTACCGCGCCGAAGTGGACGCGTTGCTGGTGCTGGCCGCCGTCACTGCCTGGCTGGCCGCCGAAATGCAGCGCCGTCAGCCGGCACGCGCACTGGGCGTGACCGCGCTGGCCATGCTGGCGCTGGGCTTCCCGCTGGCGCTGATGCAGAGCGACGCGCACCATCAGCCATTCGCCGGCTACGGTGCGCTGGCCTGGGCGGTGTTCGCGGTGATGGGCGTGCGCACGCTGCTCTGCCTGCGCCAGGGGGGCGACAGCGTGGCGCGCATCGCGCAGTTCCTGTGGTGGCTGTTGTGGCCGTCTCTGCTTTCGCTGCTGGCCCTGTGGGGCGGTGGCGAGGCCGGGCTGGCACAGGGCTGGACCACGTTGCTGGTGACGGTGCCGTGGCTGCTGATGGCGGCGCTGTCGCTGTGGCGCTGGAATGCGCTTCGCTGGCCGCTGGGTGCAGCGTTCGATCGCGTGCGCCAGCCGCTGCAGTGCGTGCTGTTCGGCCTGTTGTCGATCGGCTGGCTGTTCGGACAGCTGCTGCCGGGCGATGCTGCGCCGCTGCTCTGGCTGCCGGTATTGAATCCGGCCGAGCTCGGACAGTGGCTGAGCCTGTTGCTGCTTGCACGCTGGCTGTACAGCGATCAGGCGCCGAAGACCCTGTCGGGAATCCGCATGCCGCTGCTGTCACTGGCAACGTTCGTCGCGCTGACCAGCGTGGTGCTGCATGGCGTGCACCATTGGGGCGGCCTGTCGTGGAGTGCGTCGATGATGCGTTCCAGCCTGGCGCAGACCAGCCTGACCGTGCTGTGGAGCGTGCTTGGCGTGATTGCCTGGGTGTGGGGATCGCGCCGTGGCCAGCGCGTGTTGTGGATGGTCGGTGCCGTGCTGATGGGCGTGGTGCTGGCCAAGCTGGTCATCGTCGATCGCCAGCACCTGGGCAACCTGCTGGGCATCGCATCGTTCATCGCCTACGGCCTGCTGTGCACGGTCGTGGGTTATCTGGCACCGGCACCGCCCAGCGCGGCGCCGTCCGTGGAGGAAAAACAATGAGGAAGTGGAGCAGGGCGCTGCTGCCGGCGATGTTCGGCATGCTGGCCGCCGTCGCGGTGCAGGCCGCCGACTACCGCACGCAGTACGCCGAGCAGTGGCCGTTGACGCTGTCCAGCGCACAGTCCGGTGCGTACAGGGTGGTTCTGGAGCCGGCGATCTATCGCCGTGCAGGTGCCGCAGACCTGGGTGACCTGCAGGTGTTCAACGCCGCCGGCCAATCGTTGCCATCGGCATTGCTGGCGCCAAACCAGCCGCTGGCACAGCCGCCGGTGCAGCGTGAGCTGCCGTGGTTCGCGCTGCCGCCGCTGGCCGAGGCACAGCGCAACGATCTGCAGTTGCTGACCGAGCGCGATACCGATGGCCGTGTCCGTCGCGTCGAAGCACGCGTGAGCGGCGGTGCGGCAGCGAACGGGCAGGGTGGTTGGCTGATCGATGCCAGCGTGCTCGGCCAGCAACCGTTGGCGGCACTGGTGCTGGACTGGGCTGACAGCGGACAGCCGTTGCAGGCGCAGGTGCAGCTGGATGCCAGCGACGACCTGCAGCATTGGCGTCCGATCGGGCGTGACATCCCGCTGGTCGACCTGCAGCGTGCTGGCAAGCGCCTGCTGCAGCGCCGCCTGCAGGTGGACGGCGAGGCGCGCTATCTGCGCGTGCTGGCGCAGGGCGATGCGCGCCTGCCGACGCTGCGCAGCGTGCTGGCCGAGCTGCCGCCGGCGCCGGCCACGCTGCCGTGGGAGTGGCTGTCGCTGGAACCGACCTCGAAGGGCAAGGGTGAATACACCTTCGAACTCGACGGCCGTTTCCCGGTAGCGCGCGCGGATGTGACCAGCACCGACAACAGCCTGGTGCAGTGGACGTTGTTCAGCCGCGATGACGAGAGTGCGGAATGGCAGCGCCGCAGTGCGCCATGGATCGCGTACCAACTGCAGCAGGGCGCGCAGGGCCAGCGCCAGCAATCAGCGGCCCAGCCGCTGGGGGGCGTGCATCGTGACCGCTACTGGAAGCTGGTGGCGAACCCGGCGGAAACTGCGACCGCACCGACCCTGCGCTTGGGCTACCAGCCGGAAGTACTGGTGTTCCTGAGCCAGGGGGCAGCACCGTATGCACTGGCAGTGGGCAGCGCGACCGCGCGCCGCATGGAAGCGCCGATCGGTGTGTTGATCGAGGAACTGCGGCAGCGCAATGATCCGTCGTGGCAGCCGACGCTGGCGCGCCTGGAGGGCAGCCCGGAGCCGCTGGCCGGTGACGCGGCGCTGAAGCCGCAGCACGATTGGAAGGCGTGGTTGCTGTGGGCGTTGCTGGGGCTGGGTGTGTTGGTTGTTGGCGGCCTGGCGGTCAGCCTGCTTCGGCAGAAGCCGGCGCCTTCGGAATAGGTTCCAGCGAACGGCGCAGCCCCTCGTGGGTGGCTGCAAAGCGCGATCCCGGGGATGGGCCGAGCGGGTGGGCAGGGCAGGGGACGCCGTGAATCCGTCCCTGGAGGCTTAGCCGCGCCATCCATGGCGCGGATACCCCTGCCCAGCCCACCCGCCCGGCCTCTGACAGTTTCCGTGTGCGTCCACCCACGGAAAGAAAAAAAGAAGAGCAAAAGCTGCTTGGCTGGGCGCTCTTTCTAGAGCCGAGCCCACGCTCGGCTGCTCTCCAAGAGATCTCCAGCCGAGCATCAGCTCGGCTCAACCTTCCATCTCCCTCCGACACCAGAAACCGCCTTTGCTTTCGCCGTCCGCTCCGCCTCATGAACCTGTCGAGGCCGGGGTGGTGTGGGCTGGCAGGGGTGTCAGCGGCATGGATGCCGCTGCCAAGTCCCCATGGATGGGTTCACGACGTCCCCTGCCAGCCCACACCGCCCCGGCCCACCCACAGCATCACAAGGCGCCAGCGCTTTGGCTCTGACTCTGGCTGTTGCTGTTGCCCTACGCCTCTGCCTGCCGCAGGCATCAGCCCTCCCACCACCCGCACCCGATACAATGGCCGTCTGCCGTACCCCGGCATCCCGTCCCCGAGCCAAAGAGTTGCCCATGTCCATCGTCCGCATGACCGACCTCGACCTCTCCGGCAAGCGCGTGCTGATCCGCCAGGATCTGAACGTGCCGATCGAGAATGGCCGCATCACTTCCGAACAGCGCATCACCGCTTCGCTGCCGACGCTCAAGCGCGCGCTGGAGCAGGGCGCGGCGGTGATGGTCACCTCGCACCTGGGGCGCCCGAAGGAAGGTGTGTGGAGCGAAGCCGATTCGCTGGCGCCGGTGGCCCAGCGCCTGTCCGAGCTGCTCGGTCGCGAGGTTCCGCTGGTGCGCGACTGGGTCGACGGCGTCGAGGTCCAGCCGGGCCAGCTGGTGCTGCTGGAAAACTGCCGCATGAACGTCGGCGAGGGCAAGGACGATGAAGCCCTGTCGAAGAAGTACGCCGCCCTGTGCGATGTGTTCGTGATGGACGCCTTCGGCACCGCGCACCGTGCGCAGGCCTCCACACACGGTGTCATCCGCTTCGCCCCGGTTGCTGCCGGTGGCCCGCTGCTGATGGCCGAACTGGACGCACTGGCGCAGGCGCTGGATGCACCGGCCAAGCCGCTGCTGGCCATCGTCGCCGGCAGCAAGGTCAGCACCAAGCTGGAACTGCTGGCCAACCTGGTCGGCAAGGTCGACCAGCTGATCGTCGGTGGTGGCATCGCCAACACCTTCATCGCTGCCGCCGGCTACAACGTCGGCAAGTCGCTGTACGAGCCGGACCTGCTGGACACCGCGAAGAAGATCGTGGCCGATGCCAAGGCGCGCGGCGCCGACATCCCGCTGCCGGTGGACGTGGTGACCGCCAAGCAGTTCATGCCCGACGCAGTCGCCGAGGTGAAGGCAGTCGACGCCGTTGCCGAAGATGATCTGATCCTGGACATCGGCCCGCAGACCGCGGCGCAGTACGCGCAGCTGATCGACAAGGCCGGTACCGTGGTCTGGAACGGCCCGGTCGGTGTGTTCGAGTTCGAGGCCTTCAGCAAGGGCACCGAAGCGCTGGCCCGCGCCATCGCCAGCTCCAGGGCGTTCTCCATCGCCGGTGGCGGCGACACCCTGGCGGCGGTCGACAAGTTCGATATCGCCCAGCAGGTCAGCTACATCTCCACCGGCGGCGGCGCGTTCCTGGAGTTCCTGGAGGGCAAGACCCTGCCGGCGGTGGCCGCACTCGACGCGCGCGGCGCATGAGTGCCGGGCACAGCAAGGATGTCCTGTTCTTCGACCTGGACGGCACGCTGATCGACTCGCAGGTGGGCATCACCGCCTGCATCGCCTATGCGCTGCAGAAGATGGACCATCCGGTGCCGCCGCAGGAGACGCTGCTGGGCTGGATCGGTCCTTCGCTGCGTACCACCTTCACGCCACTGTTCGTCGAACCAGCGCGGGTGGAGCAGGCGGTGGGCTATTACCGCGAGCGCTTCGATGCCGAAGGCTGGCGCGAACACACGGTGTACCCGCAGGTGGAAGACACCCTGCGCACGCTGCATGGCCGAGGCCACCGCCTGGCGGTGGTCACCGCCAAGAACGAGCCGCATGCGCGCCGCATCCTTGCGCACCTGCCGTTTGGCGGGCTGTTCGAGGAGATCGTCGGTTCGACCCTGGACGGCTCGCGCAGCCACAAGCCCGAGCTGGTCGGGGAGGCACTGCGCCGCCTGCAGCTGCAGCCCGCACAGTGCTGGATGATCGGCGACCGCCGCATGGACATCGAGGGCGCACGCCACCACGGCCTGCGCAGCGTGGGCGTGCTGTGGGGCTTTGGCGGTGAGGCCGAACTGACCGAAGCCGGTGCGGGCCAGCTGGCTCGCGAGCCGGCACAGCTGACGACGCTGTTGGCCTAGCCGCCCTTGCCTGTAGAGCTGGCCCCACGCTCGGCTGATTGCGGCCCACGGTGCAGCCGGGCATGGCCCGGCTCTACAGAACACCCTGCGCCAGCGTATGTCCGGGTGATGTCCGTTCCATGACCCGCGAAGTCAGGCAGCACAAGGCTGTAACCGTATACATGCGGCGTGAAGGATGTGCTAATTTCCGTTCTTTATCGGGAGAGGCCCATTCACCATGTTCGAGCGTCAGCGTCGCACCAAGATCCTTGCCACCCTCGGTCCGGCCACTGATCCGCCGGGCGTGCTGGAGGATCTGTTCCGCGCCGGCGTCAACGTGGTGCGCCTCAACTTCAGCCATGGTGACCCGTCCGGCCAGGCCAAGCGTGCCGCCGAAGTGCGTGCCGCCGCCGCCCGCGTCGGCGTGGAAGTGGGCATCTTGGCCGACCTGCCGGGCCCGAAGATCCGCATCGAGCGCTTCGCAGAAGGCAAGGTGCAGCTGAAGGCGGGCAACCGCTTCGACCTGATCGCCAGCACCGGCGCCGGCCCGGGTGATGCCACCCAGGTGGGTGTGAGCTACCTCGGCCTGCCGCAGGACGTGGGTCCGGGCGACGTCCTGCTGCTCGACGACGGCCTGATGCAGCTGCAGGTGGTGGAGGTGCAGGGCGAACGCATCATCAATACCGTACTGAACGACGGTGTGCTGTCCGACCGCAAGGGCCTGAACAAGCAGGGCGGCGGCCTCTCGCTGGGCGCGCTGACCGAGCGCGACAAGGAACTGATCGGCATCGTCGCCAAGATCGGTGTCGACTTCATCGCCGTGTCGTTCTGCCGCAACGCGCAGGACATGAACGATGCGCGTGACATCGCCCGCTCGCATGGCTGTGATGCTGCACTGGTATCGAAGATCGAGCGCACCGAGGCCATCGAGAACCTGGAAGAAATCGTCGAGGCCAGCGACGTGGTGATGGTCGCCCGTGGCGACCTTGGCGTGGAGATCGGCGATGCCGAACTGCCGGGCCTGCAGAAGAAGATCATCAAGGCCTCGCTGGCACAGAACAAGGTGGTGATCACCGCCACGCAGATGCTGCAGTCGATGGTGGAAAGCCCGATTCCGACCCGTGCCGAAGTGCTGGACGTGGCCAACTCGGTCATCGACGGCACCGATGCGGTGATGCTGTCGGCCGAGACCGCTGCAGGTGCCTGGCCGGTCAAGGCGGTCGAAGCAATGGCGCGCATCTGCCTGGGGGCCGAGCGCCAGTTCCAGACCGAGACCGACTTCAACGCTTCGCCGCGCAACCTCGAGCGTGCCGACCAGGCCATTGCCATGGCCACCATGTTCCTGTCCCAGCACGTGGGCGTGCGCGCGATCGTGGCAATGACCGAGTCCGGTGGCACCGCGCGTTACCTGTCGCGTTTCCGCGCCAAGGCGCCGGTGTTCGCGGTGACCCGCCATGACGGCGCGCGCCGGCAGATGGCGCTGATGCGCGATGTGTTCCCGATCAACTTCGACAGCCGCGGCCTGACCCCGCGCGAAGCCGCGCGCGGCAGCATCCGCCTGCTGGTGGAAGCCGAACTGCTGCAGGCCGGCGACCGCGTCGTGTTCACCAGCGGCGAGCACATGGAAACCCACGGTGCCACCAATACCCTGCGCCTGCTGGAAGTGGGTGAAGACGGCCGTGCCATTGGGCTGGGCGATCTGTAAACCCAGTCGGCCTTGGATCGGAGCCGCTGCGCGCATCCGACCCGGGGTCAGATCCCCAAAGGGGCTCTGACCCCATGCCGCAGGACATCCCTTGTCCTGCGCGGACATTGGAATCGTTTCCATCCTGGCCTCGACACCGGGGCAACGGGCAGCGGGGCTATACTTACGTTTTTCCCGCACCCGCCACAGGAAATACATGAGCATCGAACAGCTGGCCGAAACCGCCCAGGCCATGGTCGCCCCGGGCAAGGGCATCATCGCGATCGACGAATCCACCGCTACCATCGCCAAGCGTTTCGCCGGCGTCGGTATCGAGAACACCGAGGAGAACCGTCGTGCCTACCGCGAGCTGCTGCTGACCACGCCGAAGCTCAACGAGCACATTTCCGGCGCCATCCTGTACGACGAAACCATCCGCCAGTCGACCAGGGACGGCGTGCCGTTCGCCAAGTACATGGCCGACCACGGCATGATTCCGGGCATCAAGGTGGACAAGGGTGCGCACCCGCTGGCCGGCTGCCCGGGCGAGCTGGTCACCGAAGGCCTGGACGGCCTGCGCGAGCGCCTGCAGGAGTACTACAAGCTGGGTGCGCGCTTCGCCAAGTGGCGTGCGGTCATCAACATCGGCGAGAGCATTCCGTCGGGCACCTGCATCGAGTCCAACGCCCATGCGCTGGCCCGTTATGCCGCCCTGTGCCAGGAATGCGGCCTGGTGCCGATGGTCGAGCCGGAAGTGATCATGGACGGCGACCACGACATCGAGACCTGCTACGAAGTCACCGAAGCCACCCTGCGTTCGCTGTTCGACGCGCTGTACCAGCAGAACGTGCTGCTGGAAGGCACCATCCTGAAGGCGTCCATGGTCATCTCCGGCAAGAACTGCGATGAGCAGGCCGACGTCGAGGAAGTGGCCGAGTCGACCGTGATGTGCCTGAAGAGCACCGTGCCGGCCATCCTGCCGGGCGTGGTGTTCCTGTCCGGTGGCCAGAGCGACGAGCAGTCCACCGAGCACCTGAACGCGATGAACCAGCTGGGCAACCTGCCGTGGCCGCTGAGCTTCTCCTACGGCCGCGCCATGCAGCAGGCCGCGCTGAAGCTGTGGGCCAAGGACATGAAGGGCAACTACGCAGCCGCCCAGAAGACCGTGTACGAGCGTGCCAAGGACAACGGCCTGGCTGCGCTGGGCAAGTGGAACGGCTGATCCGTCCCATCGCTGGATGAACAAGGCAGCGCCGGCATCACGCCGGCGTTTGCTTTTGCGGGTATCTTTTCCGCCCCCGCGTGCCCGGCCGGTACGCGGGAACCACATGGAAGGCCAAGGAGAAACAACATGCGTTTGGCAGCAATCACACTGGCCGTAGCCACGGTCCTGGTCGCCGGCGGGTGCAACCGTATCGGCGGCGGCGCAGAGGCAGGCAAGGCCGCGTCGCTCGATTTCGACAAGCCGGTGTCCGGCGAGATCACCTCGCGCAGCGGCATCAACTTCAATGATGGCAGCCATCACCAGCTCTACCAGATCAAGCTGGAAGACAAGGATCTGGTCGGCCTGAAACTTACTGGTGCCCTCAGCGGCTCGATCGCCGTGTTCAACAACGGCAGTCTTGTTTCCACCAGCAACACCGGTTACGAACGCGAAGGCGACGTCTCGCTGGCGTTCCGTGCCAATGGCGGCGGCACCTACCAGGTGGCGGTCAATGCCGATGGCCCGACCGCCTTTGGTCCGTATCGCCTGCGAGCCGAGAAGCTGAAACCTTACGACGGCAAGCCGTTGGCGGGCAGTGGCGAAATCGTGGACATGCTGGCCAGTGATTCGCAGGACTACACCTTGCAGGTGGACAAGGCCGGCCTGTACGAAATCCGCCTGGTGTCGGATGTCTTCGATCCGGTGCTGAAGCTGTCGGGCCAGGGCGTTGAAGCCGAAAACGACGATGGCAACGACAGCACCAACTCGCGGCTGACCCTGTCGCTGAAGCCGGGCAAGTACACCCTGACCGCGCGCGGCCTCGGCAGCGGTGTCAATGGCATGTTCACCCTGTCTGCCTCCCGCATCGAACTGCCGGGGAATCTGGTCGAGCGCGATGGCACCGCCCTGCCGAAGTCGGGCAGCGTGTACACCATGCTGGACAACGAAGGCCGTCGCCGCTTCCTGCTGACCCTGGACCGGCCGGCCGACGTGCGCCTGGACGCGATTTCCAGCCAGGTCGATACCGTGCTGCGCGTGGTCGGTGGCGATGTCGAGCTGACCGACGACGACGGTGGCAACGGTACCAACTCGCGCCTGGAAGAGACTCTGCCGGCCGGTCATTACACCGTCGACGTGTCCAGCCTGAACAATGGCGCAGGCATGGTCGAGGTGCGCGTGCAGGTGGAAGGAGCCAGCGCCGAGGGTGCTGCCGCATCGGCTGCACGTGCCGCTGCCGACGCTGCAGCCGCCGTGGCCGATGACGCCGCTGCGGTGGAAGCTGCCAGTCGTTGAGCGTGATCCACGCCATGCGTGGATGACATCAACGATGCAACTGAGAAGGCCGGGCAATGCCCGGCCTTTTCCTTTCCGCGCTGCGTTGCGATTCAATGCGCGGCGGCAAAACCCGCGTCACCCAGGGGCGGCAGCATCGACCCGCGCGGTTCGCTGTCGGCGCTTTGCCCGGCGGCACTCAACGCCTGCTGGTAGGCCTTGGCCGTAGCGGTATTGAACGCCACCAGCACGATGCGCATCGGTTGCGCATGGCTGCGCTGCCAGGCCAGTGTTTCGGTCACTGCGATCTGCGCGGCCTGGTACAGCGGATAGCCGTATACGCCGCAGCTGATGGCTGGGAATGCGATCGACTGCACGCCCAGCGATTCGGCCAGCTGCAGCGACTTCCAGTAGCAGTTGGCGAGCAACGCCGGTTCATCGCGCTGGCCGTCGTGCCAGACCGGGCCCACCGTGTGCAGTACGTAGCGTGCAGGCAAAGCGTAAGCACTGGTGGCGCGCACTTCGCCGGTCGGGCAACGTACGCCCGGGCGCAGCTCCGGCAGCTGCCCGCATTCGGCCAGCAACGCGGGCCCGGCCGCACGATGGATCGCGCCGTCGACACCGCCACCACCGAGCAGCGTTTCATTGGCCGCGTTGACGATCGCATCCACCGCCAGGGTCGTGATGTCGCCCTGCCAAACTTCGATCTTCATGCGTCCGTCTCCTGCCTGTGAGGTGATCCGCGCAGCGTCTGCGCCGGCTGTTCCCACGGTAGGGGACAGGGCATCGATACTGCGTCATGACCGTCTCACGCGCTGCGATCCGACGGCCTTCACGCACGATGGCGGGCGACGCCTTCATGCAGGCTGAAGCAGAAGGGGGTCGGAGCCCTTTCCCTGCGGAAAAGGGATCCGACCCTGGGCATGTAACAGGATGGGGTCAGATCCTTTTCCGGATGGAAGAGGCTCTGAGCCCGGGTGTCACGGCAGGCCGGCCAGCCAGTCGTCGTCGGAACCCTCGTTCACGTCGGCAAACAGCGGCGTGGAGAAGTAGCGTTCACCGGTGTCCGGCAGCATCGCCAGGATCACTGAACCCGGTTCGGCACGTGCGGCCACGTCCAGTGCGCTGGCCACGGTAGCGCCGGCGGAGATGCCGACGAAGATGCCTTCCTCGGCGGCCAGTCGGCGCGCGGTGGCGATCGCGCGGTCATCTTCCACCGTCAGCAGTTCATCCACCACATCACGGTTGAGCACGTCGGGCACGAAGTCCGGGGTCCAGCCCTGGATCTTGTGCGGCTTCCAGTCATCGCCCTTCAGCAGTGCGGCGCCGGCTGGCTCGGTGGCGATGATGCGGGTCTGCGGACGCGCGACCTTCAGCACTTCGCCCACGCCGGTGAGCGTGCCGCCCGTGCCCCAGCCGCTGACGAAGTAGTCCAGCCGCTTGCCGGCGAAGTCGCGCAGGATCTCGGCGGCGGTGGTGTTGCGGTGATACGCCGGATTGGCCGGGTTGGCGAACTGGCTGGCCAGGAACCAGCCGTGCTGCTCGGCCAGTTCGCGCGCCTTGCGCACCATGCCGCTGCCGCGTTCGGCGGCCGGGGTCAGGATCACCTTGGCGCCATAGGCGCGCATCAGCTTGCGGCGCTCCACCGAGAAGGTCTCGACCATGGTCGCCACGAACTTGTAGCCGCGCGCGGCGGCGACCATCGCCAGCGCCACGCCGGTGTTGCCAGAAGTGGCTTCGACGATGGTGTCGCCCGGCTTGAGCAGGCCACGTGCTTCGGCGTCGAGGATGATCGCCAGCGCCAGGCGGTCCTTGACCGAGCCGCCCGGGTTGAACGACTCGACCTTGGCGTAGACGCTGACCTGCGGCGGCGCCAGGCGCTGCAGCTTGACGATGGGGGTGTTGCCGACGGTATCGAGGATGGAGTCGTACAGGGCCATGGAAGCGCTCCGGAAACAGGGCCGCGCCGGACGCCGGCGGGCAGAAGGGGAGGGCTGGCTGTTCAGGCCAGCGGCTGCCGGCTGACCGTAGCGCCGGCATATGACGCCCGGAAATGACCAGATACCTTTCTTAAACAACCTTTGGTTATAAGCTGGTGACGGCAATTGACCCTAGAGTGGACCTCCGCCCCACGCCGCCCGCCTCCCATGACGCTGACCCAGCTGCGCTACCTGGTCGCCATCGCCGACGCCGAGCTGAACATCACGCTGGCCGCCTCGCGCGTGCACGCCACCCAGCCCGGCCTGTCCAAGCAGCTCAAGCAGCTGGAAGACGAGCTCGGCTTCCTGTTGTTCGTGCGCAAGGGCCGCAGCCTGGAGTCGGTCACCCCGGCCGGTACCGAGGTGATCGCCCGCGCCCGCGCGGTGCTGGCCGAGGCCAACAACATCCGCACCTACGCGGCCAACCAGCGCCGCGAGAGCCAGGGCCAGCTGATCCTGACCACCACCCACACGCAGGCGCGCTTCGTGCTGCCGCCGGCGGTGGCAGCGATCAAGCAGGCCTATCCCCAGGTGAGCGTGCACCTGCAGCAGGCCGGTGAAACCGACGCGCTGGACCGCTTGAACCAGGGTGACGCGGATATCGCGATCATCAGCACCGCCGGCAGTGAGCCCACCGATGGCATCGCGGTGCCGCTGTTCCGCTGGCGACGCCTGGTGGTGGTACCCAAGGGGCACCCGCTGGACCGCGCCGGCCGCGCACCGGACCTGGCCGCGTTGGCCCGGCAGCCGCTGATCAGCTACGAATCCTCGACCCGCCCGAATTCCTCGTTGCAGCGCGCCTTCGCTGCAAACGGCCTGGCGCCGGACCTGGCGCTGACCGCGCTCGATGCGGACCTGATCAAGACCTATGTGCGTACCGGTCTGGGCGTAGGCCTGCTGGCCGAGATGGCGGTCAGTTCCAGCGACGAAGACCTGCGCTCGTGGCCGGCGCCGGACCCGATCAGCGAGTGCATTGCCTGGGCGGTGTTGCCGCGCGACCGGGTGCTGCGCGATTACGCGCTGGAGCTGGTGCACGTGCTGGCACCGCAGATTGATCCGCGCGATCTGCGCAGGGTGCTGGATGGCAACCAGGCCGCCGCCTGGCCGGTGCCGCCGACGTGGGAGTCATTGACCCAGACCATCACGGTGTGAGGGGGGGCGAGCAGGGCTTGCAGCCCTGCACCCGCCGAATCAATGGCAACAGCCGAAGCAACAGCTGGCTTCCGTTGGGGGCGGGGCGGTGTGGGCAGGCAGGACACGCCGTAAACCCATCCTTGGGGGCTCGATGGCGCCATCCATGGCGCCAACGGTCCTGCCTGCCCACACCGCCACACCTCTGACAGATCCCGATGGCTGCTGGTAGGTGTCGACCTTGGTCGACACGATAGTTCCACGCCATGCGTGGATGCTTTTCGATTCCAGTTCGAAATATTCGATTCCGATTGAGATTCATCCACGCATGGCGTGGATCTACTGCAGATCGCAGAGATCTGTCGAAGGCGGGGTGGGTCCGGTTGCGGGAGTGTCCGCGGCATGGATGCCGCGGCCAAGCCCCCAAGGATGGGTTTACGGCGTCTCCCGCAACCGGACCCACCCCGCCTACCCACAGGAAGCCCGCTTTTGCTTCGGCTGTTGCTGTTGCTCCAGCTCGCAGCGGGTGCAGGGCGCAGCCCTGCCGATAAACCCCCTCCTGCGACGGTTCGTCGCACGGGCAACCCTGGACCCGCCTCTACACTAGCGGGGTGACCCGCCTGCCCCGCCCGCAGCGTCTTCTGCTCCAGCTCGCCATCCTGGCGACGCTGCTGATGGTGCTTGCGCCGCTGGTCAGCCGCGCGCTGCAGGCGCCGCCGATGGACCACACCGCAATGGCGGGCATGGACCACGCCGCCATGGGTCACGACATGCATGACATGGCCATGGCCGGGCACGATCAGCACGGCGCCGCGCCGGCAGCGCCTGACCGCCCGGCCGATCCCCACGCCATGCATGGCGAAGCCTGCGAATACTGCGTACTGGCCATGCGCCTGCTGCCATGGCTGGCGGTGCTGGTGCTGCTGTTGCCGCTGCTGTGGCGGCCGCGCCTGGTGTTCCCGTGGTCGCAACGGGTGCTGCCCGCACCGCACTGGCCCGCACATGCCGCACGTGGGCCACCGCGCGTCTCCATCGTCCGCTGATATCCCCGTGAATCTGCCGCACGACGCGCCTGACCGGGCGCCGTGCGCGCGTGCGTACCTTGGAGCTGTTCCGATGAAAATGACTTCCCGCCCCGCGGGCGCCTGCGCGCGTCTGCCGGTTGCCCTTGGCCTGGCCGTGGCCGCGTCACTGGCCCACGCTGCGCCCGCCGACGAGGCGCGTACCCTCGATACGATGGTGGTCACCGCCGCCGCACCGTCCTCGCCGCTGCACTGGGTGACCGACCCACGCCTGCCGCGGCAGCCGGTGCCGGCCAGTGATGGTGCCGATTACCTGAAAACCGTTCCCGGCTTCTCTGCCATCCGCAATGGCGGCACCAACGGCGACCCGGTGCTGCGCGGCATGTTCGGTTCGCGCCTGAACATCCTCAGCAACGACGGCAACCTGATCGGTGCCTGCCCGTCGCGCATGGACAATCCGCTGTCCTACATCGCGCCGGAAAGCTTCGACCGGTTGACCATCATCAAGGGCCCGCAGAGCGTGCGCTGGGGCGCAGGTGCCTCGGCCGGTACCGTGCGCTTCGAGCGCGACACGCCGCGCTTCGATGAACCCGGCCTGCGTGCCGATGCCAGTGCGCTGGTCGGCTCGCGCAACCGCAATGACCAGGTACTGGACCTGACCCTGGGCAATCCGACCGGCTATGTACGCGCCAGCGGCAACCGCTCCGAGGCCGATGACTACAAGGACGGCCACGGTGACGTGGTGCCGTCGAAGTGGCGCAAGTGGAATGGCGACGTGGCCATCGGCTGGACGCCGGATGCCGACACGCTGCTGGAGATTTCCGCCGGTGCCGGCGATGCCATCGCGCGTTACGCCGGGCGCGGCATGGACGGTGCCGCGTTCGAACGCACCAGCTATGCCGCGCGCTTCGAAAAACGAAATCTGCCCGGTGCGTGGGACACGTTGCAGGCCAACGTGTACTACAACGAAGCCGACCACGTGATGGACAACTACACGCTGCGCACGCCGAATCCCAACAGCATGATGCCGATGCCGATGGCGTCGAACGTGGACCGCCGTACCCAGGGCGGCCGGGTCAGTTCCGAGTGGCACTGGCAGGACGTGCAACTGGTGGCGGGTGTGGACGGCGAAGACAGCCGCCATCGTGGCCGCATGGGCATGGGCCGCGACACCTACCGCCAGGCCGCCTGGGGGACCGATGCCCACTTCCGCCGCTATGGCGTGTTCACCGAGTTGACCCTCGGCGCCGGCACCGATCAGCGTTGGATCAGCGGCCTGCGCATCGACCGCGCCAGCGTCCGAGATGAGCGGCAATCGATCCGCGGAATGATGGGGAACAGGCCCAATCCGACTGCGGGCCAGCGCCGCAAGGACTGGCTCGGCAGCGGCTTCCTGCGCTACGAGCAGGATCTGGCCGACGGCCTGACCTGGTACGCCGGGCTCGGCCACAGTGAACGCATGCCCGACTACTGGGAGCTGTTCTCGCCCAACCATGGCCCGGCCGGCGCAGTGAACGCGTTCACCGGCGTGCAGCCCGAACGCACCACCCAGCTCGACGTCGGCCTGCAGTACAAGGGACCGCGCGTGCAGGCGTGGGTTTCGGCGTACGCCGGGCAGATCCAGGACTACATCCTGTTCACGTACCACGGCAGCGGCATGATGGGCATGAGCCAGGCCCGCAATGTCGACGCGCGCATCGCCGGTGCCGAGGCGGGGCTGGAGGTAAGCGTGGCCGAGCAGTGGAAACTGGGGGGCACGCTGGCCTATGCCTGGGGCGAGAACCGCGACCAGCAGCGTCCGCTGCCGCAGATGCCGCCGCTGGAAACGCGCCTGAGTGCGAACTGGGAAGGCCAGCGCTGGAGCGCCGGGGCACTGCTGCGTGCGGTGATCCACCAGCATCGTGTCGCAAATGGCCAAGGCAATGTCGTTGCGCAGGACCTGGGGCCGAGTGCCGGTTTCGCCACGTTCGCGCTCAACGCCGCGTACCGTTTCAGTTCGCAGCTGCAGCTCAGCGCGGGCGTCGACAACCTGTTCGACCGCGCCTACAGCGAGCACCTGAACCTGGCCGGCAGTGCCGACTTCGGCTTCCCGGCCGACCCGGTGCGCATCAACGAGCCCGGGCGCAGCTTGTGGATGAAGGTGAACTACCGGTACTGATCCGCCGGGTGCAAAAAAAACCGGGGCCGGATCCCCGCCAGGATCCGTCCCCGCCCGACGCCCTCTGTCGGGCAGCTTCGACTCTACGATGGCAACGCCCGTGGTGCACGGCTGGATACAACCCGACACACGCCGACACCGCCAAGGGCAGCCTTGCACGGAACGGGTTCAAGGCGCTATCACGGCTTCGGTTCCACGATGGTAAACGCTTGGCACATACCGCTTCTGCGGGGCCTTGCCTACACTCGGCGGCCGTGGATCAATCAGGACCCTTCATGTTGGCTCGTATCGCTTCGACCCTGGCCCTTGGCCTCAGCCTGGCCGTGTTGGCCGGGTGCGCAGGCAAACAGGAGGCCGCCGCGCGTCGGCAGGGCGAAGCAGTGCCGGTCACGGCGCAGGTGGTGCAGCCCACGCAGTGGAATGACACCCTGCAGGCGCTGGGCACGGCCAAGGCGCGCGAGTCGATCAGCGTCACCGCCAAGGTCAGCGAAATCGTCGAGAAGGTGCATTTCGAAAGCGGCCAGCACATCGCCGCCGGTGCCCCGATCGTGACGCTGCGCGGGCAGGCCCAGGAAGCGGCGCTGGTGCAGGCGCAGGCCACCTTCCACGAGGCCGACCAGTTGTACAAGCGCCAGCGCGAGCTGGCCTCCCAGCGGTTGGTGTCCAGTGCCACGCTGGATACGCAGAAGTCGATCCGCGATGCCGCCGAGGCGCGCGTGATGCAGATGCAGGCCGACATCGGTGATCGCCGTGTACGCGCACCATTCGCCGGCGTGCTCGGCATCCGCCAGGTCAGCCCGGGCTCGCTGGTGACCCCGACCACGGTCATCGCCACGCTCGACGACATCGAGCACATGCACATCGATTTCCAGGTGCCGGAAGTGGAACTGGCCGCACTGGGCGTCGGTGACAAGGTCAGCGCCACCAGCGTGGCGTGGCCGGGCCGCACCTTCGAGGGCGTGGTCAGTACCATCGACGCACGCATCGACCCGGCGACCCGTGCGGTGACCGTGCGCGGCGATTTCGCCAACAGCGACCACGCGCTGCGCCCGGGCATGCTGCTGGACGTGCGCCTGTTCCGCCCCGAGCGCCCGGCGCTGGTGGTGCCGGAAATCGCCGTGGTGCAGGTGGGCCGCGACACGTTCGTGTACCGCATCAAGAGCGACGACAGCGTCGAACGCGTGGACGTGGTGACCGGTGCGCGCCGCGCCGGCGTGGTTGAGATCAAACAGGGCCTGGAAGCCGGCCAGCGCATCGTGGTCGATGGCACCGGCAAGCTGCGCCCGGGCTTGAAGGTCGCGGCCAAGGATGCGGCCCCGGCCAGCGGTGCCAAACCGGCGGATGCACCGGCGCCGGCCGCGGCCGAGGGCCACGGCGGATGAAGCTGTCCGACATCTCCATCCAGCGGCCAGTGTTCGCCGTGGTGATGAGCCTGTTGCTGCTGGTGCTGGGCGTGATGTCCTTCACCCGCCTGACCCTGCGCGAACTGCCCGCCATCGATCCGCCGATCGTGTCGGTGTCGGTGGACTACACCGGCGCCTCGGCGGCGGTCATCGAAAGCCGCATCACCCAAGTGCTGGAAGATGCGCTGGCCGGCATCGAAGGCATCGATACGATCAATGCGCGCAGCACCAACGGCCGCTCGCAGGTCAGCATCGAGTTCACCTCCAACCGCGATATCGAAGCGGCCGCCAATGACGTGCGCGATGCGGTCAGCCGCGTCGCCGACCGCATGCCCGAAGAAGCGCGTCCGCCGGAGATCGCCAAGGTCGAGAGCGATGCCGACCCGATCATCTGGTTCAACATGGTGTCCTCGACCATGGACACGCTGGAGCTGAGCGACTACGCCGACCGCTACGTGGTCGATCGTTTCTCCAGCCTCGATGGCGTGGCCCAGGTCCGCATCGGTGGCCGCCAGCGCTATGCGATGCGCATCTGGCTGGACCGTGACCAGCTGGCCGCGCGCGGGCTGACCACTGGCGATGTGGAAACCGCACTGCGCAACGAGAACGTGGAACTGCCGGCCGGCCGCATCGAGTCGACCGACCGTGACTTCACCCTGCGCGTGGAGCGCAACTACATCAAGCCGGAAGACTTTGCGACCATCCCGCTGGGCAAGGGCCGCGACGGCTACGTGGTGCGCATGGGCGACGTGGCGAAGATCGAACTGGCTTCGGCCGAGCGTCGCGCGTACTACCGCAGCAACGGCGAGCCGGGCATCGGCCTGGGCATCGTCAAGACCTCCACCGCCAACTCGCTGGACGTGGCGCGTGCCGCGCGCGCTGAAGCCGAGCGGGTGGCACTGACCCTGCCCAAGGGCACGCAGATCTTCGTCGCCTTCGACAACACCACCTTCATCGAAGCCGCAGTTGACCGCGTCTATGCCACGCTGGTGGAAGCGATGATCCTGGTGCTGGCGGTGATCTGGCTGTTCCTCGGCAGTTTCCGCGCCGCGTTGATCCCGGCGGTAACGGTGCCGGTCTGCCTGGTCGCGGCGTTCATCGCGCTGTATGCGTTCGATTTCTCGATCAACCTGCTGACCCTGCTGGCCCTGGTGCTGTGCATCGGCCTGGTGGTGGACGATGCGATCGTGGTGGTGGAAAACGTGCAGCGCCGCATCGACCTGGGCGAGCCCCCGCTGGTGGCCTCCAAGCGTGGCACCACGCAGGTCGCCTTCGCGGTGATCGCCACCACCGCGGTGCTGGTGGCGGTGTTCCTGCCGGTCGGTTTCCTGGAAGGCAATACCGGCCGCCTGTTCCGCGAACTGGCGGTGGCGCTGGCGGCAGCGGTTGCGTTGTCCGCGTTCGTGGCGCTGACGCTGACGCCGATGATGGCCTCCAAACTGCTCAAGCCGCACACCGGGCAGGCACCGCGCGGCCTGCATGGCTTCGTCAACCGCAACCTGGAGCGCCTGGCCTCCGGCTATGGCCGCGTGCTCGACCATCACGTGGACCGCACGTGGATCTACCTGCTGGTGATGGTGGCCGCGCTGTCCGCCAGCTGGGGCCTGCTGAAACTGCTGCCGTCGGAGCTGGCGCCGGCCGAAGACCGCGGTTCGTTCCAGATCATGATCGACGGCCCGGAAGGCGCCGGCTACGACTACACCGTGCAGCAGGTACAGCAGGTGGAGGCACTGCTGGCCCCGCACGTGGGCGCCGACAAGCCGATCGTGCGTGCCAACCCGCGCGTGCCCGGCGGCTTCGGTGCCAGCGAGGAAATGCACACCGGCCGCGTCAGCATCTTCCTGCAGCCGTGGCGCCAGCGCAGCGAGGCCACGCCGGACGTGGCCAACGCACTGCAGAAGGAACTGGACACCATCCGCGGCGTGCGCGTGCGTACGCAGGTGGGTGGCGGGCTGGTGCGCAGTGGCGGCCAGCCGTTCCAGATCGTGCTGGGCGGCCCGGAATACGCCGAGATCGCGCAGTGGCGTGACCGCATCCTGCTGCGCATGGCCGACAACCCGGGCCTGGTCGGCCCGGATTCGGACTACAAGGAAACCCGGCCGCAGATGCGGGTAAACATCGACCGCCAGCGTGCGGCGGATCTCGGCGTGCCGGTCACCGCGATCGGTTCGGCACTGGAAACCATGATGGGCTCGCGCCGCGTCACCACCTTCGTCGACAACGGCGAGGAGTACGACGTGCTGGTCCAGGCCGGTCGCGATGGCCGTGCCAGCCCGGCCGACCTGGCTGCGATCCGCGTGCGCGCCACCTCCGGCGAACTGGTGCCGCTGTCCAACCTGGTCACGCTCAGTGAAGTGGCCGAGGCGGGCACGCTGAACCGCTTCAACCGCCTGCGCTCGATCACCATCACCGCCGGCCTGGCACCGGGCTATCCGCTGGGCGAGGCCATCGCCTGGGCGCAGAACGTGGCCCGCGAGGAACTGCCGCAGTACGCGCAGGTGAACTGGAAGGGCGAATCGCGCGAGTACCAGAGTGCGGGTGGCGCGGTGCTGCTGACCTTCGCCATGGCCCTGCTGGTGGTTTACCTGGTGCTGGCCGCGCAGTTCGAGAGCTTCATCCACCCGCTCACCATCATGCTGACCGTGCCGCTGGGCGTGCTCGGTGCCTTGGTCGGGTTGTGGGTGAGCGGCGGCACGGTGAACCTGTTCAGCCAGATCGGCATCGTCATGCTGGTCGGCCTGGCAGCGAAGAACGGCATCCTCATCGTCGAATTCGCCAACCAGCTGCGCGACGACGGAAGAACCGTGCGCGAGGCGATCATCGAATCGGCGATGGTGCGCCTGCGCCCGATCCTGATGACCTCGATCGCCACCGTGGTCGGCGCGATTCCGCTGGTGGTGGCCGGTGGCCCCGGCTCGGCCAGCCGTGGCACGATCGGCATCGTGATCATCTTCGGCGTGACTCTTTCGACGTTCCTGTCGCTGTTCGTGGTGCCGGCGTTCTACGCGCGGCTGGCCCCGTACACCCGCTCGCCGGAAGCGGTGAAGCGCGAGCTGGAGAAGCAGGAAGCCGAATCGCCCTCGGTGGGCGGGCATGCCTGACCGGCCTGCCGACGGGGTCGGTCCAGGGGTCAGAGCTCTTTCCGGAACGGAAAGGGCTCTGACCCCGCCACTACAGGGAGAAGGTTTCCGCCTGCGCCCCTGGCGCCCGGAAGACCTGGAATCGCTGCTGCGCCATGCCAACGACGCCGAGGTATCGCGCGGCCTGCGTGATCGCTTCCCGTACCCGTACACGCGCGAGGATGGCGAGGCCTTCCTCGCCGGCCGCGTGCTGGCCCCTGGCACGCTGAACCTGGCCATCGAGATCGACGGCCAGGCCTGCGGCAGCGTCGGCGCCCAGCAGGGCGTGGCCGAGCGTGGGCACACCGCCGAACTGGGTTACTGGCTCGGCCAGGCCTACTGGGGGCAGGGCGTGATGACCCGCGTGGTTGGCCTGTTCGCACCGTGGGTGATGAACGAACTGCGCCTGTTCAGGCTGCAGGCCACCGTGGTCGACTTCAACCTCGGCTCGGCCCGGGTGCTGGAGAAGAACGGCTTCCAGGAAGAGGGCGTGGAGCGCTGTGCGGTCTACAAGCGCGGCGTCCTGCACGACCTGCGCCGCTTCGCCCGGGTACGCACCCAGCTGCCGTGACCCCATCCTCTTGGCGCTACCGCAGCGGCCTTCGATCAGGGAGAATCGACCGGTCCCTTCCAGCCGACGGGACGTCCTTACAACCCGCCGACTGGAGAGAGCGCGCGTGGAAGCAACCGTACATTTCATCAACAGCATCATCTGGAGCAAGGCACTGATCTTCGTGTGCCTGGGCGCCGGCCTGTTCTTCAGCCTGCGCACGCGCTTCATGCAGATCCGCGGCTTCCTCGAGATGTGCCGCCTCACCGTCAAGGGTGAGAAATCCGACGCCGGCGTGTCCTCGTTCCAGGCCCTGGCCATGTCGATGGCCGGCCGCATGGGTATCGGCAACATCGCCGGCGTGGCCACCGCCATCGCCTTCGGCGGCCCCGGTGCGATCTTCTGGATGTGGGTGATGGGCTTCCTCGGCGCGTCCACCTCGTACGTGGAATGCACCCTGGCGCAGATCTACAAGACCAAGGACGCCGAAGGCCGCTACCGCGGTGGCCCGGCCTACTACATCGAAAAGGCCATGGGCCTGAAGTGGTACGCGCTGGCCTTCGCCATCGCCACGATCATCGCCGCCGGCTTCCTGATGCCGGGCGTGCAGGCCAACGCGATCGCCGACAGCATCATCAACGCCTGCCGTGGCACCGCCCTGTGCGGTCCGCTCGATGGCCAGGCCTTCGGCATGGAATCGGTGCAGGCGTTGAAGCTGGGCATCGGCATCGTGGTCGCGCTGCTGCTGGGCGTGGTGATCTTCGGTGGCGTCAAGCGCATCGCCAACTTCGCCGAAGTGGTGGTGCCGTTCATGGCCGCCGGCTTCATCCTGATGGCCATCGTCATCATGATCATCAACTACGACCGCGTGCCGGAGATGTTCAACATCATCTTCAGCAGCGCCTTCGGCACCCACGCCGCGTTCGGCGCGATGATGGGCCTGGCAGTGGAGTGGGGCATCAAGCGCGGCATCTACGCCAACGAAGCCGGCCAGGGTTCGGGCCCGCATGCAGCGGCCGCCTCGGAAGTCTCGCACCCGGCCAAGCAGGGCTACGTGCAGGCCTTCGCCATCTACTTCGACACCATGATGGTGTGCACCGCTACCGCCTTCCTGATCCTGGCCAGCGGCACCTACAACGTGTACTCGCCGGCAGGTGCCGGCGCCCCGCCGATCTTCCAGGGCCTGGCCGGCATTCCCGAAGGCGCCGGTTACGCCCAGGCCGGCGTAGAAGCCGTGCTGCCGGGCTGGGGTTCGGCGTTCGTGTCCATCGCCATCTTCTTCTTCGCGTTCACCACCATCATGGCGTACTACTACATGGCCGAGACCAATCTCAGCTATGTGAACCACAACAGGAAGCGCCCGCTGACCGTGCTGGTGCTGCGCCTGGGCATCATCGGCATGGTGGTGTTCGGCGCGTTCCATAATGCGACCCTGGCCTGGGCGCTGGGTGACATCGGCGTCGGCCTGATGGCCTGGCTGAACATCATTGCCATCCTCATCATCCAGAAGCCGGCCATGCTCGCCCTGCGTGATTACGAACGACAGAAGAAGCTCGGCCTCGATCCAATCTTCGACCCCGATGCCCTGGGCATCAAGAACGCCGATTTCTGGCGTCAACGCAAGCTGGAGTTGTCCCGTAGTGAATGATCCCTGGAAGAATGCCCGCCGCCCGTCGTCGCGACCGCCGCGGGCCACCCCGCTGCCACCGCGTGAGGGCGGCACCCCGCCGCCGCCGGGGCGCGGCAACGACGAACTGCGCCTGTATGGCTGGAACGCCGTACAGGCGCTGTTCGCCAAGCGCCCGCAGGCGCTGCGCAAGCTGTACCTGGTGGACGCGCTGATTCCGCGCATGCAGCCGGTGCTGAAGTGGTGCGTGGCCAACCGCGTGGGCTATCGCGTGGTGGAGGAAGGCGATCTCAACAAGCTGGCTGCCACGACCCATCACGAGGGCCTGGTGGCCGACGTGCTGCGTGCGCCGGCCGTGCCGCTGGCGCAGTGGCTGGCCGATCTGGAGCAGGGCCCGGTGCTGGCGTTGTGGCTGGATGGTGTCGGCAACCCGCACAACTTCGGCGCGATCCTGCGCTCGGCCGCGCATTTCGGCGTCAAGGCGCTGCTGCTGCCGGCCGGCAGTACGCTGGCGCTGTCCGGTGCTGCCGCACGCGTGGCCGAAGGCGGGGCGGAGTCGGTGCCGCTGGTGCAGCTGCCGGAGACTGCTCAGGCGATGGCGCAGCTGCGTGCGGCCGGCTTCGGGCTGGCGGCGACCCTCGTTGAGGGTGGCGACGACGTGTTCCGTGCGTCGCTGCCGGAGCGGCTGGTGTACGTGATGGGCGCTGAAGGCGAGGGCATGGACCGCGGCCTGGCCAGCGAATGCGACATGCGGGTCTCGATTCCCGGCAGTGGCGCGGTGGAGAGCCTGAACGTGGCCTCGGCCACGGCGGTGCTGCTGGCGCAATGGGCCAGTCGACGCGGGTGATCCCGTATCCGGGCTCGCATGATCGGGGTCGGATCCCTCGCCGCAGGCGAGGGCTCTGACCCTGCCGGGTTCCTGATTCAGGACCCGCCTTGGTGGGTGCGAACCTTGGTTCGCACCGCTCCTGCCGCTGCGCTCGCCGGGCATGGCCCGGCACTACCGCATCACTCGTTCGGAGGCGTGGTCGCCTTGGCTTCGCTGCCGAAGCTGCCATCGGCTTCTGCCGCCAGGTAGGCAAACACCGTGTAGGCGGCCACGTTCTGCGCCAGCGCCTTCGGGTCGATCTTGTCCAGCGTGTCGTCGGCGGTGTGGTGCAGGTGGAAGTAGTCCGAGCCGTCCTGCGCCAGCCACGCCCACGCACCGCCCTTGGCGGCCAGCGGGCCGACGTCCGGGCCCGGGCCACCCTTGTCGGCCTGGTACTCGATGCCCAGCGGCTTCATTACTTCGGCAATCTGCTTCGTCGCTTCACGTGAGCCTTCCGGATTCGGCGAACCGGTATTGAAGGCATAGATGCGGCCGGCACCGAAGTCGCTCTCGGCGGCCAGCTGGTGCAGGGCCACGTCCTTGGCGTGCGCTTCGGCGTAGGCCTTGCCGCCGTACAGGCCCTGCTCCTCGTTGGCGAAGGCGATCACGCGGATGGTGCGCTTCGGTGCCTGCTTGAGCTGGCCGATCAGGTGGCCGGCGGCCATCGTGATGCCCACGCCCGCGCCGTCATCCACGGCGCCGGTGCCCAGGTCCCACGAATCCAGGTGACCGCCGATCACCACCACTTCCTTCGGCAGGCTGCGGCCGGTGATCTCGCCGATCACGTTGTACGAAGTGGCCGTGCCATCCCAACCGCAGTCCAGCGCCACCTTCACCGTGGTGCTGCCACGGGCCAGCAGGCGCGCCAGCTGGTCGGCATCGGGCACCGACAGCGCGGCCGACGGCACCGGGGTCAGGCCGTCATCGAAACGGGTGATGCCGGTGTGCGGCACGCGGTGGGAGTCGGTACCGGCCGAGCGCATCAGGAAGCCCACCGCGCCCTTGCGGATCGCTTCTGACGGTCCCTTGCTGCGGATTGCACCGCCGCGGCCGTAGTCGCGGCCATCGCGGAACGGCAGCATCTGGTAATCGACGAAGGCGATCTTGCCCTTCAGCGAACCGGCCGGTGCCGCCTGCAGGGCGGCCAGATCGGCGAAGCGCACCACCTCCGCTTCCACCGTGCCGCCCGGGCTGCCGCCCAGCGCAGTGATCTGCAGCGGCTGCTGGTTCCTGCCGGTCACGGCAGCGTGTTCACTGCGGCGCTCCCATTTCGGGAAGGTCACCGGTTCCTTCCACACCTTGTCGAAGCCCAGTGCCTTGAACTTGGCTTCGGCCCAGGCCACGGCGCGGGCGTCGGCCTCGCTGCCGGCGATGCGCGGGCCGATTTCGGTGGTGAGCGATTCGACCACCTTCCAGCCGGTGTCATCGGCCAGCGCCTGGTCACGCAGCTGTGCGGCGGTGGCCAGCGACGCCGGGGGCAGGGTGGTGGTATGCGGCGCCGCGAAGGCCGGGGCGGCCAGCAGGGCGAGGGAGGATGCGATGGCAAGGACGCGGCGACGCATGGACAGCTCCGGGAAGGGACCAAGCCTTGGAGCTTAACAGTCGTTCAGCCCGGCGCATGGGCGGGAGGTCATGGCTGGCGCGAACGCTGTTTTCCGCCATGTCCGGCAAAGCGAAAGCCCCGCCGGAGCGGGGCTTTCGCGCAGTCGCGGTAGTGCCGGCCGCTGGCCGGCTTCCGCATGTTCCGATATTGCCGGCCAGCGGCCGACACTACCGTTCTGCGGCCTTATTTCTTCAGGCTGTCGCGGATCTCGCGCAGCAGCACCACTTCTTCGGCCGGTGCGGCCGGTGCCGCTTCCTGCTTGCGCGACAGGCGGTTGATCGCCTTGACCACGATGAAGATGGCGAAGGCCACGATCACGAACTGGATCAGCGTATTGATGAAGTCACCATAGCCGATCACCACGGCCGGAATCTCCTTGCCGTCCGGCCCGATGCGGGCCGGTGACAGCGTCCACGCCAGCTGCGAGAAATCCACCTTGCCGATCAGCAGGCCCAGCGGCGGCATGATGATCTTCTCGACCAGCGCCGTCACGATCTTGCCGAAGGCCGCGCCGATCACCACGCCGACGGCGAGGTCGATGACGTTGCCGCGCATCGCGAATTCCTTGAACTCGGTGAGCATTCCCATTGTTGTTTTTCTCCGGTGGGGAAGTGGACAGCGCGCAGGGTAGCGCAGGTAATGTCAGCCGGTGATCACGCCGTGGCGCTCGGCCACGTTTTCCAGGCGCGCGCTGAAGCGGTCGCCGGGCTTCAGTGCAGCCACGCCTGACGGGGTGCCCATGAACACCAGGTCGCCGGCACGCAGCTGCCACAGCTTGGACAGCTCGTGCAGGATCTCCGGCACGTTCCAGATCATCTGGTCCAGCAGCGCTTGCTGGCGCACCTCGCCGTTGACCTCCAATGACAGATTCAACGCGGCCAGATCGCCCACTTCGGCGGCATGCACGATCTCGCTGATCGGCGCGGAGGCGTCGAAGCCCTTTGCGGCATCCCACGGGTGGCCCTTTTCCTTGGCCGCAGCCTGCAGGTCGCGGCGGGTCAGGTCCAGGCCGACGGCGTAGCCGTAGACCAGTGCTTCGGCATCGGCCACGGCCAGTTCGCCTGCGGGCGCATCACGGCCGATCGCCACCACCAGCTCCACTTCGTGGTGCAGGTTGGCGGTCGCCGGCGGGTAGGGGATGGCGTCGTCATGGCCGACCACGATCGCATCGGCCGGCTTGCTGAAGAACATCGGGCGGCCACGGTCATCGGCCGCCGGCACCGCCGCGCCCATTTCGCGGGCGTGGTCGGCGAAGTTGCGGCCGACGCAGTAGATGCGGTGCACGGGGAAACTGCCACCGCCCACCACCGGTACACGCGGCAGGGCTACGGCAGGGATCACATCGGAGACATCATCGGACATGCGGGCATCCAGGAAGGGCGTGCCCGCAGTCTAGAACGCATGGCGCCCGCCGTCAGCGGGCGCGGAAGACCCGCATCAGCGCGGGGCCGGCAGCACCGGCTTGCGCACCACGCGGTACTCGCCTTCGACCACGGTCGGATCCACCGGACGGGCAACGCCCGGCTTGCGCGAGGCCAGCAGCTTCCACGCCAGGCCGACCAGGATCATCGCTGCACCGACGAACACGCCGATGAACACCATCGCGGCCAGGATCGCCAGGCCAAGCAGGCCCACGGCAACGCGCACCAGCGGATGGCGCGGCTTGCGCGGCGCGAACAGGGTGCGGAACTGGTTGAAGGCGGATGCGCGATTGAACATGGCGGCTCGATAGGCTGGGATCAGCGAAACCAGAGTATCGGGACGCGCCACTGTCATTGAGTGAAAAACTCGTTAAATATAGCCTGTGCTTATTACGGATCAATGACTTGTGTTCATGTCGCAGCCAGTCACCTGAGTGGGCGTGCGACAATGCGGGTTTACTGTCCGAGCCTTCGCCATGACTGCCTCTGCCGCCCTGATCGCCCTTGATGCCATTGCCGATGGCGCGTTTGCCGAGGTCGAAGCGGTGGTTGATGGCGATGCCGAATCGCTGGTGCTGTACCGCGACGGTGCGCAGGTGCGTGCGTTCCTGAACATCTGCCCGCACGCCGGCCGCCGCCTGGACTGGGCCCCGGGCCGGTTCCTGAAGAGCCGTGAAGGCCACCTGGTCTGCGCCGCGCATGGCGCCTCGTTCGCGCTGGACAGCGGCGACTGCATCGCCGGCCCCTGCAAGGGCGACCGCCTGCGCGTGGTGCCGGTGGACGTGCGCGACGGGCAGGTTTACCTGGCTTGAGGCCAGAAACAGTCGAGCACGGCTCGACTCTACAAAAGCCGTGTCGACCAAGGTCGACAGCTACCAGAGCGAGATCCGTGCCGACCAACGGTCGGCACCCACCACCAGCCTCGTGAAACTGTCGAAGGCGGGGCACTGTGGGTTTGCGGGGTGTGAGCGGCATGGATGCCGCGACCAAGCCCCCATGGATGGGTTTACGGCGTCCCCGCAAACCCACAGTGCCCCGCCATCCCACGGAATGCTCGCTGTTGCTGTTGCTGTTGCTTCGGCTTCTGCAGGTGCAGGGCGCAGCCCTGCCGATCAAGCCCCTCAGAACATCAGGTTGATCATCAGCACCACCACGCAGGTGTAGATCAGCGACAGCGGGCCGCCGACCCGCCACATCTCGCGCGGGGTGTAGTTGGCCGGGCCGGTGATCATCGAGATCACCGGGTTGGAGGCCGTCATCAGATTGTTGGACGCCGACAGCGCCACGATCAGCGCGAACGCGGTCGGGTTGCCGCCCGCCGCCAGTGCCAGGTTCACCGCGATCGGCACCATCACGATGGTCGCGCCCACGTGGCTGATCACCAGCGAGAACGCCGTGGTCAGCAGCGCCAGCGCCACCTCCAGCACCCACACCGGGATGCCGGTGGGCAGCTTGTCGATGGTATGGCCGGCCACCCACGCCGCCGCACCACTGGAGTCCATCGCCCAGCCGAGCGGAATCAGCCCGGCCATCATGAACACCGTTTTCCAGTTGATCGAGGCATAGGCCTCGTCCATGCGCAGCACGCCGGTCAGCAGCATGCCGGCCACGCCGGTCATCAGCGTCAGCGCCACCGGCAGCTTGCTGGTCAGCGCGATCAGGATGGTCAACGCGAAGATCGCCATGGCGATCTTGAACTTGTGCGGGCGTTGTTCGCCGGTCGGGTAGTCGGTCACCACCACGAAGTCGCGGCTCTTGGCCGCCTGTGCCAGGTCGGTCCAGATGCTGTGGAAGACCAGCATGTCGCCTGCACGCAACTGCACGTCGCGCACGTCCTCGCGGATCACCTGCTTGTCGCGGTTGATCGCCAGCAGGCTGATGCCGCGCTCCTTGCGCAGGCGCAGGTCGGCCGCGCTCTTGCCGATCACGTTCGAGGTCGGCGGCACCACCGCCTCGGAAATACCGGCGCGGCTCGGGTTGAACAGGTCACCCAGGTGCTTCAGGCGCGAAGACATGCGCAGGAACTGGTTCTGCGCGAAGTCGTTGATCTGCTCGCGCGGACCCATTGCGCCGAGCACGCTGCCCACCCAGATGCGCATCTCCGCCGGCGGCGCCAGGCGCGTGTCGTTGCCGGTCTTCAGGGCCAGCAGCAGCGGGGCATCGTGCAGGTTCTCCGCCTCGCCCAGGGTCATGCCGACCAGCGGGCTTTCGGCACTGACCACCAGCTCGAACACATCGCCTTCGATGCCATAGGTCTTGGCGAAGTAGCTTTCGGTGCGCGCCGGGGTGACCCCGTCGTTGGCCAGGTTCTCTTCCTCGATCAGCTTGCGGTCGCCGTAGTAGCGGAAGTACAGCAGCGAGGCGATCAGCAGCGCCACGCCGATCGGCAGCGGCGCGAACATGCGCAGCGGCTCGATGGTGGCCAGGCCCGAGGGCAGGTTGTTGTTGGCCGAGGCCAGCAGGTCGTTCAGCAGGATCAGCGGTGAATTGCCGACCATGGTCAGCGCACCGCCCATCACGATCGCCGCCGAAATCGGCAGCAGCAGGCGCTGCAGGGTCAGGCCGGTGCGCGCTGCCAGTCGCGAAGCCACCGGCAGGTACAGCGCCATCACCGACGGGTTCTGCATGAAGGACGAGTTCAGGCCGGCAATGGCCGTGGTCATCATCAGCAGCCGCTGCTCGACGCCATGACCGCGTCGCAGCAGCCACGCGGCCAGCCGGTTCAGCGCCCCGGTGCGGTCCAGGCCGGCACCGAGGATGGTGGTGGCGATGATGCTCATCACCGCGTTACCGGAGAAGCCGCCGAAGATTTCCTCCGGCGCGATCAGCCCGGTGACACCGAGCACCACCAGCACCACCAGCGCGACCACGTCGGCGCGGATGCGCTCGAACAGGAACATCGCCATCGTGAAGCCGACCAGCCCGAGCACGAGCTTCATGTCGTTGGTCAGCGTCAGCGCGGTATCCATGTGGGGCGCGGCGTCCTCAGGCGATCGTCAGGTGCGGTCGTACAGCAGGTCCCAGACGCCATGGCCAAGCTTCTGGCCGCGGGTCTCGAAGTGGGTCTGCGGGCGCCAGTCCGGGCGCGGCACGCTGCCACGCGGGCCGGCACGGTTGACCAGGCCGGCGGTGGCATCGAGCACGTCCCACATCTGCTCGGCGTAGTCCTCCCAGTCGGTGGCACAGTGCAGGCGGCCGCCCGGGCGCAGCTTGCGCACCAGCAGTTCGGCGAACGCCGGCTGCAGCAGGCGGCGCTTGTTGTGGCGCTTCTTGTGCCACGGGTCCGGGAAGTAGATGCGCACTTCATCGAGCGCGCCATCGGCGATCTCGTTCTGCAGCACTTCCACCGCGTCGTGGTGGTACAGGCGCACGTGGTCGGCGTTGTCGTCGGCCAGCGCGTTCAGCAGCCTGCCCACGCCCGGGGCGTGCACTTCGATGCCGATGTAATCGCGTGACGGGTCGTGCTGGGCGGCAAAGCGCAGCGCGGCACCGTTGCCGAAGCCGATTTCCAGCACCTTGTGTGCCGGGCGGCCGAAGGTGGCGTCCAGGTCACGCGGTTGGCCGGTGTAGTCGAGGCCGAAGCGCGGCCAGCGTTCGTCGAACGCGCGCTGCTGGGCGGGGGTGAAGCGGCCCTGGCGCAACACGAAGCTGCGCACCTCGCGGCGGCCCTCGCTTACGGTGAAGGGCTTGGGCGGAGCCTTGGAACCGGCGCTGTCGAAAGGATTGGTCATCAGCCGATCAGCCCATCCACCGGGGAGGAGGCGCTGGCGTAGCGCTTGCGCGGGATGCGCCCGGCCAGGAAGGCCTCGCGGCCGGCCTCGACCGCCTTGCGCATGGCGCTGGCCATCAGCACCGGGTGGCGCGCACCGGCAATGGCCGTGTTCATCAGCACGCCGTCGCAGCCCAGCTCCATCGCAATCGCGGCATCCGACGCGGTACCGACGCCAGCGTCAACGATGATCGGCACCTTGGCGTCTTCGATGATCTGCATCAGGTTGTACTTGTTCTGGATGCCCAGGCCCGAACCGATCGGCGCGGCCAGCGGCATCACCGCAGCGCAGCCGATCTCCTCCAGGCGCTTGGCCAGGATCGGATCGTCAGAGGTATAGACCATCACTTCGAAGCCGTCCTTGACCAGCTGCTCGGCAGCCTTGAGGGTCTGCACCACGTCCGGGTACAGCGACTTCTGGTCGCCCAGCACTTCCAGCTTGGTCAGATTATGGCCGTCCAGCAGCTCACGGGCCAGGCGGCAGGTGCGCACGGCGTCTTCGGCGGTGTAGCAGCCGGCGGTGTTGGGCAGGATGGTGTAGCGCTCCGGCGGCAGCACGTCGAGCAGGTTCGGCTCACCCGGGTTCTGCCCGATGTTGGTGCGGCGGATCGCCACGGTGACGATCTGGGCGCCTGCGGCCTCGGTGGCCAGGCGGGTTTCTTCCAGATCCTTGAACTTGCCGGTGCCGGTCAGCAGCCGCGAGCCATAGGTCTTGCCGGCGATCACCAGCGAATCGGGGGAGACATGAACGTTCATGGCGCGATTATCGCCTATCCGCCTGAAGATGGGATCACGCAAGGCGGTGCTGTCCGCAGGAGGGCGAGGGTAGTGCCGGCCGCTGGCCGGCACATGCAGGTTGCTTGACAGCGTCGGATTGCCGGCCAGCGGCCGGCACCACCCGGAGGTCTCAGCCCCCGCCCAACGCGTGCACGATCTCCACCACGTCGCCTTCGGCCAGGACGTGCTCGCCGTGGCGGCTGCGGCTGACGATCTCGCCGTTGACCTCGACCGCCACCCGGCGCTGCAGCAACTGTTCGGCCTCGAGCAGGTCGTGGAGGGTTGCCGAAGCGGGCAGGGCGCGGGGTTCGCCATTGAGCTGGATGTTCATCCGTGCATTGTCGCCGATAGCCCGCCGGGATCGGAACACCTGCAAATTGAGCGGGGCGCCAGCTCCGGCACAGCAGGTTTCCCGGCGATCGGGCGACAATCCATGCGGCGGCGCAGCGTGAGCAAAACGCGGCGCAGTGAAACCATTCACCGTGCGCCGGCGTACGTCCGCCGGGTCCTCAACGATATCCCCACAGGAGTTTTTTCATGCTGCTCAGCAAACGCCCGATCCGCACCCTGATGGCGGCCGCGATCGCGCTGGCCGCGCTTCCGGCCATGGCAGGCGAATCCCCGTATTCCAAGGCCGTGTTCTTCGGCGACAGCCTGACCGATGCCGGCTATTTCCGCCCGCTGCTGCCGGCCGATGTGCGTCCGGTGACCGGCCAGTTCACCACCAACCCGGGCTGGGTGTGGTCGCAGCAGGTCGCCAACTACTATGGCCTCAATGGCGCCGCCAATGGTAACGGCCAGAACGGTGACAATTACGCGGTCGGTGGTGCCCGCGTTGGCGTGGACGTGCCGAGCGCAATGGGGACTATCCCCTCGCTGAAGTCGCAGGCGGCCCGTTATCTGGCCGCCAACGGCGGCAAGGCTGACGGCAATGTCCTGTACACGGTGTGGGGCGGCGCCAATGACCTGTTCGCCGCCGCAGCTGCACCGGCGCAGGCACAGGCCATCATCGGCGCCGCCGTCACCGACCAGATCGCTCTGGTGGGTGCGCTGAAGCAGGCCGGTGCGCAGTACGTGCTGGTGCCGAACCTGCCGAACGTCGGCCTGACTCCGGCCTTCCGCGGCCCGAACGCGGCCACCGCCACCGCGCTGTCAGCCGGCTACAACAAGGCTCTTTATGGTGGCCTGAAGCAGGCCGGCATCGAGTTCATCCCGCTCGATACCTTCACCGTGCTGGGCGAAGTCGCCGCCAATCCGGCCATGTACGGCTTCACCAACGTCACCAGCACCGCCTGCAAGATCGATCCGGCCAATTCGACTCAGAGCATCCTGACCTGCAATCCGACCAGCTACGTCAGCCCGGATGCGGCCAACACCTATCTGTTCGCCGATGGCGTGCATCCGACCACGGCGGGCCACCAGCTGCTGGGCCAGTACGCGGTCTCGGTGCTGGAAGCCCCGCGCCTGCAGCAGTTGCTGAGCCACTCGGCACAGACCATCGGTCGTTCGCGTGCCGATCAGGTCAGCATGCACCTGGGCGGTCGTCCGGCCGACGGCCTGTCCTGGTGGGGCGGCGTCCGCGGTGACCTGCAGCGCTACGACCACGCGGATCTGTACGACGGCCTGGCGCCGGCCGGCCTGTTCGGCATCGACTGGGCGCGCGACGGCATGGTGGTCGGCGGCTTCGCCGGCTTCGGCCGCCTCAACGCCGACTTCGGCAACAGCCGTGGCGATTTCACCCAGAAGGACACCACCGCCGGTCTGTTCGCCGGCTGGTACGGCGATCGCATCTGGGTGAACGGCCAGGTCAGCTACACCTGGCTGTCGTATGACGTGAACCGCAAGGTCCAGCTCGGCCCGGCCACCCGCGAGCACGGTGGTTCGCCGGACGGCAGCAACCTGACCGCCGCCCTGAACGCCGGTTACGAGTTCGGCACCGAAGGCGGCTTCCGCCACGGCCCGATCGCTTCGGTGATCTGGCAGAAGGTGAAGATCGATGGTTACACCGAAAGCGCTGCGGCCGGCACCCTGGCCACCGCGCTGGGCTACGACCGCCAGAACGTTGATTCGACCGTTGGTCGGATCGGTTGGCAGGCCCGCTTCGATGGCGGCACCCTCAAGCCGTACGCGCAGCTGACCTACGACCATGAGTTCGAAGACACCAAGCAGGGCAGCGCGTGGCTGCAGACCCTGCCGGAACTGGGCAGCTACCGTGTGCCGGGCCTGAAGTTCGACAAGGACTACGCGACCGTCGTGCTGGGCGCCCGCACCGAACTGTTCGGGCTGCAGAGCAACTTCGGCCTGAGTGCATCGGCCGGGCAGAAGCGTGCCCAGGACGCAACGCTGTTCGCCAACTTCAGCGGCAGCTTCTAAGCAGAAACCAGGCGGGGTCGGCCCTCTCGGCAACGAGAGGGCTTTGACCCCCGGCCTGATGCGATGGGCACCATTGCGCAACACGGGGCCCAGCGCATAGACTTTCCACCGCAACGCGGGCGTAGCTCAATGGTAGAGCTGTAGCTTCCCAAGCTACTGACGTGGGTTCGATTCCCATCGCCCGCTCCATGTCTCCAGCGGTCTGTATCAGGCAGACGCTCCGCGATATCCGAACCCCGCTTTTCCGCGCATGGATCCCGGTCGAGATGCCCGGTGAACGCCAGGGCTGGACGTCGCTTCGCAAACATCCCTCGGCCGGATCGGTCGTGTCCGAATGCATCCTTGCGCATAGCCTGCAGGACAGGAATTCCCCTGCCCCAGCGCTGTGGCCTTCCGGGCTTGGTCAGGCTGCAGGGTTCAGTTGATGCTTGGCTTGGGAATGCTAAAAGATCGTTAGCTGTTGACGCCCATCATCCGTTGCCCGGAGCGTGAATGATCGCTGCACTTGTGCCCATCAGGCGATGCTTTGATTTTTCCGGGCGATCCGACCGGCGGGAGTTCTGGTCGTATTCGCTGCTGGCCGGGTTCGTGATGGCGGTGAGCTACAGCGTGATGGATCGCGGTTACTGGCTGGTCGGGTACCTGTCATTGGATCGGGAAACGTCCGAGATCCTGTGGAAGGTGGGATGGGTCATGACCGTCTGCGCTGTCTTCGTCTTCCTGCCTCCGATGCTGGCCCTGACCGTGAGGAGATTGCACGATATCGACGAGTCAGGCTGGTACACCGTGATCGCGTTCATTCCCTTGGGGGTGTTCGTCCTCTTTCCAGTCATGCTGCTTCCCGGGAGCGAGGAAGAGAATCGATTTGGCGCAGTTCCAGGAGCGCAGGATGCTTGAACCGGCATCGGCCGCAATCGATCGGATCGGCATTGAAGACGTGGACGGTTCGCTGGGGCGCCTCTCTCATCCGCATGTCCCTTGATCGAACCGCCCTGCGGCGCTACACCCAGTGGTTGCCGTTCCTGGCCCTGGTCGCCGTCTGTGTGGCCTGGTGGTCGCCTCTGGGAGTGATTGTCGGCCTTGCCGTGTGCCTTGCGCTGGGGGGCGCGCTGCAGCGCATCGATCTGGTCGGCGATGCGGTGGGCGGCTCACGCCTGCACTCGCGATCGATGAAGCCCTTTGCCGAACGGCCGCCCGCACATGATGTGCTGTTGGATTGGGGCGAGCTGGGCATGGGCGGACCGGCGTACAGCACGCAGATGCTGCGCGATGGCGCCATCGTCGAAGGCGTATCCACTGGAGGCAGTCGTGATGCCAGTGGTGAATGGCAGGACCTGCCGGGAGGCGCGCTGCGCCTGGCCAGCGGGTATGTTGATCGATGCGAAGCAGTGATCGTCTACGACGAGCGCCAAAAGACGGTGCAGGTGCTTGCGGCTGCTCCCGGCCTGTTCCGGCAGCAGCTGAGCGAGCGCCAGCAGTCCGATGGGGACGCCGGTGCGGAGGCGTGGCTGCGCAGCCAGCCCGGCGGCATGACCCAGCTGCATCCCTGCCGGGGCCTATGGCTGGAGCAGGGACATCCGGCGCTGGCCGCCGGAGTGCCGCGGGAGCTGAGGCACGTCCTGCCTGATGCCCGGGTGCTGCGCGCGGTCCCGCTGCTTCCCGAGGATCTGCGCGTGACCGCGCATCCGGCGCTGTTCGCGTGCATCTGCCCGTATGCCCTTTACCTTGACGACGCCTCCAGTGGTCGCCACGCCTGTGATCTGGAGACGGTGATCGCGAGCCCGTCGGGACGCTGCCTGGTGGTGGCCGGCAGTGTGCTTGATGAGAACCTGCGACCCATCGAGGGCGTGTGGCTTGTCTGCTGGCAGGGTCGTTGGCAAGCCTTTGCCCGTCATGCGATGGGCGGCTTCGGCAAGGCCCGGAGCGTGGCCTGGATCAATGTGATCGATGCTGACGATGACGGCACACTCCAGTGCGAAGCCTATGAGGAACGCTGGGAGTTCGATGCCGTCCATCGAAACCCCACGCGCCACACAGCCTTGGAGCTGCCTGTGGAATGGCGTGAAACCGGGTTGGCGCTGCGCGCCCGTGATGGGCGCTTCAGGCTGCGCCTTCCCTCGCGCTGATCAGGCCTCGGCGGCGCGCGCGCTCGTTTCCCGCAGCGACTGTGCATATTCCTCGGTGAACAGCCCCGACAACGCCTGGCGCTGCTCCGCATCGATCTCGCGCGAGGCGTTGGCCGTGTAGTCGAAATGAACCATCACGCAGCGCCCGCTGGCTACCAGGGCCTCGAACTGCAACGCCTGTTGCACGATCGACAGCGAGGAGCGGCCAATGCTCTCGATCCGGGTCTCGATGCGCGCTTCGTGTCCCGCCTGTATCTGCTGCAGGAAGTCGATCTCGTAGCGGCGCAGGATCAGTGCCAGGTCGCGCATGCTGGCCTCGCGGCTGAAATGCCGGAAGATCTCCTGGCGGCCTTCCTCGAACCAGACGGGCAGGGCGGTGTTGGTGACGTGGCCGAGTACATCCACTTCGGAGAAGCGCGGGAATACGGTGATCGACATCGGGTTTCCTTGCGGTCTGGCCTGCCCCGCAGTGTGCCGCCTGCGCCTGAGCAAGCCACGCCGCAGGGCATCATCCGCCCGCCACACGCCCGCGCTATGCTGCGCGCCTGCCGCCCGATCCTGCCGCGATGAAGCTCGCCATCCTGTCCCGCAACAGTTCCCTGTATTCCACCCGCCGGCTGGTCGAGGCGGCGCGCGCGCGCGGCCACACCGTGCGCATCCTCGATCCGCTGCGCTGCTACATGCGCATTGCCGCCGATGGCTTTTCGATGCATTACAAGGGCCGGCCGATGACCGGCGTGGACATGGTCATCCCGCGCATCGGTGCCTCGATCACCCGCTATGGCACGGCCGTGCTGCGCCAGTTCGAACTGATGGGTGCACGCACCCCGAATCCGTCCGACGCGATCCTGCGTTCGCGCGACAAGCTGCGCGCACACCAGCTGCTGGCGGCCAAGGGCATCGACATGCCGGTCACTGTGTTCGGCGACAACCCCGACGACACCGTCGACCTGTTGTCCATGCTGGGCCCACCGCCGCATGTGGTGAAGCTCAACGAGGGTACCCAGGGGCGCGGCGTGATCCTGACCGAGAAGGCCAGCGCCTCGCGCGGCATTGTCGAGGCCCTGCGCGGGTTGTACGCCAATTTCCTGATGCAGGAATTCATCGGCGAGGCCAAGGGCGCCGATCTGCGCTGCTTCGTGGTCGGTGACCAGGTGGTTGCCTCGATGCAGCGGCAGGCGCCGGAAGGTGACTTCCGCTCCAACCTGCATGCCGGGGGTACGGCGGTGGCGGCCAAGGCCAGCCGTGCCGAGCAGCAGGTGGCGGTGCGGTCGGCCAAGGCGCTGGGACTGTCAGTGTGCGGGGTGGACCTGATCCGCTCCGAGCGCGGCCCGCTGGTGCTGGAGGTCAATTCAACGCCGGGGCTGGAAGGGATCGAGGCTGCGTGCGGGGTGGACGTGGCCACGCGCATCATCGAGCACGTCGAGAAGCTTAAAAAACCCTGATTATTCAGCGCCTTGAGATTCTCACAGGCGGATGAGGCCGGCTTTAACAAGCCTTTAATCGGCCCACGCGTAGGCTTCAGCGAACCGCAGCTCTGCCTCTCAGCAGGATCGGTATCGGGATACAACTTCAGACCCAGGCGGGGGCACCGCCTGGGTCTTTTTTATGCCTGCCCGCTGTCCCTTGTGGAGGTGGCGTGACGGCCGTAGAGTGGCCCCCATCGTTCCTGGATGGATCGGAGGCTGGCGATGTACCGCATCACGATGATCGCGTTGTTGCTGGGCCTGGCCGGATCTGCTGCGGCCAAGCCGGAGAAAGCCGTTGTGCAGATGGACCGGCAGTCGCCGGTGGCCGAGCAGGTGCGCCAGGTCGAAAAGGCCCTGGATGATGGCGATTACAGCGAGATTTCCGCTGATGACCGCAGCACCGTGCGCGAAGCGCTGGCCCGGATCACCGCGAGGATGGGCGGCCACCAGAGCGTGCAGGAACTGCCGCCGCAGGTGCAGGGGGAGGTCTTCAACGACCAGGAGCGGATCAATACCCTGCTCACCCGCGCCCACGAGGACAGCCGGCAGATCTGCCAGCACACGCGCAGTACCGGCAGCAACATGCCCAAAAGCCGCTGCCTGACGGTGGCCGAGCGCCGCCGGATCGAGGAAAAGGGCAAGGCGCTGTTGAACGACCAGCGCACCTTCAACAACTTCAACCCTGCCAGCTCGCGGTAGGGCTTCCGCTGCCCCGACCATTGGCACTTGCTGGCGTGAAGGGGGTGCGAATAGAGTCGGGATTCGCCACAGACAAGGATTTGTTTGCCATGAAACAGGCTTTGATGTCGGCCGTCCTGTTGTCAGGACTCGCCCTGGTCAGTACCGCATCGGCATCCAGGGGCAAGGACGTGTTCGTGCCCGGCCAGCCGCTGCAGCAGCAGATCGCGCGTATCGAGGTGGAGCTCAAGGACGGCGAAACCTATTCGGAACTCAAGCAGGACGAGCGCACCCGCGTCAACGACGCCCTGGCACGCATGCGCGCAGCGGTGGAGCAGTACCCGGCACGCGATTCCATGCCTGAACCGGTGCAAACCCAGGTCTTCAACGATCAGCAGGTCGTGAACACGGTTTTGACACAGGCGCGTGAAGATAGTCGTCTAATATGCCAACGTGAAAAGCCCATCGGTTCCAACCGGACCACGACGCAGTGCATGACCGTTGCCGAGCGCGCTCGGCAGAAGGAACGGGCACAGCAGGACATGAGGCAGGTCATGCGCGCCGGCAGTACAGTCAATTAGAGGTGACAGTGAGAATCCTGGTAATCGAAGACAACAGCGACATTGCGGCCAACCTGGGCGACTATCTGGAGGACCGGGGGCATACGGTGGACTTCGCGGCTGACGGGGTCACCGGCCTGCATCTGGCCGTGGTGCACGAGTTCGACGCGATCGTGCTGGATCTCAACCTGCCAGGCATGGACGGCATCGAGGTCTGCCGCAAGCTGCGCAATGAAGCGCGCAAGCAGACCCCGGTGCTGATGCTGACGGCCCGCGATTCGCTGGACAACAAGCTGGCCGGCTTCGATTCCGGTGCCGATGACTACCTGATCAAGCCGTTCGCGCTGCAGGAAGTGGAAGTGCGTCTGAACGCCCTGTCGCGCCGCGGCAAGGGCGTGCAGACCCGCGTGCTGGAAACCGGCGACCTGGAATACAACCTGGATACGCTGGAAGTGCGCCGCCAGGGCAAGCTGCTGCAGCTCAACCCGACCGCGCTGAAGATCCTGCAGGCGCTGATGGAAGCGGCACCGGCGGTGGTGACCCGCCAGGAGCTGGAAACCCGCGTGTGGGGCGAGGAACTGCCCGATTCGGATTCGCTGCGCGTGCATATCCATGGCCTGCGTGCGGTGGTCGACAAGCCGTTTGAAGTGCCGCTGATCCAGACCCGCCATGGCATCGGATACCGCATCGCCACCCCGGAAGCCTGATTCCGTGGCAGCCAAGGGGGAGCGCCGGCGCACGCCATACCGGCGGCGCCTGCGCAGCCGCATCATCGTCTCGTTCGTGTTGTTGGGCTTCTGCCTGACGACACTGTTCGCGTTCGCCACCAACTGGGCCCGCATGCGGGTGGAAAACCAGTTGGTGGAAGACGTGATCAACCACAACATCGAAGAGTATGCGCGGCGCTTCTACGAGCATCCGGGGCGCAATCCGGCAGTGCCCGTGCAGCAGATCCGGGCGTACGCCTACTCGGCTGACAAGTTCGACAAGGCCCGCGAGTCGTGGCCGCAGTGGGCCGACCTGCAGAACGGCAATTACAACCTCAGTGGCACCGACGAGCAGGGGCAGCCGTATGCCTACAAGCTGGCGGTACGCAAGGCCGACGACGCCTGGTTCTTCCTCGCCTATGACATGACCGACAGCGTGCGCGGCGGCAAGCAGCTCAACCGCGCGCTGGTGTTGTCGGTGCTGGTGTTCAGCGTGCTGTCGCTGGTGCTGGGCTGGTGGTCGGCGTCGAAGGTGATGAAGCCGGTGTCGGACCTGGCCGCGCGGCTGCGTGCGTACCGCGGCGGTACCAGTGAGCCCGAGCCCCTGGCGCCGCGCTTTCCCGATGACGAGGTGGGGCAGCTGGCACAGGCGCTGGACGACTATTCCTCGCGGCTGACCGAAGTGGTGCAGCGCGATCGCGAGTTCAATGCAGACGTCAGCCATGAACTGCGCACGCCGCTGGCAGTGATCCGCGGTGCCACCGAGCTGCTGCTGACCCGGCCCGGCCTGGACGAGAAGGTGCTGCAGCGCCTGCAGCGTATCCAGCGTGCCGAGCAGCAGTGCAGCGACCTGATCGGCGCACTGCTGCTGCTGTCGCGCAACGAGCGCGGGCAGGGCACCAGCAACGTGGCCCGCGTGGCCGAGCAGCTGCTGGATGCGCACCGCGCGCAGCTGGGTGGCAAGCCGCTGGAGCTGCTGCTGGAAGGCGAGCGCAACCTGGTGATCGATGCACCCGAGGCGGCGCTGTCGGTGGCGCTGGGCAACCTGATCGGCAACGCGGTGAAGTACTCGCAGGATGGCGAAGTACGCGTCTTCGTGGGCGCCAATTCGGTGTCGGTGACCGACAGCGGCCCGGGCCTGAGCGAGGAAGACGCGGCCAAGCTGTTCCAGCGTGGCTACCGCGGCACGCACGCTGGTCATTCGCAGGGCGGCGGCATCGGCCTGTCGATCGTCAGCCGTCTGTGCGACCTGTACGGCTGGCAGGTGAGCGTGCGCCCCGGTGGCGAGCGTGGCGTGATCGCCACCCTGACGTTCTCGCCGAAGCCGTTGTAAGCGGCCCTGCTTTGGTGGGTGCCGACCTTGGTCGGCACGGACCCTGCCGACCTTGCATCACGCCCTGTGTCGCTTGTGCCACTGAATCTCCCGCACGCGAACATCGCATCACAGGCCCGACACGACACCACCGTGATCGCTGCCGCGCCCCGCGCGTGTTCCAACGCACGCATTGGCAAGCCCGCGCCGCACTTGGGAATTTCCTTACAGATTGCCGTGCGCGGCGATGGCCTGATGACCTGGCCGGGGCAGGTGCCTTGGCCGGGATTGGCGTCCTGAAAAAAACCAACAAATCAAAAGCTCCGGATGTGCTCTAGCTCATCATGGAAAATGCATCGTCTGCCCTCGCTTTGGCGGACGGTGCGTGGGGATTCGCCAGAATCCGCTGGAGTCTTTTTCCTTCGCTTTTGAGTTGTTGGGTCTCCGGTACGCCAACCCGCACCGTCCGCCACCTTGCATCTGCAGGTGGCCTGCCGTCTGCGAGGAGCTTCATCATGTCCACCCGCCCGCTGTTCCCCCAGTTGCACGCCCTGATCGGCGATGCCGCCCACCTGCTGCCTGCCGACGTCGCCGAGCGGGTCGAAGTTCTGCTGGATGACCCCAGGGACCTGCTGCCCGCCCTGCTGGCGCGCATGGATGGCGGCGACGCCGCCGACGGCCAGCGGCTGGATGTGCAGGGGGGCAGCCCGGCGCAGGCCGCCACGATGGCTGGTCTCAGCCGCACGCTTGCCGGCCTGAATACCCTGATCCAGCTGCTGCACGCTGCCGAAATCGCGCGGGAGCAGGGTGGCGCCCGCCAGCAGCTCAATCCCGATGTGGTCGACGGCCTGCTGTTGGGCGCCCGCGAACTGGCCCGCTACGCCCGCCAGCAGCTGGAGTAGATCCACGCCACACATGGATGCGCTTTGGTAGTGCCGGCCGCTGGCCGGCAATCGAATCGGCCAGTAGATCTACGCCACGCATGGATGCGCTTCGGTAGTGCCGGCCGCTGGCCGGCAACCAGGCCTCAAGCCCCGGCCAAGCCCAGATACCGCGCATGCAGCTGTTCCACCTGCACCTGCAGGTCCTCCGGCTGCCCATCATTGACCACTACGTCATCGGCCAGTGCCAAGCGCTGCGCACGGCTGGCCTGCGCAGCAATCATCCGGTCGGCCAGCGCAGCATCAATGCCATCGCGCTGCATCAGCCGGGCATGCTGCACGGCTTCCGGTGCATCCACCAGCAATACCCGGTCCAACCAAGGGTAAGCCTTCCGCCCGCCCACCTCGGTCAGCAGCGGAATGGCCGCAATCGCATAGGGGCTCTCAGCCTGCTCGCACTGCTGTTGCATCAGCAGGCGGATGGCCGGGTGGGTGATGGCTTCCAGCGCCGTCCGCTCGGCCGGATCGGCAAAGACGTGGGCGCGCAGGCGGGCCCGGTCCAGGTTGCCGTCGGCCAGCAGCATGTCGGCGCCGAAACGCTCGGCAATGCGGGCCAGCGCCGGGCTGTCGGCAGCCACCACGGCCCGGGCGGCCAGGTCGGCATCGGCCACCACGATGCCCAGCGCTTCGAAGCGCCGGGTCACTTCACTCTTGCCCGAGGCGATGCCACCGGTCAGGCCAACCACATAGCGGCTCATGGGGACTCCCCTCAGCGCAGCCCGCTCATCACCATGTACTGCTCCACCAGCGGCGCACCCCACATGAAGTACAACCAGCCGGCAATGGCCAGGTAAGGGCCGAACGGAATCGGCGTGGCGCGGTCACGGCCCCGGCTGTATAGCCAGATCGAGCCGATGATGGCGCCCAGCACCGACGACAGCAGGATGATCGGCAGGATGCCCTTCAGCCCGCACCAGGCGCCCAGCGCTGCCAGCAGTTTGAAGTCGCCGTGGCCCATGCCCTCCTTGCCGGTCAGCTGCTTGAACAGCCACCAGACCGTCCACAGCGACAGATAGCCCACCGCCGCGCCCACCAGGGCGGGCTTGGCCGGCATGTAGAGGTTGTCGATGCTGCCTATCAGCCCCAGCCACATCAGCGGCAGGGTGAGCTGGTCCGGCAGCAGCTGGGTGCGCAGGTCGATGCCGGACAGCGCGATCAGGAAGCAGGTCAGCACGATGGCGCCGAAACCCTGCCAGCCGAAGCCGAACTGCCAGACGCAGGCCACCACAAGCAGTGAGGTCAGCGCCTCCACCAGCGGGTACTGCAGCGAGATCGGCGCCTTGCAGTGGCGGCACTTGCCGCCCTGGATGATCCAGCTGAACAGCGGGATGTTCTCGTACCAGCTCAGCTTGTGCTTGCAGTGCGGGCAGTGCGACGGCTCGACCACGATCCCCGGTGGGGGCGGCTCATAGAAGTCCGGTTCCTCCAGGACTTCGCGCGCATCGCGCTTCCACTGCCATTCCAGCCGCTTGGGCAGGCGCAGGATGACGACGTTCAGGAAACTGCCCAGCAGCAGTCCGAAGGCGGCCGCGGCGGGGTAGCCGAGGCCAGGATGCTGGTCGAGAAAAGCCATGTATGTGTTATCCGACGACGGCGCCGAGTTTGAAGATGGGAAGGTACATGGCAATCACCATGCCGCCCACAATGGTACCAATGAACACCATGATCATCGGCTCCAGCAGGCTGCTCAGGGCATCCACCGAATTGTTGACCTCCTGCTCATAGTACTCGGCCACCTTGAACAGCATGGCGTCCAGCGCACCGGCCTCTTCGCCGATGCCGGTCATCTGGATGACCATGTGCGGGAACAGGTTGGTCTGCTTCATCGACATGTTCACCGGGTAACCCACCGAGACGTCGTCGCGCATGCGCAGCACCGCCTCTTCGTACACGGTATTGCCGGTGGCGCCGGCCACGATGCCCAACGCCTCCACCAGCGGCACGCCGGCCTTGAAGGTCACCGCGGTGGTGCGCGAGAAGCGGGCGATGGCACTGTTGTGCATGATCTGCCCGATCACCGGCACCTTCAGCACGAACCGGTCCATTGCATGCTGCATCTTCGGCGAGCGCTTGTAGGACATGACCAGAGCGACCGCTGTACCGATCGCGACCAGCAGCATCAGCCACCACCACGACACCATGAATCTTGAGAGGTTCACCACCAGCTGGGTGAAGGCGGGCAGCTCGGCGCCGAAGCTCTTGAACACGTCCTCGAACTGCGGCACCACGAACACCAGCATGATGCCGCTGACCAGCATGGCCACCACGACCACCATGATCGGGTAGAACAGCGCTTTCTTGATCTTGCCCTTCAGCGCTTCGATGTTTTCCTTGTAGGTGGCCACCGTGTCCAGCACGGTTTCCAGCACGCCGGCGCCTTCGCCGGCCCGCACCAGGTTGCGGTACAGCTCGTCGAACTGCACCGGGTGCTTGCTGACTGCTTCGTACATCGAGGAACCGCCCTCGATGTCGGTGCGGATGGTGTCGACCAGCTTCTTCATCCGCGGGTTCTTGTGCCCGCTGGCGATGATGTCCAGCGCCGACACGATCGGCACGCCGGATTTCATCATCGTGGCCATCTGCCGGCTGAAGAAGGCGATGTCCTTGGGCTTGACCGGGCTGCCGGCAGCGCCGAACAGCGGCTTCGACTTCGGCTTGACCTGGCCCGGGTTGATGCCTTGGCGGCGCAGCTCGGCGCGCAGCAGGTTGGCGTTCTTGGCCAGCTGCTCGCCCTTCATCTTCACGCCCCGCTTGTCGGTCCCCTCCCAGACAAACGGCTGCAGCTCCATGGTGGCACGCGCCACCGGCTCTTTCTTGATCGCACTGCGACTGACAGACATGTTGGCTCCCCAAGACCCGCCATCCCCAGGCGGGTAACTAGCCATCGATGGTAGCGGGTTCAAGGCCGGATGGGCAGTTGGCAGGCGGCCCAGCGTGCGATTTCGTGCCGGGTGCCGACCAAAGGTGACGCACTGCGTCACATTGCCGCGTCCATCGCAGATTCGGATGCGGGGGGTTCCCATCCGCGAAATTGCTGCCATCATGGGCGCGGGGAAATCCAGGGGGAGGCGTGCCGGGGTTGGCACGCAACCTGCGTTGATCCACCCGCAGGGCATGGGGCCCGCTCAACCGGCACAGCCCGGTCCGATCCCGTGCACTGAACTCAACCACCACTATCTTGGGGATGTACCAATGAAGAACCAGAAGGGCTTCACCCTTATCGAACTGATGATCGTCGTCGCGATCATCGCCATCCTGGCCGCCATCGCGCTGCCGGCCTACCAGGACTACACCTCGAAGTCGAAGGTCACCGCTGCGCTGGCCGACCTGGCCTCGCACAAGACCCAGTTCGAGATGGAGAAGAGCGCGGGCCGTGATCCGAATCCGAATAGCGCCGGTTTCCAGGGCACTTCGACGGGTAGCTGCTCATTGATCGCAGTGGACGGTGATGGCATGACCTGCACCATCCGTGATCCGGGCCGTATTGGTAGCGAGTCCACCATTGCCTTGACCTACACCGACTCTACTGTAAATGCCGCTACGGGCGCTATCACCACTGCTGGTGGCTTCGCCTGTGTTACCACCAGTGTGGCGGAAAAGTTCCGTCCGAAGGGCTGCACTGGTACCTAATACTCTTGACGTGACAGGCATAGGAATTTTCTGCTCCTGTAGCTGTCATCAGAGTTGACACAGGGCCCGCTTCGGCGGGCCTTGTGCTGACCGAGATACAAAATTCAGTCAGCACGCAGCAATGGGGATTGCTGGATTAAACAGGGGGAGTCATGAACACGCAGAAGGGCTTCACGCTCATCGAACTGATGATCGTGGTGGCCATCATCGCCATCCTTGCGGCGATTGCGGCTGTGGCATTTCAGCCATACGTCGTGCGCACCCAGTTGGCGGCGGCACTTGCGGATATCACGCCGGGAAAGACCAAGGTGGAAATCCTCGTCAACGAGAACCGTCCGGCCAGTCTGATCACCCCCGAGTTCATCGGTGGCGCCCAGAACGCCCACTGCTCCAACGTCGAAGCCGAACTCAGCGATTCCGGCGTCGGCCATATCAGCTGCACCTTGAAGGGACACAGCGCGCTGGACGGCAAGGACCTGATCCTGCGCCGCTCCGCCGAGGGCATCTGGAGCTGCGATGGCAGCGCGTTCGAAGCGCGCTATCGCCCGACCGGCTGCTGATCACACTTCAGCGCATCCGATGGGATGCTGGCTGCCCCTTGACGGGGCTATCATCCCCGGGGGAGTCAGGATCGTGCCTGCCGGGCCGGGAGTGCCGGGCAAGGCAGTGTTGCTCATGGATTGGCGATGCCGATGGCCATTGGGTCGCGGCGGGTTCTGCTGCCCCGTGCGGTGTCCGTGCAAGACGCACGGCATGGCATGACCCCATGAGCCAAGGATTCATATGAACGCTGTCACCACCGCCAATCTTGTCGGCATCACCGGCCTGGCCCGTCGCCTGGTGCAGGACGGGGCCCTGGACGAGGCCACCGCCCGCGACGCCATGGCCAAGGCCGCCGCCGCGCGCCAGCCACTGCCGACCTGGTTCGCGCAGAACAAGCTGGTCAATGCCTCGCAGCTGGCCGCCGCCAACGCGGTCGAGTTCGGCATGCCGCTGTTCGACGTGTCCACCTTCGACGCCAGCCAGAACGCGATGAGCCTGGTCAGCGAGGAGCTGCTGCGCAAGCACAACGTGCTGCCGCTTTTCAAGCGCGGTGGCAAGCTGTTCGTCGGCACCAGCAACCCGACCCACTCGCTGGACGAGATCAAGTTCCACACCAATCTGGTGGTCGAGCCGATCCTGGTCGACGAGGACCAGATCCGGCGCACGCTGGAACAGTGGCACGCCAGCCATGACACTCTCGGCGACGCCCTGGGTGGCGATGACGATGGCATGGGCAACCTGGACGTGGCGGCCGGCGACGAGGATCTCGGCGCCACCGGCAGCGATTCCGGCATCGACGCCAAGGGTGACGACACCCCGGTGGTGAAGTTCGTCAACAAGGTGCTGGTCGATGCGATCCGCAAGGGCGCCTCGGACATCCACTTCGAGCCCTACGAAGACGATTACCGCGTGCGCCTGCGCATCGACGGCCTGCTGAAGATGGTGGCGCGCGCGCCGGTGAAGCTGAACCAGCGCATTGCCGCGCGCCTGAAGGTGATGGCACAGCTGGACATCGCCGAGAAGCGCGTCCCGCAGGACGGCCGCATCAAGCTCAACCTGTCCAAGACCAAGCAGATCGACTTCCGCGTCAGCACGCTGCCGACCCTGTTCGGCGAGAAGGTGGTGCTGCGTATCCTCGATGGCAGCGCGGCCAAGCTGGGCATCGACAAGCTGGGTTACGAGCCGGACCAGCAGAAGCTGTTCCTGGATGCCATCCACAAGCCGTACGGCATGGTGCTGGTGACCGGCCCGACCGGTTCGGGCAAGACGGTGTCGCTGTATACCGCGCTGGGCATCCTCAATGACGAGACGCGCAACATCTCCACCGCCGAAGACCCGGTGGAAATCCGCCTGCCCGGCGTCAACCAGGTACAGCAGAACAACAAGCGCGGCATGACCTTCGCCGCGGCGTTGCGCTCGTTCCTGCGACAGGACCCCGACATCATCATGGTCGGCGAAATCCGCGACCTGGAAACGGCGGAGATCGCGATCAAGGCCGCGCAGACCGGCCACATGGTGCTGTCCACGCTGCATACCAACGATGCGCCGCAGACCATCGCGCGCCTGATGAACATGGGTATCGCGCCCTACAACATCACCAGCTCGGTGACGCTGGTGATCGCCCAGCGCCTGGCGCGTCGCCTGTGCGGCAACTGCAAGCGACCGTCCAGCCTGCCCGAACATGCGCTGCTGGCCGAAGGCTTCACCCAGGCGCAGCTGGATGCGGGCATCGAGCTGTACGAGGCCGTGGGCTGCGACGAATGCACCGAGGGCTACAAGGGCCGGACCGGCGTCTACCAGGTCATGCCGATGACCGATGAGATCGCCACCATCGTGCTGGCCGGTGGCAATGCGCTGCAGATTGCCGAGGCGGCGCAGCAGATCGGGGTGAATGACCTGCGCCAGTCGGCATTGAAGAAGGCGGCGGCGGGCATTACCAGCTTGGCCGAGATCAACCGCGTCACCAAGGATTGAGGTAGATCCACGCCATGCGTGGATGACGCGATGCATGGGGTTGCCGGCCAGCGGCCGGCACTACCAGTTCGGTCGTACGCGCCGGGTCAGAGCCCTTTCCTTTGGAAAGGGATCCGGCCCCCGGGTTTACTCCATCCCCAGCTTCTTCAGCTTGTAGCGCAGCGCACGGAAGGTGATGCCCAGCTGCGCGGCGGTACGGGTCTTGTTCCAGCGGTTCTCTTCCAGCGCACGCTGGATGGCGCTGCGCTCGAGCTGCTCGATGTAGGAGGGCAGGGCAGCGCTGCCCGGCTGCAGGTCGGCCACCGCTTCGGCGGGCGCCGCACTGCCGGGAGCACGCGGCGCGTGCTGTGGCAGGCGCAGGTCATCGGCGCCGATGCAGTCTTCCTCGGCCAGGGCCAGCGCACGTTCCAGGATGTTCTCCAGCTCGCGCACATTGCCCGGGAACGCGTACTGCGCCAGGGCTTCCAGCGCCGAGGGCGCCAGCAGCGGGGTGGCGCGGCCGTGGCTGCGGGCCAGGCGGGCCAGCACGGCGGCGGCCAGTTCGGGCAGGTCCTGGCGGCGTTCGCGCAGTGGCGGCACCTTCAGTTCGATCACGTTGATGCGGTAGTACAGGTCGTGGCGGAAGCGCCCGTCCTCGACCAGCTCGGCCAGGTCCTTATGGGTGGCCGAGAGGATGCGGACATCCACCGGCTCCTCGGTGGCCGCGCCCACCGCGCGCACCGACTTTTCCTGGATCGCGCGCAGCAGCTTCACCTGCATCTGCAGCGGCAGTTCAGCCACTTCGTCCAGGAACAGGGTGCCGCCGTGCGCAGCCTGGAACAGGCCAGGCTTGTCAGCGTGTGCGCCGCTGAAACTGCCCTTGCGGTGGCCGAAGAATTCGCTCTCCATCAGCTCGCCGGGAATGGCGCCGCAGTTGACCGGCACGAACGGGCCGGCCGCGCGCGCGCCCTGGGCATGGATGGTGCGTGCAACCAGCTCCTTGCCGACGCCCGACTCGCCGAGGATGTAGACCGGCGCCTGGCTGCGCGCGACCTTGCCGATGGTGGTGCGCAGCACATCCATGGCCTGCGAGTGGCCCAGCAGGCGTCCGCCCTGTTCGGCGTTGGGGCCCGGTGCGGGGCGCTCGGCGTTGTTGAGTTCCAGCGCGTGCTTGACCAGTCCGCGCAGCACCGAGATGTCCACCGGCTTGCTGACGAAATCGAACGCACCGGCCTTCAGCGCCTCCACGGCGAGATCCATGCTGCCGAATGCGGTGATCATCGCCACCGGCGTGCGCGGGTAGTGCTGGGCAATCTCGCTGACCAGCTCGATGCCGTTGCCATCGGGCAGGCGCATGTCGGTGATGCACAGGTCGTACGGATTGCTGGCCAGCAGCTCACGTGCCTCGGCCAGGTTGGCGGCGGTACTGATGCGCAGCCCCATGCGGCCGAGGGTCAGCACCAGCAGTTCGCGGATGTCGCGTTCGTCGTCGACGACGAGGGCGCTGCGGGTTTCATTCATGGGCGTGAAAGATAAACGAGGGGGCTGGAAGCGACAAATGTTTGACGCACATAATGGGGATCAGCTCGGCAGCAGCGTATGTGGACCGGGCAGCACCAGGCGGAAGCAGGAGCCACCGGCCGGCACCGCGATGTAGTCCAGGCGGGCCTGGTTGGCCCTGCACAGCTCGCGCGCGATGTACAGGCCCAGTCCCGTGCCATGCTCGGACGTGGTGAAGAAGGGCCGGAACAGCTGCGCGGCCACGCTCTCCGGGATACCCGGGCCACGGTCCATCACGTCGATCACCGCGCTGCGTTCGTGCTGGGCCACGCGCAACCGCACCCGTGCAGGCTGCTGGCCGATGCGGCCGTACTTCAGTGCGTTGTGCACCAGCACGGTCAGCACCTGGTAGAGATGCTTGGCGTCGACCTGGGCCATCACCGATGTGTCGCTGATGATCGGTTCGATGCTGTCGGTCTCCAGGGTCTGGCCCTGCTTGTACTCCAGCACGAAGCGGCGCACGAAGGCGACCAGGTCCACGTTCTCCGGCGTGGCGCGTTCGCGCCGTGCCAGGCCCAGCACGCTCTCGACGATGCCGTTGGTGCGCTGGCACTGCTGGCGGATGATCTGCAGCAGGCGGCGGTCGCTCTCGTTGAAGCCGGTGCCTTCCTCGAGCAGCTGCACGGCATAGTTGATCGCCGCCAGCGGATTGCGGATCTCGTGGGCCAGGCTGGCCGAGAAGCGGCCCATGGCGGAAAGGGTGAGCGATTCGGCGCGGCGCGAGACCACGCTGGAATCGTCCAGGAACACCAGCGCAAGGTCGCTGCCGGCCAGCAGGCGGGCAAAGCGTGGCTGCACTTCCGGCTGGTCGGGGTTGAGCTGCAGCGGCAGTTCGTCCTGTGCCCAGCCATTGCGCCAGCGCTGCAGCCGGCGCGCCAGTTCCGGTGCGGCACTGGCCAGGTCCAGGCGTCCGCTTTCGCCGTTGCCGTCGTTGTCGCCCAGCAGCATCGAGGCAGCTTCGTTGGCCAGGGTGATGCGGTTGTCGGCGTCCACCACCAGCACGCCGGTGCGCATGCGGCGGATGATCAGTTCGTTGATCTGGAACAGGTTGGCCACTTCGTCGCCGCGCTGGTTGGCCAGCTGCTGGTTGCGGCGGGCGCGGTTGCCCACCTGGTAGCTGATGAAGGCCAGTGCCAGGTAGCTGGTAGCGAACATCGCCAGTTCGGCGAGGGTGCGGGTGGGGTCGCCGCCTTCCAGCAGCTTCCAGGTGTACTCGACGCCGGTGGCCAGGCTGGCGGCCAGCGCCAGGCCCAGCCCCAGGCTGAGCGGCAGCAGAGTGGCGGCGGCGGCGATGTTGAACAGCAGCGACATCGAGATACCGGCGCTGGCGCCGGGCAGGGCGTGCGACAGCAGGGTGGCGGCCACGATATCCACCAGCACGCCACTGACCACGATCGGGCGTAGCCAGCGTTCGTTGCGGCCGACCACCAGGGCCAGCAGCGCCAGGGCCAGGTAGATGACCGCAACGACATCGGCCAGCCGCGGGTGGTGGGCTTCGCCGACCATGGCCGACAACGGGCTGTAGAGCAGGGCGGCAATGACCGTAGCGATCAGCACCCGGTACAGCGCGAAGAAATACAGTTCACGCCGCGGAATCGATTCGATGCGGTCAATCAATGAAGCACTGGGTGACACGCCGGAACTCCCCTTCTGGCTGCCTGGGTCTGGATTCTGCGGCGGGCCTGTCCGGCGTCCCCTGAAGTCGGGCCGGCACGTCGCGTTTGCGAAGGGCAGTATAGGGCCCCCGGCCGGGCGCCGCCGAAGTGGTCCGGATCGCGCATTTGGCCCGTTGCGGACACCGGTGGCCAGCCCCGGCCCGGGTGCAACTGCCTGAATGACGGTGGAAATCTGCCCGCGTCTGGCGTTTTGTACAGACTTCTTTGCGCCCCGGCGCCGGCTCGGCCACAATAGTGGGCCCGCCGCGGTCCATGCCGGCGCCCCGCCGGGGCCCTGAGGAATTGCGTGCGGTCGTTCCTATTCCCACGGTGACGCATGAATTTCCACGAATACCAGTCAAAACAACTGCTTGCCGAGTACGGCATCCCGGTCCCGGCCGGCAAGGTCGCTGCGACCCCGGACGAAGCGGTTGCCGCTGCCAACTCCCTGGGCCAGGGCCCCTGGATGGTCAAGGCGCAGATCCACGCTGGCGGCCGCGGCAAGGCTGGCGGCGTCAAGTTCTGCAAGACCACCGACGACGTGAAGGCCGCTGCGGCCAAGATGCTCGGCACCAAGATGGCCACCTACCAGACCGCTGGCGTTGAACTGCCGGTCAACCTGGTGCTGGTGACCACCGCCGGCGAGATCGTCAAGGAACTGTACCTGTCGGTGCTGGTCGACCGTGGCACCAAGACCATCACCTACATCGCCTCTTCGGAAGGCGGCGTGGAGATCGAGCAGGTCGCTGCTGAAACCCCGGAGCTGATCCACTCGCTGAACGTCGACTTCGTCGAAGGCGTGCAGGGTTACCACGGCCGCGATTTCGGCTTCAAGCTGGGCCTGACCGCCAAGCAGGCCGGCCAGTTCGCCAGCATCATGGTGAACCTGTACCGCCTGTTCAACGAAAAGGACCTGGCCCTGGTTGAAATCAACCCGCTGGCCATCCTGGACGACGGCAACCTGTACGCGCTGGACGGCAAGTTCGACAGCGACGACAACGCCGCGTTCCGCCAGAAGGCCCTGGTCGCCATGCGCGACAAGACCCAGGAAGATCCGACCGAAGTGATCGCTTCGGAACTGGACATCAACTACGTCACCATGGACGGCAACATCGGCTGCATGGTGAACGGCGCCGGCCTGGCCATGGCCACCATGGACGTCATCAAGCTCAACGGCGGCGAGCCGGCGAACTTCCTGGACGTGGGCGGCGGTGCCAACAAGCAGCGCGTCATCGAAGCCTTCAAGCTGATCCTGTCCTCGGACAAGGTCGAAGGCATCTTCGTCAACATCTTCGGCGGCATCGTCCGCTGCGACATGATTGCCGAAGGCATCATCGCCGCCGTGAAGGAAGTGGGCGTCAAGGTTCCGGTCGTGGTGCGCCTGGAAGGCACCAACGTGGAAGAAGGCAAGCAGCTGCTGCGTGACAGCGGCATGGCCATCATCCCGGCTGACAACATCAACGATGGCGCCAAGAAGATCGTTGAAGCTGTCAACAACGCCGCCTGATACCGACACCAAGGAATTCCAATGTCTGTTTTGATCAACAAGAACACCAAGGTGATCGTGCAGGGCTTCACCGGCCAGCAGGGCACCTTCCACGCCACTCAGATGATCGAGTACGGCACCCAGGTTGTCGGCGGCGTGACCCCGGGCAAGGGTGGCACCACCCATATCGACCTGCCGGTCTTCAACACCGTTGCCGACGCCGTGCAGAGCACCGGCGCCAACGCCTCGGTCATCTACGTGCCGCCGCCGTACGCGGCTGACGCGATCCTGGAAGCCGCTGCTGCCGGCATCAAGGTCATCGTCTGCATCACCGAAGGCATCCCGGTGCTGGACATGCTGCGCGTCAAGAACGTGCTGACCCGTTCGCATCCGGACACCGTGCTGATCGGGCCGAACTGCCCGGGCGTCATCACCCCGGGTGAGTGCAAGATCGGCATCATGCCGGGCCACATCCACCAGCCGGGCAAGATCGGCATCGTGTCGCGTTCGGGCACCCTGACCTATGAAGCGGTCAAGCAGACCACCGAAGTCGGCCTGGGCCAGTCCACCTGCATCGGCATCGGCGGTGACCCGATCAACGGCCTGAACTTCGTCGACTGCCTGAAGCTGTTCAACGAAGACCCGCAGACCGAAGGCATCATCATGGTTGGTGAAATCGGCGGCGACGCCGAGGAAGCCGGTGCCGAGTACATCAAGAACCACGTGAAGAAGCCGGTCGTCGGTTTCATCGCCGGTGCGTCGGCTCCGGCCGGCAAGCGCATGGGCCACGCCGGTGCGATCGCCTCGGGCGGCAAGGGCACTGCCGAAGGCAAGTTCGCCGCCATGGAAGCTGCCGGTGTTGTCACCGTCCGCTCGCCGGGCGACCTGGGCGCTGCCATCGCCAAGCTGGTGAAATAAGATCGACTGCCTCCGGCAGACGATGCTGTAGGGCCGGCCGCTGGCCGGCTGCTGAAACAGAAAGGCCGCCTCCGGGCGGCCTTTCTGCGTCTGGCGCCCTGGCCATCCCGGCAAGCTCATCCACGCATGGCGTGGATCTACTGAGCCGTGGCTGTCCACGCAGCGAGCGCGCCCGGCGCGCGCATGGCGCAGCGCTACAATGGCAGCATTGCAACCACAGGCTGGATTCCCATGGCTTCGATCCGCATCGCGATGGCGCAGTTCGACTTCCCGGTCGGCGACGTCGCCGGCAACACCGAGCGCATCATCGAGATGATCGGCCAGGCGCGCGACGAGTACGGCGCCGAGCTGGTGATGTTCCCCGAGCTGGCGGTGAGCGGTTATCCGCCGGAAGACCTGCTGCTGCGCCCGGGCTTCCTGTACGAGTGCGAGCAGGCAATGATGCGCATTGCCGCAGCCTGCCGCGGCATCACCGCGGTGGTCGGCTGGCCGCAGGCGGCTGGCGCGGTGGTCTACAACGCCGCCAGCGTGCTGCGCGACGGGCTGGTCGAGCAGACCTACCGCAAGCGTGAGCTGCCCAATTACGCCGTGTTCGACGAACGCCGCTACTTCGATGTTGATCCGGACGGCGGCAGCTGCGTCTTCGAGGTCAACGGCATTCCGGTGGGTTTGCTGATCTGCGAGGACCTGTGGTTCGCCGAGCCGCTGGCCGACACCGTGCGCGCCGGCGCGCAGCTGGTGGTGGTACCCAATGCCTCGCCGTACGAGCGCGGCAAGCACGCCCAGCGCGATGCGGTGCTGGCCGCACGCACCCGCGAGAGCGGGGCAGCGATTGCCTATCTCAATGTGGTCGGTGGCCAGGATGCGCTGGTGTTTGATGGCGCCTCGGTGGTGGCCGATGGTGACGGCACGGTGCACCCCGCCGCCGCCGCCTTCGTCGACCAGTGGCTGGTGGTGGAGTACGACGGCCAAACACGCCGCTTCATGCCGAACGTGTGGATGGACGACGGCGACGAGAGCATGGACGCGCTGGCCTGGCGCGCGGTGACCCGTGGCATCCAGGACTACTGCCGCAAGAACGGTTTCAAGAAGGTCTGGCTGGGCCTGTCCGGTGGCATCGATTCGGCGCTGGTACTGGCGCTGGCGGTCGACGCGCTCGGGGCCGAGAACGTCACCGCTGTGCGCCTGCCGTCGCGCTACACCGCCGGCATGTCCAACGATCTCGCCGCCGAGCAGTGCCAGGCACTGGGCGTGAAGCTGGAAGCGGTCTCGATCGAGCCGGCGTTCAAGGGCCTGATGGAATCGCTGGCGCCGATGTTCGAAGGCACTGCGCCGGACGTGACCGAAGAGAACCTGCAGTCGCGCAGCCGTGGCGTGATCCTGATGGCGCTGGCCAACAAGTTCGGTGGCCTGCTGCTGACCACCGGCAACAAGAGCGAGTACGCGGTGGGTTACGCCACCATCTACGGCGACATGTGCGGTGGCTATGCGCCGCTGAAGGACCTGTACAAGACCGAGGTGTTCGGGCTGTCCAAGTGGCGCAACACCGTGGGCGGCGCGCCGGTGATCCCGCCGGCGGTGATCAGCCGCCCGCCGTCGGCCGAACTGCGCGAGAACCAGCTGGACCAGGACTCGCTGCCGGCCTATGACGTGCTGGACGGCATCCTGTACCGCTACATCGACCAGGAGCAGTCGCGCACGGAGATCGTTGCCGCCGGTTATGACGCGGCCGTGGTCGACCGCGTGCTGCGCCTGGTGCGCATCAGCGAGTGGAAGCGGCACCAGGCCGCGCCAGGCCCGAAGGTGTCGCGCCGTGCTTTCGGTCGTGAGCGTCGCTACCCGATCAGCAACGGCTACAAGGGTTGAGGTAGCCGTTGGCAGGTAGTGCCGGCCGCTGGCCGGCAAGCCGTATCCCGCGCATCCACGCATGGCGCGGATCTACTGCCTTTGGTAGTGCCGGCCGCTGGCCGGCAATCCGTATGCCGCGCATCCACGCATGGCGTGGATCTACTGCCTCCGGTAGTGCCGGCCGCTGGCCGGCAACCCGTATGCCGCGCATCCACGCATGGCGTGGATCTGCTGCCTCCGGTAGTGCCGGCCGCTGGCCGGCAACCCGTACCCCGCGCATCCACGCATGGCGCGGATCTACTGCCTTTGGTAGTGCCGGCCGCTGGCCGGCAGCCCGTATCCCACGCATCCACGCATGGCGTGGATCTACTGCCTCCGGTAGTGCCGGCCGCTGGCCGGCAACCCGTATGCCGCGCATCCACGCATGGCGTGGATCTACTGCCTTTGGTAGTGCCGGCCGCTGGCCGGCAACCCGTATCCCGCGCATCCACGCATGGCGTGGATCTTATCTCTTGCCAATCTGGCACCTTGGGTGCCGAGAGCCCGGCGTGGGCGACCGTGTGGATCCAGGTCTTGCGACCGAGAAGTAGCTTGGGTCCCCACGCCGGATTCTCCCTGAACCGCCCGAACAGTTGGTTGAGTTGGCGCTCGAACTGATAAGACTGGGCAAGCGGGGAG
>NZ_JACIUW010000014.1:0-108615 GCF_014145825.1 Stenotrophomonas sp. I18B00994 | reverse complement strand
CCCGAACTCGGAAGTGAAACGCAGCTGCGCCGATGGTAGTGTGGCTCAAGCCATGCGAGAGTAGGTCATCGCCAGGGTTTACACCCAAAACCCCGCTGCTCACGCAGCGGGGTTTTTCTTTGTGCGCAGGAAACCCCGGTAGTGCCGGCCACTGGCCGGCAACCCGATGGCGTTGCATTGCCCGGTAGATCCACGCCATGCGTGGGTGCTCCGCGAGGAAGCATGGCGCCAACCAAGGTTGGCCGCTACCAATCGATTGCCGGCCAGCGGCCGGCACTACCGGCAGATCCACACCAACCGTGGATGAGCCGCCGACGGTACACAAAAGAAAAGCGGCGCCCCGTGGGGCGCCGCTCTGCTCTCAACGATGTTCAGTCGAGCATGGCCCGGCTTTACTTTGCCGAAGCCTTGTCCTTCATCATCGCGTCGCGGGCTGCCTTGAACGGGTTGCCTTCGTACCAGTTCGGCCAACGATCGCCACCGGCCAGTTCCTTGCCGACGCCGTACATCAGCTGCAGGTCCTCGACAGTCCCGTCCAGCTTCCAGGTGGACGCGTCGAACTCGTCCTTCGGACCGTGGTAGCGGTTGGCGCCGTAGTCCGCCGCGGCCTTGCGGCCGGCGTCCACGCCACCCTCGCGCAGGTCCTCGCCACCATCGGCGTACAGGGCCGGCACGCCGGCCTTGGCGAAGTTGAAGTGATCCGAGCGGAAGTAGAAGCCGCTCTGCACCGAGGTCTCACCATGCAGCGTGCGGTCCTGGGCCGCAGCCAGCGGCTTGAGGATGTCCTCCAGCTCCGAGCTGCCGAAGCCGGTGACGGTCACGTCCTTGGCACGGCCGGCCACCGACATCGCGTCGATGTTGATCACGCCGGCGATCTTGTCCAGCGGGAAGGTCGGGTGGGAGACGTAGTACTTCGAACCCAGCAGGCCGGACTCTTCCAGGGTCACCGCCAGGAACACCACCGAGCGCTCCGGCTTCGGATCCTGGTGGGCCATGGCTTCGGCCACCTCAAGGATGCCGGCCACGCCGGTCGCGTTGTCGACCGCACCGTTGTAGATATTGTCGCCGGTTTCACCCTCGTGCTTGCCCAGGTGGTCCCAGTGCGCCATGTACAGCACGGCCTCGTCGGCACGCTTGCTGCCTGGCAGCACGCCCACCACGTTGCGCGACTGCTTCTGCGCGATCTGGCTCTTCAGGTCGACCGTGGCGGTGGCCTTCAGCGGCACCGGCTTGAAGCCGCGCTTGCTCGCATCCTTGTAAGCCTGCGCCAGGTCCAGGCCGGCACCGGCAAACAGCGCCTTGGCGGCGTCGGCGCTCAGCCAGCCCTGCACCGGGATGCGGGCTTCCGGGTCATCCTTGGCCGGCAGGTCGTACTGCGGGCCGGCCCAGGAGTTCTTCACCACGTCCCAGCCATAGGAGGCACCGGCGGTGTCGTGCACGATCAGCGCCGCGGCGGCGCCCTTGCGCGCGGCCTCTTCGAACTTGTAGGTCCAGCGGCCGTAGTAGGTCATGCGCTTGCCGTCGAACAGCTTCGCGTCGTCAACATGGAAGCCCGGATCGTTGACGAACATCACGACCGTCTTGCCCTTCCAGTCCTGGCCGGCATAGTCGTTCCACTTCTGCTCCGGCGCATCAACGCCATAGCCGACGAACACCAGGTCGCTGGCATCGACTTTCACCTCAGCCTGGCCGGTACGGGTGCCGACCACCATGTCGGTACCGAACTTCAGCTCGGTGGTTTTGCCACCCTGGGTGATCTTCAGCACGGTCGATGCGTCGGCCGTGGTCTCGGTCATCGGCACGTCCTGGAACCAGCTGTCACCGTTGCCCGGCTGCAGGCCGATGCGCTGCATCTGGTCGCGGATGTAGTTGACCGTCAGTTCCTCGCCCTTGCTGCCCGGCGCGCGGCCTTCGAATTCATCCGAGGCCAGGGTCTTGACCATCTCGGCGAAGTCGCCGGCGTTGATCTCCGGGGAGAACTGATGAGCCGCCGGCTTCGCGGCAGCGGTGTCGGTGGCTGACGCCGGTGCGGTGGCCGGCGTGTCTTCGCCTTTGCAGGCACTGAGCGCGGCCGCGGCGGCCAGGCACAGAAGGAGTTTGCGGGGCATCGTCGATTCCTGGAAAACAAAGGGCGGCCGCGCGTCGTGCACGGCCGGTGTCAGCGAGTATCACCGAACCCGAAGGCGCGGTGCGCTCAGTCCGCCGGAGCGGTTTCGGTGTCGAACGGGATCGGCTCAGCGCCGGTGACCGGACCGATGCGCGCGGTGCGATGCACATAAAGCACCACCTCGCGTTCGAACTGCAGGGGGCCGTTGACCACGGCATTCGGGCCGACGATCACGCGCGGCTTGCGGCTGGCGGTGAGCGAGACGCTGAAGTTCGGCTTGCGCACGTGCACACCGCCGTTGACCTGGGAACCGATGCCGACGGTGATATCGCCGTTGACGGTCTCCACGTCCTTGCCGACGCGGCTTTCGACCAGGCCGATGCCACCGTTCACGGTTTCGACGCCGCCTTCGATCTGGCTGCCGCGATCGGTGAAGATGCTGCCGTTGACGGTGCTGACGCTGCCGTGTGCAATCACCTCGCGGCCCAGGCGTACGCCGCCGTTGACCGTTTCAATCTTGCCGGTACGTGCACGGTCGGCCACCTTGACCCCGCCGTTGACGGTGTCGATGCTGCCGGTCTCGACGCCTTCACCAACCCGGATACCGCCGTTGACGGTATCCAGCTTGCCGTAGCGCTGGCCAGGCTCGGCGCTGATGCTGCCGTTGACCTTGCTGATGTTGTCCTGGGCACCGGCGGGGCCGGCAACGAGCAGGACGCCCAACAACAGCGGAATGGAAAGAGTTTTCATGGGACCTCGATGGATGTGCGGCTGGCAGGCCGCGTGCGGAGATGTCACCATTCCCCGGTACCCCCTGCAACTGCCTGAAGTCACTGGAAAGCCCTTGCGCGACAACGCCTTCCCATCACGCCGACATCACATCGCCGTCATCCGCGGCGGGCGCTGCCTGCTGTTGGGGCTGGCCATCGCCTTGGCGCTGCCGTTGCAGGGCGCCGCTCAGACCACCCGCGAGACCGAGCGCAAGCTGCAGAAGCTGCGTAGCGAGTTGAAGGGCGTGGCGCAGGAGCGCAGGCAGATCGAGGGCCAGCGGGGCCAGGCCTCGCAGCAGCTGCGTGAGGCGGACGAGAAGGTGGCCCGCACCGGCCGTGCGCTTGCGCAGACTGAAACTGCGCTGCGCGAGCAGGGAAGGGCCCTGGCCGAGGCCGAACAACGCCGCAGCACGCTGCAGGCCAACCTCGCCCAGCAGCATCGCGAGCTGGCCGGCCTGCTGCGTGCGGCCTACCAGCTGGGCAACCATGCACCTCTGAAGCTGCTGCTGTCGCAGGACACGGTGGCCGATGCCAATCGTGCCCTGGCCTACCACCGCTACCTGCAACGCGAGCGGGCACAGCGCATCACCACGCTGACAGCCGACCTGAAAGAGCTGGAAGTGCTGCAGGCGCAGATCGCCGAGCGCAAGCAGAAGCTGCAGGGTGCGCAGCAGGACCAGAAGCAGCAGGCTGCGGCGCTGGAAGCCGACCGTCGCGATCGCGCCAGGACCGTCGCCTCGCTGGATGAGCGCTTCAAGGACCAGCGCGAGAAGGAACAGGCGCTGGGCCAGGACGCCAAGGCACTGGAGACGCTGCTGGCCAACCTGCGTGCCGCTGCGGCAAGGGCCGAAGCCGAGCGCCGCGCCGCGGCGCGGCGAGCAGCCGCTGAAAAGGCCGCCGCCGAGCGTGCCGCACGCCAGGCCGCCGCGCAGGGCCGCCCGCCACCGCCGCCCACCAAGGTCCCGCCTGCCGTGGCTTCCGCGCCGGCGCCGAAGGTCGGTGGCCTGGGCTGGCCGTTGTCGGGAAACCTGTTGGCCCGCTATGGCGGCAAGCTGCCCGACGGCCGCACCAGCAGCGGTGTGCTGATCGGCGCGCCCGCCGGCAGCACCGTCACCGCCGTGGCCGACGGCACCGTGGTGTTCTCCGACTGGATGACCGGCTACGGCATGATCCTGATCGTCGATCACGGCAACGGCTACATGAGCCTGTACGCGCACAACGACACCCTGCTGAAGGATGCGGGTGCCCGGGTCAGCCGCGGCGATGCGGTGGCCAAGGTCGGCAATTCCGGTGGCCAGGGCGTGACCGCGCTGTACTTCGAACTGCGCCGGGGCGGGCAGCCGGTCAACCCGGACAGCTGGCTGCAGCGGCGCTGAATCCGGCGCTGTCGCGTGGCGGACGGATTCAACGGGAATTTAGCTGTGCTTCGCGCATAATCGACGCATGTGCCTTGGGCACCATGCCACCGTCGACAGGAGTGATCCATGCGCGCAGCCCGTACCGCCACCCTCTTGCTGGCCCTCTTGCTGGCCCTGTTGCCGGCGCTGTCCTGGGCGCAGCAGACCGCGCCCGCCCCGAGCCAGGAAACCAGCGGGCAGGCAGCGAACAGCGAGGAGGCGGTGACCTCGAAGGTGCCGCTGGAGGACATCCGCCGCTTCGTGGCGGTGTACAACGCGGTGCGCGCGGCCTATGTCGACCCGGTCGATGACAAGAAGCTGATGCAGTCGGCGGTGCGCGGCCTGCTGCTCGACCTCGACCCGCACAGCACGTACTTCAACAAGGAAGACGCGCAGGCCTTCGACGAGCAGGCCAACGGCGCCTACGAGGGCATCGGCGTGGAGCTGCAGCAGCAGCCCGACAACGCCAGCATGAAGGTCATCTCGCCGATCGACGACACGCCGGCGGCCAAGGCCGGCATCCTCGCCGGTGACCTGATCATCGCCATCGACGGCAAGCCGATCAGTGCCATTGATGCGAGCGAACCGTTGCGTGGCCCGGCCGGCAGCAAGGTGGTGCTGACCATCGTGCGCGCGGGCAAGCCGAAGCCGTTCGACGTCAGCCTCACCCGCCAGACCATCCGCGTGACCAGCGTGCGCAGCCGCCTGCTGGAGCCGGGCTACGGCTACATCCGCCTGAGCACCTTCCAGGCCGACACCGGGTCGGACTTCCAGAAGCACCTGCAGCAGCTGCAGAAGCAGTCCGGTGGCCAGCTCAAGGGCCTGGTGCTGGATCTGCGCAGCAACCCGGGTGGGCTGCTGACTGCCGCGGTGCAGGTGGCCGACGACCTGCTCGACAAGGGCAACATCGTCAGCACCCGCGGCCGCATCAGCATCAGTGATGCACGGTTCGATGCGACGCCGGGCGACCTGCTGAAGGGCGCACCGGTGGTGGTGCTGGTCGATGCGGGATCGGCCAGCGCCTCGGAAGTGCTGGCTGGGGCGCTGCGCGACAACAAGCGCGCGCGCGTGGTCGGCAGCCGCACCTTCGGCAAAGGCTCGGTGCAGACCGTGCTGCCGCTGGACAACGGCGATTCGGTGAAGCTGACCACCGCGCGTTATTACACGCCGAGTGGCAAGTCGATCCAGGCCACTGGCATCGTGCCGGAAGTCGAACTGAAGCCTGCGGCGCGCCCGGAAGACGAGGCGCTGCCGGCCAGCCTGAGCGATTACAGCGAAGCGACCCTGCCAGGCCATCTGCGCGGCGATGACGAAGGCACCGAGGGCTACCACGCCGGTGCGGTGCTGCCGGGCGATGGCCCGATCAATGACGCGCTGGCCGAGCTGAAGAACCCGGGTTCGGTGGCTGCACGCTTGAAGGCCGAAGCGGCGAAGGCGGATGCGGCCAAGGCCGCGAAGGCCGCTGCGGCGAAGCCGGAAGCGAAGGTCGAACCTAAGCCGGAAGCACAGCCGGAAGCAAAGCCGGAAGCAAAGCCGGAAGCAAAGCCGGAAGCAAAGCCGGAAGCAAAGCCCGCACCGGCCCCAGCCAAGCCGTGAGGTAGCGCCGGGCCATGCCCGGCGTCGGCTCAAGGGCGGAAGAAGAAACCAAATGCCGGCCAGCGGCCGGCACTACCCGGGCGGTCAGAAGCCGTGGCGCTTGCGCAGCCGGCGGGCGATCGCCGCGCGCACGTAGACCCCGTACACCAGGCCGAACACGAAGCCGCCGATGTGGGCCCACCAGGCCACCATGCCGAAGCTCGGGCCGATATGGGCGAACACCACCTGCAGCGCTGCCCACACCCCGATCAGCAGGTAGGCCGGGGCACGCACGAATTCCAGGAACAGGCCAAGCGGGATCACCACGCCCAGCCGCGCCCCCGGGAACAGGGCCAGGTAGGCACCGATCAGTGCCGAGACCGCGCCGCTGGCACCGATGATGATCTGGTCCGGGCTGCCCATGGTGTAGATGGCCACCAGATTCGATACCGCGCCGCCGACCAGGAACAGCAGCAGCAGGCGCCAGGGCCCCAGCACCCGCTCGGCGGGCAGGCCGAAGATCAGCAGGAACACCAGGTTGCCCAGCAGGTGCGACCAGTCCGCGTGCAGGAACAGGGCGGTGAACAGGCGCAGCACGCTGCCGTCCTGCAGCGTCGCCCACCAGTCGAGCGGGTGGGTCAGGCCGGTGGACAGGGCGCCCCAGTCCAGCCAGAGACTGCCGCGGGCATCGTCCGGACGCGAGATCGACCACAGGAACGCCAGCCACAGTGCCGCAAACAGCACGGGCGTAGCCCAGCGGAGGGCCGCCTTCTTGCGGGACGGGAGGGAGACGAACATGGCACTAGCCTAGCGTGCGGGCGCTTGCGACGGGGATTGTCCTGTTCAGCTTTTGAGACGGAAAAACCGCCTGCGTCGTTATTGTTTCATTAACGGCTCTGGGTAATACTCGCATACGGCGTCGTATGTCGGGAGGGGAATCCGGCGCGCTTCGACGGGCCTCTGGGCCTGCCGGGCGCAGGCGCACTCAGAGCACCATCACCGCTTACCGGAGAGAGAGAACTACGATGCAAACCGCTTCCACCATTGCCCGACTGACCCTGCTGGCCGTCGGCGTTGCCGGTGCGCTGGCCGCCGCCGATGCCAATGCTGCCGCCTTCCAGCTGAAGGAAAACAGCGCCAAGGGCCTGGGCCGCGCGTTCGCCGGCTCCGGCAGCGCCGAAGGCGACGCCTCCATCATCGCCGTCAACCCGGCCGGCATGCGCCAGCTTGATGGCACCCTGATTCAGGGTGACCTGAGCGCCATCAGCTTCAAGGCCGAGTTCAAAGGCCAAGGCCGTAAGCCGACCGGCGCCGCGCAGACCGGCGGTGACGGCGGCGACGCTGGAATGATCGCCCCGGTTCCGGCCGCATACTTCCATATGCCAGTCGGCGAGAAGGCGCACTTCGGTGTGTCGCTGACTGCTCCGTTTGGTTTCAAGACCCAGTACGACAATGGTTGGGTGGGTCGCTACAGCGGCCTGAAGACCGATTTGAAGGCGATCGACCTCGGCTTCGCCGCATCCTATGACGTCAACCCGTACGTTTCCTTCGGTGCGTCGGTGTTCGTCGAGCACCTGACTATCGAGCTGAGCAACAACATCGATTTCGGTACTGCGCTGGCCCAGGCCCGCGTGCCGGGTTACGCCCCGGGCAGCGCCGACGGCAAGCTGACCGTTGAAGGCGACAACAATGCAGTGGGCTGGACGGTCGGTGGTCTGTTCTCGATCGATGAGAATACCCACATCGGCCTGAGCTACCGCTCCAAGGTTACGCACAAGATCACCGGTGGCGATGCCACCTTCCTGATGCCGAACGACAATGGCCGCACCGCGACCATCCTGGGACAGACTCAGCCGGGCCAGTTCGTCAGCACCAGCGGGAAGGCAACCGTAAAGCTGCCGGCGTCGGCAACCCTCAGTGTGACCCACAAGGTCAACGACCGCTGGACCGTGATGGGTGACGTCACCCGCACCGCTTGGTCGACCGCATTCGACGCTGTCACCATCGACTATGCTTCGGCCCAGAAGGACTCTGTGCTGGACTTCGGCTATCGCGATACCACCTTCGTGTCGCTGGGTGCGGACTACAAGCTGAGCGATACCGTCACCCTGCGCGGTGGTGTCGCGCTGGACCAGACCCCGACTACCGACGCTCATCGCGATGTGCGCGTGCCAGATACCAGCCGCAAGTGGCTGTCGCTGGGCGTGGGCTGGACCCCGTCGGCTAACACCGAATACAACTTCGGCTACACCCACCTGTTCACCAGCGACCCGAACGTGAACATCAAGCCGACTACCAACAACCAGGGCAACTCGCTGGCTGGCAAGTACAAGGTTCGTGGCGACGTGCTGGCAGCTTCGTTCCAGTACAAGTTCTGATCCAGGCGATTGCCTGAAGCAAGACACGGAAGGCCCCGCGTAAGCGGGGCCTTCTTTTTGCAGTGCGGCCCAGGGCATCCACGTCGGGCGTGGCTACGCCCGGTTGTGTACGCAGGGGGCGAATCCATGACAATGGCGTCATGAACCTGTCCGATCCGAACTTCCAGCTGGAGCTGGCTGCCAACATCGCCGTCGCTGGCTCGATCCTGCTGGCCGGTCGCAACAACGTGCACACCTGGTGGCTGGGCATCGTCGGTTGTGCGCTGTTTGCTGCGGTTTTCGAGCGCTCGCACCTGTATGCGGACATGGTGCTGCAGTTCTTCTTCATCGCCATCAGCGTGCTGGGCTGGTGGCAGTGGCTGCGTGGTGACCATGGCGCGCCGCTGCCGATCACTGCGCTGCGCCCACGTGCCTGGGCCTGGCTGGCGCCGCTGGCGGTAGTGGCCACCTTCGGCTACGGCTGGATGCTGGCCCGACTGACCAACGCCTATGCGCCCTACATCGATTCGGCGGTGCTGGTATTGAGCGTGATCGCGCAGATCCTGATGATGCGCCGCAAGCTGGAATCGTGGTGGGTGTGGCTGCTGGTGAACAGCGTGGCGGTGCCGCTGTACTACAGCCGTGGCCTGCACCTGACCTCGATCCTGTACATCGGTTTCTGGATAAACGCGCTGGTCGCCCTGCGCCATTGGCGCCATCTGATGCGGACCGAGGCCAAGGCAGCCGATGCCGCCGCCTGAGCGCGTTGCGCGGGGGTTGGTGGTGGGCAAGTTCTGCCCGCTGCACCTCGGCCACGAACGCCTGATCGAGTTCGCCGCCACGCGCTGCCGGCAGCTGCTGGTGATTGGCTGGTCGCAGCCGGGTTTCCCAGGCTACAGCGCCGAGCGTCGCGAGCGCTGGCTGCGAGCGCGCTTCCCGCAGGCGACGGTGGCGGTGCTCGATGATGCGCGCCTGGCGGCATTGTGCACCCAGCACGGTTTGCACGTGCGCTCGCTGCCGCAGGACAGCGACAACGAGCACGTGCAGCGCGAGTTCACCGCCTGGCTGTGCCTGAGCCTGTTCGGCGGGCCGGTGCAGGCGGTGTACACCGGCGAGGAATACGGTGACGGCTTCGCGCAGGCGTTGGCCACGCACTTCGGTGCGCCAGTACGCCATGAGCGGTTCGATCGCGCACTGGACGTCGGGCAGGCGTGCGGCACCCAGCTGCGCGCCGATCCGCATGCGCACCGCCATGGCCTTGCACCGAAGGTCTATGCCGGATACGTGCAGCGCGTGGCCTTCATTGGTGGCGAGTCCAGTGGCAAGACCACGCTGGCGCGGGTGATGGCCGAGCGCCTGCAGACCGCCTGGGTGCCGGAGTATGGCCGCACGCTCTGGGAGCAGCAGGGCGGCGACCTGATGCCGGACGATCTGCTTCGTATCGCGATGACCCAGCCGCAGCATGAAGAAGAGGCTGCGCGGCGGGCACATCGCTGGCTGTTCTGCGATACCCCGCCGCTGGTGACGCTGGGCTACAGCGGCTGGATGTCTGGTACGGCGCCGGAGGCACTGCGGCAGGCTGCATTGCGGCCATATGACCTGCTGTTCCTGTGCGCGCCGGATATTCCGTTCGACCAGGACGGCACACGGGAGGGGGAAGCATTCCGTGCGCAGCAGCATGCGTGGTACGTGCGCGAGCTGCAGGCGCGGGGCGTCGACCATGTGCTGCTGGAAGGCGATCTGGAGACGCGCATCGCGCGCGTACAGCGCGAGCTGGCTAAGCGTGCGGACAACCGGTTCAGTGTCGCCCTGCCTCTGTAGCGCCGAGCCCATGCTCGGCTGCGCCAGGAAAGCCGAGCGTGGGCTCGGCTCTACAGGAAGCAAAGCACAAGAAACCCCGCTTTCGCGGGGTTTTTCGTTCACTGCATGACGCTGACGATCAGTCGCCCAGGGTCAGCAGCGAGGCGTTGCCGCCGGCGGCGGTGGTGTTCACCGTCACCGTCTTTTCGGTGGCGAAGCGCAGCAGGTAGTGCGGGCCGCCGGCCTTCGGGCCGGTGCCGGACAGGCCCTGGCCGCCGAACGGCTGCACGCCGACCACCGCACCGATCTGGTTGCGGTTGACGTAGACGTTGCCGACATGGACGCCGTTGCTGATGCGGTCGACGGTCTCGTCGATGCGCGAATGCACGCCCAGGGTCAGGCCGTAGCCGGTGGCGTTGATCTGGTCGATCACCGCGTCGAGCTGGTCGCCCTTCCAGCGGATCACGTGCAGCACCGGGCCGAACACTTCCTTCTGCAGCTGGCCCAGGTCCTTCAGTTCGTACGCGCGCGGTGCGAAGAAGGTGCCGTTGGCGGCCTCGGCCGACAGCTCGGCGGCGGCGATCAGGCGCGCTTCGCGATCCATGCGCTCAGCGTGGTCCTGCAGGATCTTCAGCGCATCTGCGTCGATCACCGGGCCGACGTCGGTGGACAGCAGGCCGGGGTTGCCGACCTTCAGTTCCTTCATCGCACCGGCCAGCATGGTCATCACCTTGTCGGCGATGTCGTCCTGCACGAACAGCACGCGCGCGGCCGAGCAGCGCTGGCCGGCGGAGGTGAAGGCCGAACCGATCGCGTCCTTGACCAGCTGTTCCGGCAGCGCCGACGAATCGGCGATGAAGGCGTTCTGGCCGCCGGTCTCGGCAATCAGCACACCGATGGCGGCGTCACGCGCCGCCATCGCGCGGTTGATCGCACGGGCGGTGTCGGTGGAGCCGGTGAAGGCCACGCCGGCCACGCGCGGGTCGGCGGTCAGCGCGGCACCGACGGTAGCACCGTCGCCCGGCAGGAACTGCACCGCCTCGGCCGGCACGCCGGCGTCGTGCAGCAGCTTCACCGCGTAGTAGCCGATCAGGTTGGTCTGCTCGGCCGGCTTGGCGATGACGCTGTTGCCGGCGGCCAGGGCGGCAGCGACCTGGCCCAGGAAGATCGCCAGCGGGAAGTTCCACGGGCTGATGCAGACGAACACGCCGCGGCCGTGCAGCTGCAGCTCGTTGGACTCACCGGTCGGGCTCGGCAGCTTCTCGGCGTGGCTGAACTGCTCGCGCGCCTGCTTGGCGTAGTAGCGCAGGAAGTCCACCGCTTCGCGCACTTCGGCGATGCTGTCGGGCAGGCTCTTGCCGGCTTCCTTCACGCACAGCGCCATGAATTCCGGCATGCGTGCTTCCAGCTGGTCGGCGGCGTGCTCGAGGATGGCGGCGCGGCTGGCGGCCGGGGTGCGGTTCCAGGCCGGCTGCGCGGCTACGGCATTCGCCAGGGCCTTCTGCACGGTGGCGGCATCGGCGGCCAGCCACTGGCCGACCACTTCGCGGGTGTCGGCCGGGTTGGTCACCGGCAGCGCGGCGCCGGCCGGGTTGGCACCCGGTACCAGCGGCGAGGCCTGCCACGGCTTCACGGCGGCGTTGAGCTGCTCGGCCAGGGCGCGCAGTTCGTTGTCGTTGGCGAGGTTGGCGCCCATGGAGTTCTTCCTGTCGTGGTTCTGGCTGCGCAGCAGGTCAACCGGCAGCGGGATCTTGGGATGCGGAATCGATTCGAACGAGGCGACCATCTCGACCGGATCGCGGATCAGGTCGGCGATCGGCACGCGCTCGTCGGTGATGCGGTTGACGAAGCTGGAGTTGGCACCGTTTTCCAGCAGGCGGCGCACCAGGTACGGCAGCAGGTCTTCGTGCGAACCGACCGGGGCGTACACGCGGCAGGGCAGGTTCAAGCGGTCGGCCGGCACCACTTCGGCGTACAGGTCGTCGCCCATGCCGTGCAGCTTCTGGTGCTCGTACACGCCGCCGTTGGCGATGCTGCGCACGGCCGCGATGGTGTGCGCGTTGTGCGTGGCGAACATCGGGTAGATCGCGTCCGCATGGGTGAACAGCCGCTTGGCGCAGGCCAGGTAGGACACGTCGGTGTTCTGCTTGCGGGTGAACACCGGGTAGCCCGGGTAGCCTTCGATCTGCGCACGCTTGATCTCGGCATCCCAGTAGGCGCCCTTGACCAGGCGCACCTGCAGGCGGCGACCGGCACGGCGTGCCATGTCGGCCAGGTGGTCGATCGTGTACGGCGTGCGCTTCTGGTAGGCCTGCACGACCACGCCGAAGCCATCCCAGCCAGCCAGCGAGGCGTCGGAGAACACCTGCTCGATGATGTCCAGCGACAGTTCCAGGCGGTCGGACTCTTCGGCGTCGACGGTGCAGCCGATGCCGTAGCTCTTGGCCAGCTGTGCCAGTTCCAGCACGCCCGGCACCAGGTCCTTCAGCACGCGCTCGCGCTTGGCGTGCTCGTAGCGCGGGTACAGCGCCGACAGTTTGATCGAGATGCCCGGCGCGTTGTTGACGTCGCCGTCCGGACGGCCACCGCGGGCCTTGTGATCGCCGCCGATGGCGTGGATCGCACGACGGTAGTCTTCCAGGTAGCGCAGCGCGTCCTTCATGGTCAGCGCACCTTCGCCGAGCATGTCGAAGGAGTAGCGGTAGCTGGCGTTGTCGCCTTTGTGCGAGCGCGCCAGCGCTTCGCTGATGGTGCGGCCCATGACGAACTGGTGGCCCATGATCTTCATCGCCTGGCGCACGGCCAGGCGCACCACCGGCTCACCGACGCGGCCGACCAGGCGCTTGAACGCGCTGGGCGCATCGGCGCGGGTGGCGTCGTTCATCTGCACCAGCTTGCCGGTCAGCATCAGGCCCCAGGTGGAGGCATTGACCAGCACCGAGTCGCTGCCGCCCAGGTGCTTTTCCCAGTCGGCATCGGCCAGCTTGTCGCGGATCAGCTTGTCGGCGGTGTCCTGGTCCGGAATACGCAGCAGTGCCTCGGCCACGCACATCAGCAGCACGCCTTCCTCGCTGCCCAGGTCGTATTGGCGCATGAAGGCTTCGATCGCGCCCTGGTCCTTGGCGCGCACGCGCACGCGGCCGACCAGGTCGGCCGCCAGTGCCTGCACCCGGGCCTGCTCGTCGGCGGGCAGGCGGGCCTGCGCCAGCAGCTCGCGCACGTGGGTGGCCTCGTCCTTCAACCAGGCGTCGGTGATGGCCTGGCGGAACGGGTTGGGAGGCGCCGGCAGTTCCGGCGACAGCAACGCGCCGGGACGCGGGGCGTCGTGGGCTGCAGGGGAGGAGGAAGGTGCGTTCATGCCGGTCCGGCCAGTGGAAAACTTGGCGATTTTAATCATTTTTGCGGGTTGCGGAAGTGCCCAGCAGCCACCTTCGTGAAGCGCTGATAGCCAATAGCTGCGGTGGATTCAGCGTGTTCAGCAAGTGCGTAGGAGTTTATGCCGAATTCGTCATTCGTACCGCCGACCTCATGCTGTGTTGCAGCATCGGAAAATGTGTGAATGCACCCTTGCTACCGGCGAGAGGGCGGGGCTACCATCGAGGCGTTTCCCGCGGCAGGAACGCGGTTGCGACATGATCGAGGTGCTTCCAGCTCCGGATGGGTCAGGTACGCAGCTGCGGCTGCGTCCCCCACGGGCGCTCGATGCCCGGCAGTTCGTCCTGTTGTTCACCGTGTTGTCGGGTGCGATGTGGCTGGTGTCCGCCCTCGGGTGGTGGGCCGGCAATGCATTCGCCCCCCTGTTCGCGCTGCTGTACAGCCTGGTGCTGGCGGCCGCGCTGCGTGCCTTGTGGCGCAGCGGTGAACGGCAGGAGGAGATCCGGGTAGTGCCGGCGTACGTGGAGGTCATCCCCGTACCCGGTGGATCGCCGGTGTTCCGGGCCCATCCCCACTGGGTGCGCCTGCTCACCGACGATGAGAGGGTCCGGCTGGCATCCAGCGGCCGGCAGGTGGAGGTGGGGAGTTTCCTCGCGCCGGCCGAACGTCAGACGCTCGCAGAGACACTTGAAAGCTTGCTCGCCGCCAGCGATGGCGGCAACCGACGACGCTAAGGGTCTAGGCAATGAAGCAAAGCAGCAGGTGGGGCACGAAGTGCGTGAACGCGGTCGCCGCGATGCTGGCGACCGGGGGACTGATGCCGGCGTTGGCCTGGGCCCAGGCGGCCGATCCGAAGCCGTGGCAGCTGAACATGGGCAAGGGGGTGACCCAGACCTCGCGCCTGGCCTGGGAATCGAACAACCTGTCGTTGATCATCTGCACGGTGATCGGCGTCATCGTGTTCGGGGCGATGGCCTACGCCATCTTCAAGTTCCGCAAATCCAAGGGCGCGGTCGCGGCCACCTTCAGCCACAACACCAAGGCCGAGATCATCTGGACAGTGATCCCGGTGATCATCCTGATCGTGATGGCATGGCCGGCCACGGCCAACCTGATCAAGATGTACGACACCCGCGATGCCGAGATGACGGTGAAGGTCACCGGCTACCAGTGGATGTGGAAGTACGAATACCTCGGCGAGAACGTCACCTTCACCAGCCGCCTGGACCGCGAGTCCGACCGGGTGCGGCAGAGCGGCATCGTGCCGACCCGCGAAAGCCATCCGCACTACCTGCTGGATGTCGACAACCGCCTGGTGCTGCCGGTCGATACCAAGGTGCGTTTCGTCATCACCTCCGACGACGTGATCCACGCCTGGTGGGTACCGGCGCTGGGCTGGAAGCAGGACGCCATCCCCGGCTTCATCAACGAAGCCTGGACCCGCATCGAGCAGCCGGGTGTCTACCGCGGCCAGTGCGCCGAGCTGTGTGGCAAGGACCACGGCTTCATGCCGATCGTGGTCGAGGCGGTGTCCAAGGAAGAGTTCAAGCAGTGGCTGGCGCAGCGCAAGCCGGCGCCGCCCGCCGAGCCCGCCACGCCTGCGGCACCTGCCGAACCGACTGCACCGACGGGCGAGGCACCGGCTGCGCCTGCTGCTGCAGAAGCGGGCAGCGCGCCTGCCACCGCGGCCAGCGGAGCGTGATGTAAAGCCCGCAGCCGTTCGCGGCCGCGGTGACAACCGATTCTGAGAGGTGTTTTGCAATGGCGCACTCGGCAGTTGGGCACGACGATCACCATCACCACCAGAGCTTCTTCGAACGTTGGTTCTTCTCGACCAACCACAAGGACATCGGCACGCTGTACCTCGGTTTCAGCTTCATCATGTTCATCATCGGCGCGGCGATGAGCGTGGTGATCCGCGCCGAGCTGGCGCAGCCGGGCCTGCAGTTCGTCAAGCCCGAGTTCTTCAACCAGATGACCACCGTGCATGCGCTGGTGATGATCTTCGGCGGGGTGATGCCGGCCTTCGTCGGACTGGCCAACTGGATGATCCCGCTGCAGATCGGCGCGCCGGACATGGCGCTGCCACGCATGAACAACTGGTCGTTCTGGCTGCTGCCGGTGGCATTCAGCCTGCTGCTGCTGACCCTGTTCCTGCCGGGCGGTGCACCGGCCGGTGGCTGGACGCTGTACCCGCCGCTGTCGCTGCAGGGCGGCTACAACGTCGCTTTCAGCGTGTTCGCCATCCACGTGGCCGGCATCAGTTCGATCATGGGCGCGATCAACATCATCGCCACCGTGCTCAACATGCGTGCGCCGGGCATCGACCTGCTGAAAATGCCGATCTTCTGCTGGGCCTGGCTGATCACCGCCTTCCTGCTGATCGCGGTGATGCCGGTGCTGGCCGGCGCGGTGACCATGCTGCTGACCGACAAGTTCTTCGGCACCAGCTTCTTCAATGCCGCCGGTGGCGGTGACCCGGTGATGTACCAGCACATCTTCTGGTTCTTCGGCCATCCCGAGGTCTACATCATGATCCTGCCCGCCTTCGGCGTGGTCAGCGAGATCATCCCGACCTTCAGCCGCAAGCCGCTGTTCGGCTACCAGGCGATGGTGTACGCGACCGCCGCGATCGCCTTCCTGTCGTTCATCGTCTGGGCCCACCACATGTTCACCGTGGGCATGCCGCTGGGCGGCGAGATCTACTTCATGTTCGCCACCATGCTGATCTCGATCCCGACCGGGGTGAAGGTGTTCAACTGGGTCAGCACCATGTGGCGGGGCTCGTTGACGTTCGAGGCACCGATGCTGTGGTCGGTGGCCTTCGTCATCCTGTTCACCATCGGTGGCTTCTCCGGCCTGATGCTGGCGATCGTCGCCGCCGACTTCCAGTACCACGACACCTACTTCGTGGTCGCCCACTTCCACTACGTGCTGGTGACCGGTGCGGTGTTCGCGCTGATCGCGGCGGTGTATTACTGGTGGCCGAAGTGGACGGGACGGATGTACAGCGAGAAGTGGGCCAAGGTGCACTTCTGGTGGTCGATCGTGTTCGTCAACCTGCTGTTCTTCCCGCAGCACTTCCTCGGCCTGGCCGGCATGCCGCGCCGCATTCCGGACTACAGCGTAGCGTTTGCCGACTGGAACCTGATCAGCTCGATCGGTGCGTTCGGCATGTTCGTCACCCCGTTCATGATGGCCGCGATCCTGCTGTCCTCGCTGCGCAACGGCGAGAAGGCCGAGGCCCGTTCCTGGGAAGGCGCGCGCGGCCTGGAGTGGACGCTGCCGTCGCCGGCACCGGCGCACACCTTCACCACGCCGCCGACCATCCGCCCGGGAGATCTGGCGCATGACGACATCACGCATTGAGGTGGGGCATGCATAACGAGAGCCCGCTGCCGATCGGTAGAGTCGACTGTCAGTCGACTCGCGAAGTGCAGCCGACTAACAGTCGGCTCTACCAAAGCCAAAGCCAAAGCCAAAGCCAGACCGAAGCCCAACGCCACGGCATCGAACAGCAACGCCAGCGCGCCAGGCGCACGGCGATGTGGGTCGGCGCCATCGCCGTGCTGGTCTACGTCGGCTTCATCCTCAGCGGGGTGATCGGCCGATGAGCGAGGCGCCAGCCAGCACACCGTCTCGCAGTGCGGGGCTGCCGCGCCTGATCGGTGTGGCGGTGGCGGTGTTCCTGCTCACGTTCTCGCTGGTGCCGCTGTACCGCATCGCCTGCGAGAAGGTGTTCGGTGTGCGCCTGGAACGCGGCCCCGGTGGCGAAGCCAGTGCAGGCGCCGCCACCGGCAAGCGCACCGTGCGCGTGGAGTTCGACGGCGGCGTCAATTCGCGCCTGCCGTGGTCGTTCCATCCCGAACAGCTGACCATGGACGTGGTGCCCGGCGAACTCAACGAAGCGCTGTACTTCGCCCGCAACGACAGCCAGCAGGCGGTGGTCGGCAGTGCGGTGCCTTCGGTGGCGCCGGCGCGTGCCTCGGGCTTCTTCAGCAAGACCGAGTGCTTCTGTTTCACCGCGCAGACGCTGCAGGCCGGCGAGAAGCGCGACATGCCGGTGCGTTTCATCGTCGATCCGGACCTGCCGCCCGAGATCAAGACGATCACCTTGTCCTACACCTTCTATCGCAACGACGCGCTGTCCGATCGGCTGGCCCCGGCCGCCACCTCGGAAGGCGCGCACGCCGCACCCTGACCCGGATACCGACATGGCCCAGACACCGACCGACGCCAACGTGTACTTCGTCCCGGCCCAGAGCAAATGGCCGTTCGTGGGTTCCATCGCGATGATGGTGACCATGGTGGGCGTGGCCAGCTGGCTCAACGATGCCAGCTGGGGACGCTGGACCTTCTACATCGGCATCGCGATGCTGGTGCTGACGTTATTCTGGTGGTTCAGCGACGTGGTGCGCGAGTCGCAGGCGGGCAACTACAACCACCAGGTCGATGGCTCGTTCCGGATGGGGATGATCTGGTTCATCTTCTCCGAAGTGATGTTCTTCGGCGCCTTCTTCGGTGCGCTGTTCTACACCCGCAACCTGGGCCTGTCGTGGCTGAGCGGCGAAGGCCGCGGGGTGATGACCAACGAGCTGCTCTGGCAGGGTTATTCCGCCGGCTGGCCGACCAACGGCCCCGCGGCGATCGGCGGCGCGTTCCAGACCATCCCGGCCTGGGGCCTGCCGCTGATCAATACGCTGATCCTGCTGACCTCCGGCGTGACCCTGACCATCGCCCACCACGCGCTGAAGGCCGGCAACCGCCGCCAGCTGCTGATCTGGCTGGGCCTGACCGTGGTGCTTGGCCTGGGCTTCCTCACCCTGCAGGCGGAGGAGTACATCCACGCCTACAAGGAACTGAACCTGACGCTCGGCTCGGGCATCTACGGTTCAACGTTCTTCATGCTGACCGGCTTCCACGGCGCGCACGTGCTGCTGGGCACGATCATGCTGATCGTGATGTGGCTGCGTTCGGCCAAGGGACACTTCACCCGCGACAATCATTTCGGTTTTGAAGCGGCCGCGTGGTACTGGCACTTCGTCGACGTGGTGTGGCTGATGCTCTTCATGTTCGTCTACGTGCTTTGACCGCGCACGCATCGGTGACCTCAGCCGCCGATGCCGTGCGGTTTGATCCAGCCCATGTAGATGCTCACGATCACCAGCAGGATCAACGCAACCGACACCGCGATGCGGCGCGTCAGTGCGTTGACCGTGCGCTTGGTCTGGCCGCGGTCGACCAGCAGGTAATACAGGCCGGCGCCCAGATTCCAGACGATGACGATCAGAAACGCGATTACCAGCAGGGTCTTCAGCGAATCACTCATGCGCGGCTCGAGGGCAGGGTGGATGCGCCTATCTGACCGCGTTTGCGCGGACTTGTCATGATGCGCCAGCACACGCGCGTGATCGCATGGCTGCTGGCGGTGCTGGCAATGGTTGGTTTCACCGCATTGGGGCTGTGGCAGCTGCAGCGCATGCATGCCAAACAGGCAATGTTGGATGCACAAGGTCCAGCTGTGGCACAGGCGATGCCACTGGCGCAGGCCCTGGCTGCACCTGGCGCATTGCACGGCGTGGCCGACCACGGCCGTTTCCTGCCCGGCGTGGTGCTGCTGGACAACCAGACCCGGCACGGCCGCGCGGGCGTGAAGATCTATCGCCCGTTCCGCAGTGACGAGGGCAGCGTGCTGCTGGTCGATCTGGGCTGGCGCGCGCTGCCGCCCGATCGCAGGCTGCCGGATGTGCCGTCGCCGCCTTCGCCGGTGGCGGTGCGTGGCCTGCTGGCGCCGCCGCCGTCGGCGGGGCTGGCCTTGGGCCCGGCGTTCTCCGCTACCGATGAGGCCGGGCGTTGGCTGGCCAGCCGCTTGCCCGACGAGGGCCTGGCGGCGGCGCTTGGCCTGCCGGCATTGCCCGATCGCGTTCTGCGGCTGGACCCGGCGCTGCCATTTGGCGACGAACGCGACCTGGACCTGCTGCCGAACACGCTGCCGCCGCAGCGCCACCTGGGCTACGCCGTGCAGTGGTTCGGGCTGGCCCTGACCGTGCTGGTGGTCGCGCTGGTACTGGAGTGGCGCAGGCGACGTGCTGCCCGGTAGTGCCGGCCGCTGGCCGGCAACCCCCGCATTCCTGGATGCCGGCGGGCGGCCGGCACTACCGCGGCGTCACACCCGCATCCCTCACCCAACCATGAGAAAATGCCCCGCATGAACACTGCTACGTCCCCGCAGGCGCGCGGCTCCGGCCGCCGGACCCTGGTGCTGCTGTTTGCCGTGTTCTTCGGGGCGATGGCGCTGGCCGCCGTGCTGCGCTTCTCTGGCTGGCAGCCCACCGGGCACCGCAATGCCGGCCAGCTGCTGAAGCCGCCGGTGGACCTGCGCCAGCAGGCGCCGACCCTGGCCAACGGCCAGCCGTACCCGTGGAACCCCGAAGCCCGTACCTGGCGCCTGCTGGTGGCGCCGGCCGGTGCCTGCGACGCGCAGTGCGTCACTTTGTCGCAGGGACTGGGCAAGGTGTGGCAGCTGTTCGGCCATAACGCCGATAATGTCGAAATCCTGTGGCTGGGAACGCCACCGGCGTCGATCGCCTCGCTGCCCGCGCTGCGGCCGCTGGCTCCGTCGCCAGCACTGCGCGCGGCCCTGCCCGGCGTCGACGATCCGGCTGGCCTGCCGGTCTACGTGATCGATCCGAACGGCTTCGTGATCATGCGTCATGCCCCGGGCACCGACCTCGGTGGCCTGCGCAAGGACATGGCCACGTTGCTGAAACTGAAGTGAGTCCCGTTTGATGAGCCTTTCCGCGCGTCCGGCGCTGCACCGCAATTTCCACCGCCTGGCGTGGTTCGCCATGATCATGACCGCGAGCACGATCATGTTCGGCGCCTTCGTGCGCCTGTCCGATGCCGGCCTGAGCTGCCCGGACTGGCCGACCTGCTATGGCCAGGCCACCTGGCCGCAGCACGTGGAAGAGACCATCGGCCACCCGGCGGCGGAGATCCGCCCGCTGGAGACCCACAAGGCCTGGCGTGAACAGGTGCACCGCTTCCTGGCCGGCGCACTGGGCATCGAGATCCTGACCCTGGCGCTGCTGGCCACGCGCAAGCGGCGATTCGGAAGCACGGCGGTGGTGACCGCCTGCGTGCTGGTGGCCGCCGGCATACCCCTGTACATGATGGGCTGGCATGGCACCGCCAGTACCTTGGCTCTGATCGGCGAGGCGATCCTGCTGATCGCCGCGCTGCGCTGGAGCAACATCGACCTGGCGCGCGCTGCACTGCTGACCCTGGCCGTGGTGATCTTCCAGGCCCTGCTGGGCATGTGGACGGTGACCCTGCTGCTCAAGCCCATCGTGGTGATGGGGCACCTGCTGGGCGGCATGCTGATGTTCGCGCTGCTGGTCTGGATGGCCTGGCGCGCCACGCACATGCCGATCACCCTGGCCGAAGCGCCGAAGCTGAAGTGGGTGCTGCGCATCGGCGTGGCGGTGCTGGTCACCCAGATCGCACTGGGCGGCTGGGTCAGTGCCAACTACGCGGCGCTGGCCTGCGGCGGCGGCAGCGCCTCGCTGGACAACTTCCCCCGCTGTGCCAACCAGTGGTGGCCGCAGCACAACTTCGTCGAAGGCTTCACCCTGTGGCGCGGCATCGGCGTGGATTACGAAGGCGGCGTGCTGGATGGCGCCTCGCGTATCGCCATCCAGATGGCGCACCGGCTGTTCGCGGTGGTGGTGGCCGTCTACCTGCTGTGGCTGGGCGTGCGCCTGTTCCGCTTGCCGAGCATGCGTGGCTGGGCCAGCGCGCTGATCGCGCTGCTGGTGCTGCAGGTCACCCTCGGCATCCTCAACGTGAAGCTGGCGCTGCCGCTGGAAGTGGCGGTGGCCCACAACGGCGTGGCCGTTGCCCTGTTGTTCGTGCTGGTCAGCCTGCTGGCCCGCCTGCGCGCCCCGGACTGACTCCATGTTTTCCAATTACCGCCAGTACTGGGACCTGACCAAGCCCAAGGTCGTTGCCCTGATCGTCTTCACCGCCCTGGTCGGCATGGTCCTGGCCATTCCGGGCGTGCCGAGCTGGGAGCAGGTGCGCGCCGGTGTGCTCGGTTTCCTCGGCATCTGGCTGGCGGCCTCGGCCGCAGCCGCCATCAACCAGCTGCTGGACGCACACATCGATGCGCAGATGGCGCGCACCTCGTGGCGTCCGCTGGTGGTGGGCAAGGTCAAGCCATGGCAGGTGCTGGTGTTTGCCGGCGTGCTGATCGTGCTGTCGATGACCATCCTGGTGCTGTGGGTGAACCTGATCACCGCCGTGCTGACCTTCGCCTCGCTGATCGGCTACGCGGTGATCTACACCGTGTACCTCAAGCGTGCGACCTCGCAGAACATCGTCATCGGTGGCCTGGCCGGCGCGATGCCGCCGATGCTGGGCTGGGCCGCAGTGACCGGCATGCAGGGTTCGTCGGACTGGGCGTACTCGTCGCTGCTGGTGCTGATCATCTTCATCTGGACCCCGCCGCACTTCTGGGCGCTGGCGATCTTCCGCCGCGAGGACTACGCCAAGGCGGAGATCCCGATGCTGCCGGTGACCCACGGCGTGGTGCATACCCGCAAGCAGATCATGGTGTATTCGGTGGTGCTGGCGCTGGTCTGCCTGCTGCCGTACCTGGTGGGCATGAGCGGTGCGTTCTACCTGGGCGGCGCGATCGTGCTCAACGCGGTGTTCCTCTGGTATGCCTGGCGCATGCTCAACCCGCCGGACGAATTGTTCTCGATGAAGATGTTCTATTACTCCATCGTGTACCTGATGGCGCTGTTCGCCTTCCTGCTGGTGGACCACTGGATCCTGCCCTGGTTGTGAGGGGCTGCCCTTTGTAGAGTCGAGCCACGCTCGACTCAGGCCCGGTCTGATGGCGGGAGCATCCACGCACGGCGTGGATCTACTTGAACCGCGGTTGCTGCGTCGCCATTGCTGTTCCTGACCGCAAAGGAAAGGAAGGCGTAGGGATGCATTCGATCTTCCGTTGGACCACCGCGCTGCTGCTGGCGCTGGGTGTGGCCCTCACCGCGCATGCCGATGACACCGCCGCGCAGATCCGCCAGCATGCCGGTGAGCACCGCCTGCTGGTACTGGGCGAATTCCACGGCACCCGCGAGACCCCGTTGCTGGTACGCCAGCTGGTGGACGACTACAGCCGCAACGGCCCGGTCCTGCTGGCGCTGGAACTGCCACGCGCCGAGAACCCTGTGCTGCGCGACTATCTGGAATCCGATGGCGGGGCCAGGGCGCGCCGGCACCTGCACGGCCGCGCGTTCTGGACCGTGCGCGATGACCAGCATGATGGTCGCCGTAGCCGCGACATGCTGGCGATGATCGAAGGCCTCCGTGTGCTGAAGGCGCAGGGGCGCGTGATCGAAGTGGTTGGCTATGACGTCAATGCCAGCAGTGGCGGCAACCAGACGCGCGATGACTTCATGGCAGCCGAATTGCGACGGCTCTATCGAGGGTTGCCAGACAATGCACGCATGCTGGTGCTGACTGGCAATGTCCACGCCATGCTGCGGCGGCCGGAAGGTATGCCGCCGGAAATGCAGAGGCGGCCGATGGCCTCCCAGCTGCGGGACCTGGATATCTACAGCGTGCGGTTGGGTGCGCTGCGTGGCCAGGCGTGGGCGTGCGCGGACCGTTGCATGGCGCGGCCACTTCCAGAGCAGGTGGCCCCGCGGCTGCGGGGCGATACCCATGCGGAACGGGCGTACGACCTGTGGGTGTGGATGCCGGAGCTGAGCGTCGGCACGCTCGTGGATCCGTAGTGTCAGGCAACCCATCCACGCATGGCGTGGATCTACTGGTGGTTCACGCCATCCGTGGTTTGGAGTAGATCCACGCCATGCGTGGATGGTCTACCCGGAACAACCCGCGTGCCCTGTCAGGGCTTGCGCCGCGCATACCGCTGCGCGATCACGCCGCAGACGATGAGCTGGATCTGGTGGTAGATCATCACTGGCAGCACGATGGCGCCGAGGCTGCCGCCGGCGAACAGCACCTTGGCAATCGGCACGCCGGTGGCCAGGCTCTTCTTCGAGCCGCAGAACACGATGGCGATCTCGTCCTCGCGGTTGAAACGCAGGCGGCGGGCGATGAAGGTGATCAGCGGCATGGCGATGCCGAGCAGCACGGCGGCCACGACCGCCACGGCCAGCAACGAGAGCAGCGGCGTCTTGCTCCACAGTCCTTCGGTCACCGCCTCGCCGAACGCCGAGTACACCACCAGCAGGATCGTGCCCTGGTCGGTGTAACGCAGCAGCGCGCGCTGCTTTTCCACCCAGCCGGCAATCCACGGCCGCAGCAGGTGGCCGGCCACGAACGGCACCAGCAGCTGCAGCATGATGCCGCCGATCGCATGCAGCGGGTCGTGCACGCCGCCGGAGGTGCCCGCCAGCGCGGTCAGCAGCAGCGGGGTCAGGAATACGCCGAGAATGCTCGACAACGAGGCACTGCACACCGCTGCGGGCACGTTGCCATGCGCCATCGAGGTGAACGCGATGGACGACTGCACGGTGGAGGGCAGGGTGCACAGGAACAGCACGCCCAGGTACAGCTCCGGGGTCAGCAGCCAGCCCGATAGCGGCTTGAACATCAGCCCGAGCAGCGGGAACAGGAGGAAGGTGCAGGCCAGGATGGTCAGGTGCAGCCGCCAGTGCAGCATGCCGCCGATGATCGACTCGCGCGGCAGGCGCGCGCCATGCAGGAAGAACAGCGCGGCGATGGCGACGGTGGTGACATCGTCGAGCACGATGGCGGCGGCGCCCTTCATCGGCAGCAGCGAGGCCAGGCCGACGGTGCACAGCAGGGCGAGGGTGAAGTTGTCCGGTCGCAGGCGCGACCACCAGCGGGTCATGGTGGGCAGAGTCCTTGGTGCGGAGGGTTGTTCAGGGCGAAGTGACCGGTGTGGCCAGGCGCTGGCGGGTGGCGGCTTCCAGCGACTTCAGGCCGGCGCGCTGGCCGAGCTGAAGCGCCTGCTCCGGGCTGGCATGTTCGTAGTGGGCATTGACCAGGCCGAGCACGGCACCGGCGCGGTTGCCGGAGGCGCAGTGCAGCAGCACCGGCCCCTGGCTCTGCTGCAGGGCCTGGTGCACCGCGCGCACATTGGCCGTATCCAGGCCCTCGGCGCCGGCCACCGGAATGCGCACATAGCGCAGGCCCAGCGATTCGGCCGCGCGGGTTTCATCGAAGCCCCGGTCCTCGTCGGGCTGGCGCAGGTCGATCACCGTGCGTACGCCCCGTGCGGCCAAGGCCTGCAGCTGTGCGGCACTGGGCTGGCCACCGGCATACAGGCCGGGACGGACTTCGTTGAGAGGCACGTCTTCGGCCAGGGCCGTCAGTGGCAGGCAGAGCGACAACAACAGCAGGCAGGTCAGGCGCAGCAGCATGGTCCTCTCCGTGAAACGTTCTGCTGCTACAGGCGCAGCCCGGCGCGGGCCTTGAGCAGCTCGCGCAGTTCGTATTTGTCAGTATCGTCCAGGCCCTGCTGGCGCTGCTTTGCCAACAACTCCTCCAGACGTTGCACCAGCAGCTGTTTCTCCAGCTGGGCCACTGCGTCGTGCAGTTCCTGGGTCCAGCTGGCTTCGGTGCCGGGCAGCGTCTGTGCGGCCAATGTATGCAGCGAGGCCTGTTCCTCGCGGCCGTCGAAGTGTTCCAGCAGGGCGCCGGTGCTGATGTCCGGGCGCTGTTCGACCAGCCCCAGCAGCTCCAGCAGCAGTTCCACACCCGGCAGGCGAAGGCCCTGGAAGTGATGCTTGCCGCCCAGGGTCAGCGCCAGCGACGGCTGCTGCAGCAGCACGGCGATCGCGCCGCGCACCAGGCTGCGCCTGGCCACTGGCTGGATCGTGCGCGAAGGCTGGCGTTGCGGCATCGGCGTGCGTGCAGCCTGGGCGTTGCCGCCGAGCCCGGTCAGCTGCGCCAGCTGCTGCTTCATCAGGTCGCCGAAGGCACCGTCGGGAATCTGCGCCAGCATCGGCTTTGCGCGTTCGGCCAGGCGCGCCTTGCCGTCCAGCGTGCCCAGGTTGATCTCGCGGGTCAGTTCATCGAAGAAGAACTGCGACAGCGGCGTGGCCTGCTTCAGGCGCTCGTTGAAGGCCTCGGCGCCTTCCTTGCGCACGATGGTGTCGGGGTCCTCGCCATCGGGCAGGAACAGGAAGAAGGCCTGGCGGCCGTCCTTCATGCGCGGCAGCACCGACTCCAGCGCCTTCCAGCCGGCGCGGCGGCCGGCGGCGTCGCCGTCGAAGCAGAAGAACACGTCCGGCGCGTTGCGGAACAGCAGCTCGGCATGGTCCGGCGTGGTTGCGGTACCCAGTGTTGCCACCGCCTGGGTGACACCGAACTGGAACAGCGAGACCACGTCCATGTAGCCCTCGACCACGATCAACCGCTCGATCTTCTGGTTGGCCTGGCGCACCTGCCACAGGCCGTACAGTTCGCGGCCCTTGTGGAACAGCGCGGTTTCGGGCGAGTTGAGGTACTTGGGGCCGTCATCCTTCTCGAACACGCGGCCACCGAAGGCGATCACCCGGCCACGGCGGTCGAAGATCGGGAACATCACCCGGTCGCGGAATTTGTCGTAGACGTGGCCGCGGTCGTTCTTCGAGAACAGGCCGGCGCGGTCGAGCAGTTTCATGCGCCGCTCGTCCTTGCCCAGTGCATCGCGCAGGCCGCTGTACCCATCCGGGGCGTAGCCGATCTGGAAGCGCGCGCGGTTCTCTTCGTCCACGCCACGCCCATCAAGGTAACTGCGTGCCTTGTCGCTGCCTTCCAGGTTCTTCTGGAAGAACCGGGCAGCGGCATCCAGTGCCGAATACAGCTCGCGACTGTCGTCCTGCTGCTGGGGGCTGCGCGGGTTCTCGTTGCGCGGTACTTCCATGCCCGCGCGCTTGGCCAGCTCATCCACCGCGTCGAGGAACTCGAGGCGGTCGTAGTTCATCAGGAAGCTGATCGCGGTGCCGTGCGCGCCGCAGCCGAAGCAGTGATAGAACTGCTTGGTGGGCGAGACCGTGAACGACGCGGAGCGCTCGTCATGGAACGGGCAGCGCGCGGCGTACTCCTTGCCCTGGCGCTTCAACGGCACGCGGCTGCCCACCACCTCGACGATGTCGGTGCGGGCGAGCAGGTCGTCGATGAAAGCGTCGGGGATACGGGCCATGGGCAACAGGGCAGGGCGCGGTGCAGGACCACGCGACGGAACCGGGGGCGGTCGGCCTAGTTTACCCCCTGTCGGGCACCTGGCTGGCGGTTGCCGGATCAATGCCGGCTGCGGCCAGGTGATGACGCGCGCGCAGGCGCTCATCGATCACCGCCGTCATCAGGGCACCAACGAAGAACACGACGGTGGCGTAGTAGATCCAGACCAGCGAGATCACCAGCGCGCCCATCGAGCCGTAGGCACTGCCGGGGGCCACGGTGGCGATGTAGACGCCGATGCCGTACCGCCCCAGTGCGAACAGTGCCGAGGTGATGACGCCGCCGATGAAGGCCTGGCGCCACGCCACGCGACGGTCGGGCAGGTAGTGGTACATGAAGGCGAAGCCGACTGCGTACAGCAGCAGGCTCGTGACGTACCCCAGCGCGGGCAGGATCGAGGGCAGTTGCGCGAAGGCCACCTGCAGCACCGTGGTGGCGGTCATCGACAGGATCAGCAGGAAGCCCAGCGCCAGCACCACGCCGAACGAGAACACGCGCTTGCGCAGCCAGGCCTTGAGGCCTTCCAGGCGCTCGCCGCTGGTGCGGAAGATCAGGTTCAGTGCGTTCTGCAGCTGGGCGAACACGGCGGTGGCGCCGACGAACAGCAGCAGCGTGCTCCACACACCCGCCAGCGAGCCGACATCCGGCTGGTTGTCGGCGTTCTTCAGAACGGTTTCGGCCACGGTGGCCGCGCTGCTGCCGGCCACCGAGCTGATCTGGTCGATCAGTGCCTGCTGGGCCGGCGGGTACAGCGAGGCGGTCAGCCACAGCAGCAGCACCAGCAACGGTGCCATCGACAGCAGGGCGTAGAAGGAGACGGAAGCTGCCTGGGTCAGCACGTCGACGTCGATGAAGCGCTTGGCCACCGCCATCGGGAAGCTGTCCTGCAGGCGCTTGATGTACTTGCGCAGTGACACGGGAACGTTGGGCTCGGGTTCAACCATGTGTGCGGTTGTAGCAGGCGACCGACGAAGGTGCGGTGAAGCGGGTGCATCAATGGGGTCAGAGCCCTTCCGTGTCGCGGAAGGGATCCGACCGCAAGTGCTGGATTACGCCAGCAGCTGCTTGACCAGCTTGGAAACCAGGCCCATGTCGGCCTGGCCGGCGAGCTTGGGCTTCAGTGCGCCCATCAGCTTGCCCATGTCGGCCGGGCCGGAGGCGCCGGTTTCGGCGATGGCGGCCTGGATGGCGGCCACGATCTCGGCTTCGCCCATCTTGGCCGGCAGGTAGGCTTCGATGACCACGATCTCGGCGCGCTCGATCTCGGCCAGGTCTTCGCGGTTGGCGGCTTCGTACTGGCTGACCGAGTCCTTGCGCTGCTTGACCATCTTGTCGAGCACGGCGATCACGGCGGTGTCGTCCAGTTCGATGCGCTCGTCCACTTCGCGCTGCTTGATGGCGGCATTGATCAGGCGGATCACGCCCAGCTTGTGCTTCTCGCCCGCCTTCATGGCGGCCTTCATGTCTTCGGTGAGCTGCTGCTTCATGCTCATGAGGAACCTCGTGGTGGTAGGTGGGGCGGGGGCGGATGCCCGAACCCGGAAACGCAAAAAGCCGGCGACGCTCGCGCGTGCCGGCTTCGGCTCCATCGCGACAGGCAGGCCCGCCGCAATGAAGATGCGTCCGATCAGTACAGGCGCTGACGCTTGGTGACGTCGCGCGACGAGCGGCGCAGCTGACGCTTCACAGCAGCGGCGGCCTTGCGCTTGCGCTCCTGGGTCGGCTTTTCGTAGAACTCGCGCTTGCGGGTTTCGGCCAGCACACCGGCCTTTTCGCAAGTGCGCTTGAAGCGGCGAAGAGCAAACTCGAAGGGCTCGTTCTCGCGGACTTTGACGCTGGGCATGGAATCTCCGGGACACAGTAGAACCGGGTCACGCCCGGCGAGCCGCACATTATAGCGGCGAATAGACAAACTGCAAGCGGCCAACCCTGAATACGGGCCGGAAGTTCGAAAGCAGTGAGATCTGCACATCCCCCGAGGGGGCGGCAGGGGCGTCATAATAGCAGGCATGCGAGTCCTTGGCATCGAATCTTCCTGTGATGAGACCGGCGTGGCGGTGTATGACACCGGCCTGTCCGGCAGCGCGGCCCTGCGCGCCCATGCGGTCTACAGCCAGATCGCCCTGCACGCCGAATACGGGGGTGTGGTGCCAGAGCTGGCCAGCCGCGACCACGTCCGCAAGCTGCTGCCGCTGGTGCGCCAGACCCTGGCCGAAGCCGGTCTGGGGGTAGGTGATATCGATGGCGTGGCCTATACGGCCGGTCCCGGCCTGGTCGGCGCGCTGCTGGTGGGCGCGGGCGTGGCGCGTTCGCTGGCCTGGGCGCTGGAGGTACCGGCCGTGGGCGTACACCATATGGAAGGCCACCTGCTGGCCCCGCTGATGGAAGACGACCCGCCGGAAGCGCCGTTCGTGGCACTGCTGGTGTCCGGTGGCCATACCCAGCTGGTGGCGGTGGATGCGATCGGCCAGTACCGCCTGCTGGGCGAAACCCTGGACGATGCGGCCGGCGAGGCCTTCGACAAGACCGCCAAGCTGATGGGGCTGCCGTACCCTGGTGGCCCGCAGCTGGCCAGGCTGGCCGAGCAGGGCACGCCGGGCGCGTATCGCTTCGCGCGGCCGATGACCGACCGCCCGGGGCTGGATTTCAGCTTCTCCGGCCTGAAGACCCAGGTCCTGATGGCCTGGCGCGACAGCGACCAGAGCGAGCAGACCCGTGCCGACATCGCCCGGGGCTTTGAAGATGCGGTGGTCGAGACCCTGTCGATCAAGTGCGAGCGCGCGCTGGAAGCGGCGGGCACCAACGTGATCGTGGTGGCCGGCGGCGTCGGCGCCAACAAGCGCCTGCGCGCCCGCCTGCAGCAGATGGCCGAGCGCCTCGGCGGCCGCGCCTGCTTCCCGCGGCCGGCACTGTGCACCGACAACGGCGCGATGATCGCCTTCGCCGGCGCGCTGCGCCTGCAGGCTGGCCAGCACAGCCCGCCGAAGGTGGATGTGACCCCGCGCTGGGACATGGCGACCCTGCCGGCGGTGTGAACCGGTAGCGTCGGGCCACGGCCGGCGGACGCATTACCGATGCACTGCCAACGGCGACGCCGCCAGCACGGTTGTCGCCCGCTCATGGCGCTGCAGCCAGCCCAGCGTGTGTGGGCAGCGGGCATGGATCAGCCGCCCGATCGCGGCCAGGTCGGCGCCGATGTCGCGCTCGAGGATGGGCTCGTGATGGGCGATGCGGTTGCGCAGGTGGCGGATGCGGTCGAGGTCAGCGTGGATGTTCGTGCGGACCACGCTGAGAGCATCCTGTGGCGCGTTCGGCAACGCAATCTTCAAGCCCCGCGCCCAGATGGCTCCCTCGAAGCGCCGCGTGAAAAGCTGCTGCCAGAAAGCGAAACGAAGACTGGCGATGATCTCCGGAGTGTCCATCCGAGGATCTGCCTGTCTATGGATATCCTGCAAGGCCGACAACGCGCCATCTGCTGGCATCCGCTGCAGCAGTGCAGGATGCCAGGGCCAGCGCGGCCCGAAGGTATGCGCCAGCGCCGCGGCCACCGCATTGCGGATTACGATTTCACAGATGTGCAGGGGAGATAGCAGCGCGCCGCACATCTGCATGTTCCATACGTAAAGTGAGGCGGCGTCCAAACAGTGCCGGTATGCAATGCGTTTGTACGTCGCCCACCGTGGGCGTGACAGCGCTGCCTGCAGGATTCGTTGCTCTCTCATCAAATACGGGACCACATGGCGGATCACTAGCCTGCGCTGGTTGCCGCAGGCGTGATATCGGGCAATGCCGCCGTGTCAGGCAGCAAAATTCCTGTATCGCCTTGGGCTTCCTCCAGTATGTCGTGATTGACTCTGGACCGTAGAGGAAATGAACGTCACGATCTGCATCGTGTGCTCCGGGACTCGCGGCTGGATTCCAGCTCCCCCCGGGGACGTTGAGAGGTACCAAAGGGCCCCGCTAGCAGGGCCCTTTGTTTTTTCCGGGCCGCCCCACGCCGGTGGCCCGCCGCCCGTTCCGGGCAGGCTCACCGCCGTGCCGGTACCATGGCCGTCTGTATTCGGCTGGTAACCGCAATGGACAAGGTTTTCATCGAGGGGCTGACGATCGACGCCCTGATCGGCATCTACGATTGGGAGCGGCGGATCCGCCAGGACCTGGTGTTCGACCTGGAAATGGGCTTCGACAACCGTCGCCCCGCAGCCACCGATGACATCGCCCACACCCTGAACTACAAGGCGGTGAGCAAGCGCCTGGAACAGTTCGTGCGCGAGTCGGAGTTCGGCCTGGTCGAGACCCTGGCCGAACGTTGCGCGCAGATCGTGCTGGACGAATTCGACGTGAAGTGGCTGCGCCTGAAGCTGAGCAAGCCGGGCGCGGTGCGCGGCGCGCGCGCGGTGGGCGTGATCATCGAACGCACGCGGGACTGACCCGGTCGTGCCGGCCATTGGCCAGCAACCCCGGTAGTGCCGGCCGCTGGCCGGCAACCTTGGCAACAACGAAACAGACAGGAGACAACCGATGGTGGACGCGGTGGTGGCGGTACAGTGGCTGGAACGGCTGCGGAACACACTGGAACCCTATCCTGGCGCCTACCTGGCGTTGATGATCTCGGCGCTGCTGATCGCCGCTGGCCTGGCCAACTGGGTGACCAAGCGCATCCTGCTGCGCGGGCTGCGACGCCTGCTCAGCCGCCTGCCGGGCGCTGATACCGGCCGCGGCAGCCACCTGATGCGGGTGATCTCGCGTCTGTCCAATGTGGTGCCCAGCCAGGTGATCGCCTCGGGCATCCGCATCGTGCCGGACCTGCCGCCGGGGCTGGTGAGCTTCATCATCGGCGCCTGCCAGGCGTGGGCGATCCTGACCGTGGTGCTGGCCATCTCGCATGCGCTGGATGCGGCCAATGATCTCTACGAGCGCCGCCCCGAGGCACGCAACAAGCCGATCAAGGGGTACCTGCAGGTCGCCAAGATCGTCATCTTCGTGATCGCCGGCCTGTCGATCGTTGCCACCCTGGCCGGCGTCGACCTCCGCTATCTGGTCACCGGTCTCGGCGCCGCCACCGCAGTGCTGATGCTGATCTTCCAGGACACCATCCTGTCGCTGGTGGCCAGCGTACAGATCAGTGGCGATGGTCGCGTGCGCATCGGTGACTGGATCGAGATGCCCAGCCAGAACGCTGACGGTGATGTGATCGACATCGCCCTGCACACCATCACCGTGCAGAACTTCGACAAGACCATCACCACCATCCCCACCAAGAAGCTGGTGACCGAGTCGTTCAAGAACTGGCGCGGCATGCAGGAGGCGGGTGGGCGCCGGATCAAGCGCGCGCTGTACCTGGACCAGCACAGCGTCGGTTTCCTGGACGAGGGCGACCTGGCCTTCCTCGGTGAATTCGCGCTGCTGCGCGACTACCTGCAGGCCAAGGAGCAGGAGCTGGGGCAGTGGAACGGGCGCCTGCGCGAGCAGGGCGTGGCCGAGGTCAACAGCCGCCGGGTGACCAACCTGGGTACGTTCCGGGCCTATGTGGAGCGCTACCTGCGCAGCCACCCGGGCATCCATACCGACATGACCCTGCTGGTACGCCAGCTGCAGCCGACCACCGAAGGCCTGCCGCTGGAGCTGTACTGCTTCACCCGCAGCACCGCCTGGGGCGAGTACGAGGCGGTGCAGTCGGACATCTTCGACCACCTGCTGGCGATCCTGCCGGCCTTCGGCCTGCGGGTATTCCAGGCCTCCAGCGACGCCATGTTGATGGCCGGGCAGCGCCAGCTGGCCGGCTCGGAGTAAGCTGCGGTGCCCCCGGCGGGGCAATACGGACCCCGCTGGTGGCTGAAACTGAATGAACAAACCCCTCGCCAAATCGCCCGGGATCGCTAGAATGCCGGGCTTGTAAACGTTTTCATCAAGGACTGCCGGTGGCCTCCGATCGCATCGAATCCCTCATTGCCCAGATGACCGTCGAGGAAAAGGTCGGCCAGCTGGGTGTCTTCGCGGACATGGTCCGCCCGTTCGCCCCGGACGTGAACCCGGAAGCCAACGTGCGCAATGCCGACCAGGTGCTGCAGCAGGTGCGCGAGGGCAAGGTCGGCTCGCTGTTCAATGGTGTGGGCGCCGAACTGGGCCGCCGGATCCAGCAGGTCGCCACCGAAGAGAGCCGCCTGGGCATCCCGGTGATCCTGGCGGCCGACGTCATCCACGGCATGCGCACCGTGTTCCCGATTCCGCTGGGCGAGGCCGCCAGCTTCGAGCCGGCGCTGGCCGAGCGCACCGCGCGCGCCACCGCCATCGAGGCCACCGCTGCCGGCCTGCACTGGACCTATGCCCCGGCCGTGGACATCGCCCGCGACCAGCGCTGGGGCCGTGGCGCCGAAGGTGCCGGTGAGGACGTGGTGCTGGGCTGTGCCTTTGCCGCCGCCCGCGTGCGCGGCTTCCAGGGCAGCGACCTGCGCGCCGCCGATTCGCTGCTGGCCACGCCGAAGCACTTCGCCGCCTATGGCGCGGTGATGGCCGGCATGGAATACAACATGGTGGACATCTCGCCGCAGACCCTGCGCGACGTGCACCTGCCGCCGTTCAAGGCCGCCTTCGACGCCGGCGCGATCACCGTGATGTCCTCGTTCAACGACATCAACGGCGTGCCGGCCAGTGCCAACGCCGAACTGCTGACCGACATCCTGCGCGGTGAATGGAAGTTCCCGGGCGTGGTGATCTCCGACTACACCGCCGATATGGAACTGGTCGCGCACGGCTATGCCGCCGACGACCGCGATGCCACCGCCAAGGCGTTCACCGCCGGCCTGGACCTGAGCATGCAGAGCGGCTTCTACGCCGAGCACCTGCCGGGCCTGGTCGAGAGCGGCGAGGTGCCGATGGCGGTACTGGATGAGGGCGTGCGCCGCATCCTGTGGCTGAAGGAAACCATCGGCCTGTTCGACGACCCGTACCGTTCGCTGGACCCGGCGCGCGAAGCCGATACCTCGTACCTCGCCGCGCATGACGAACTGTCGCGCGATGCCGCGCGCCGTTCGATCGTGCTGCTGAACAACCGCGACAACGTGCTGCCGTTGCAGAAGACCGGGCAGAAGATCGCGCTGATCGGTCCGTTCGTGCAGGACCGCGAGAACATTGAAGGCTGCTGGACCCTGTTCGGCGACAAGCAGCGTTACGTGGACCTGGAAACCGGCGTGCGCGCCGCCATCGGCGATGAAGCGCTGCTGGAGATCGTGCCGGGCTGCGAACTGGAAACTGCCATTCCGGGCGGCACCGAAGCAGCGGTGGCTGCCGCGCTGCGCGCCGACGTGGTGGTGCTGGCGCTGGGCGAACCGCAGCGCTACAGCGGTGAAGCGCAGTCGCGCGTGGAGATCACCCTGCCGCCGGCACAGCAGGCACTGGCCGAGGCGGTGGCGATGACCGGCAAGCCGCTGGTGGTGCTGCTGCGCAACGGCCGCGCGCTGGCACTGCAGGGCGCGGTGCGCAATGCGCAGGCCGTGGCGGTGACCTGGTACCTGGGCACGCAGACCGGCCATGCCGTGGCTGATGTGCTGTTCGGCGACTACAGCCCGTCCGGCCGCCTGCCGGTCAGCTTCCCGCAGGTGTCCGGCCAGCAGCCGTACTTCTACAACCACCCGCGCACCGGCCGCCCGGAACTGCCGACCATGTCGGAGTTCAAGGCTCGCTGGCGCGAGATTCCGAACGAGCCGCTGTACCCGTTCGGCCACGGCATCGGTTACACCACCTTCGCCTACGGCGTGCCGCGGCTGAGTGCGGCGCAGCTCGGCTGGGACGACACCCTGACCATCACCACCACCCTGACCAACAGCGGCGACGTGGCCGGCGAGGAAGTGGTGCAGCTGTACATCCACGACCGCGTGGCCAGCCGCGTGCGTCCGGTGCGTGAACTGAAGGACTTCCGCAAGGTGGCACTGCAGCCAGGCGAGTCGACCGACGTGGTGTTCACCCTCACCCGCGAGCAGCTGGCCTTCACCGGCCGCGACGGCGTGCTGCGTGCCGAGCCGGGCCACTTCGATCTGTGGGTCTGCGCGTCCTCGGCGGCCGGCGAAGCCGTGCAGTTCGAGCTGCTGAAGGCCTGATCGAAGAAAAAGGGGACGGAGGGGATTAAGTCGTTTGTGCCACTAACGACTTAATCCCCTCCGTCCCCTTTTTGTTGTCCTCACCGCGGCGGCGCTACCATCGGGCTCCCTGTTTCGATGGAGTGCGCGCATGCGCCGGATGGCTTGTCTGATTCCCGCCCTGGTGCTGGCCGCCTGCTCGCAGCCGGCGGCACCGCCGGCCGAGCCTGCGGCGGATGCACCGCCGCCGATGGAGGCCAGCGCCCCGGCAACGCCTGCGGCATCTGCCACTGAACCCGCTGCTTCGGCACCGGCCGCGCCCGCAGCGGAAGCGCCCGCCGAAGACGCACGCGCGCGCATCGAAACGCTGCTTGGCGATGCGGTGCAGTTCGAGAAGGTCTTCAATGCGTTCAAGGCCGCCGTGGTTGGCGGCGATCGCGCTGCGGTGGTCGAGGAAGTGCGCTTTCCATTGAACGTCGGTGGCGGAAAGAAGATCACCGGCCCCGGTGAGTTCCAGCGCAACTACGAGAAGATCATCACCCCGGCGGTGGTCAAGGCGGTGTCCGAGCAGGATTTCGGCAAGGTGTTCGTCAACCAGCAGGGCGTGATGATCGGCAGCGGCCAGGTGTGGTTGAACGGGCAGTGCCTGGACCAGGCCTGCACGAAGACCGAGGTGAAGGTCATCACCATCCAATGAACGCAGGCGGCCCCGCGTGCGGGGCCGTTGCAGACAAACGTGCCGGCCAGCGACCGGCACTACCTCAGGTGCTCGGGGTGAGCTTCAGCAGGCGCGCCTTGCTGCCGTCTTCCAGCAGCCACAGGGCGCCATCCGGGCCCTGTTCCACTTCGCGGATGCGCTCGCCCATGTTGAAGCGTTCGGCTTCGCGCGCGCTGTCGCCGTCGAAGGCCACGCGCACCAGCGAGGTGGAGGACAGGCCGCCGATGAAGCCGCTGCCCTTCCACTGCGGGAACAGGTTGCCGCTGTAGATCACGAAGCCGGCCGGCGAGATCACTGGCGTCCAGGTCACCTTCGGCGCGGCGAATTCCGGGCGCGTGTCGTGGTCGGGAATCGGCCGGCCGTCGTAATGGTCACCATTGGAAACGATCGGGTAGCCGTAGTTGGCGCCGCGCACGATCAGGTTCAGTTCGTCACCGCCGGCCGGGCCCATCTCGTGTGCCCACAGCTTGCCGTTGGCATCGAAGGCCATGCCGAGGATGTTGCGGTGGCCCAGTGACCACACCTGCGCGGCCACGCCGCCCTGCGAGGCGAACGGGTTGTCGGCGGGCAGGCTGCCATCATCGTTGAGGCGGATGATCTTGCCGAGGTTGCCGCCCATGTCCTGCGCCGGATCGAACTTCTGGCGCTCGCTGGAGCTGATCCACAGCTTGCCGTCCGGGCCAAAAGCAAGGCGATGGCCGTAGTGACCTTCACCACTCACCTTCGGGCTCTGTCGCCAGATCACCTTCAGGTCCTTCAGCTGGCCGGCACCGTTGGCGTCCAGCGCCAGCGTGGCACGGGCCACGGCGGCGCCGCGGGTGTCCAGCGTGCCTTCCTCGGCATAGCTGAGGTAGATCACGTGGTTGCTCGCGAATTGCGGGTGCAGGATCACGTCACCGAAGCCGCCCTGGCCGCCGTAAGCGACCTTCGGAACGCCGGTGATCTCGTGCTTCTGGCCGCTGGCCAGGTCCAGGTGCTGCAGCTTGCCGCGCTTTTCGGTGACCAGCAGGCTGCCGTCCGGCAGGAAGGTCATCGCCCACGGCTGGTCGAACCGGCTGATTTCGGTTGCGGTGAACGGGCGCTGGTCGGCAGTGGTGGAGGCTGCGGGCGCCGCAGTCTGGGCGCCGTTGGCGGCCGGGTCGGCGGCATTGCAGGCGGAGGTGGCAAGGATCGGCACCAGGCCGAGGGCGAGCAGCAGGGGCGTGCGGGTCATGGGTATCTCCAGGGCGGGGATGCGGATGGCCGGGCTGTCCCTTGTATACCACTGGCGTCGTGAGCGTCGTGGCCCGAAGGTCCTGCGACCCCTGTGCGAGCGCGGCGGGATCGTCTAGGGTGGGCACGCCCGGGCAAAGCGTGCCCGTCTGCCTGCCAAGGATCTGCAATGAACACTGCCATGCCCCACAAGCCCTCCACCGCCTTCATCGCCGCCTCATGGGTGGCCCTGCTGCTGGGTGCGGCGGCCTACCTGATCGGTCTGTTCAACGCCACGATGGCGCTCAACGAAAAGGGCTACTACCTGACCCTGCTGCTGTTCGGCCTGTTCGCGGCGGTGTCGCTGCAGAAGAGCGTGCGTGACCGCGTCGAGGGCATTCCGGTGAGTGGCCTGTACTACGCGCTGTGCTGGTTCGCACTGCTGTCGGCGTTGATGCTGCTGCTGGTTGGCCTGTGGAATGCCACGCTGGCACCGAGCGAGAAGGGCTTCTACGGCATGGCGTATGCACTGTCGCTGTTCGGCGCGGTGGCGGTGCAGAAGAACACCCGCGACCTGATCGCCGCCGGTGGCGGTGAGAGCAAGCGCAGCGCGGCCGTGCCGCCGCTGCCGGAACAGGAGTGAATGTGTAGAGCCGGGCCAATGCTCGGCTGTCCTGCGGCGTTTTTGGAGTCGAGCCGAGCGTAGGCTCGGCCCGACAAAAGCATGGCGTTATCGCTTCAACCGCGGATCCGCCAACTGCGCATCCTCCCAGCCACGGCGCACGGCACCGCGCGCCTGCGCCCATTCCAGCCGGCTGCGGCCACGCTCGCTGGCCCAGCGCGACTCCAGTTCAGCTTCGACCTGTTCGTAGGCGCGGATCATGTCCTGCGCACGCGCGGCGTGGCCGATGCGGTAGGCCGGTTCATAATCCTCGAAGAACAGCTGGTCGTCGTAATACGGCTCGGCCGTGTAGCGCTCACGCCAGTAGTTGCTGACCGCATCACGCGGCGTGCTGTCGTCCGGTACGCGGCCGGGGATCTGGTACTCGGTCATGGAAGGCTCCGTTGTGGACGAAGCCTGATCCTGCCTGTGTGGCGGTTAACGGCCCGGTCCGGCAGCGTGATCACCAGATCAATCCGCCGGGCATGGCCCGGCGCTATTGGTCATCCGGCGTCGGCATCTTTTCGCGGCAGCTTGTAGATCACCGCGCCGATGGCGAACGCCACCAGCGCAGCAGCGATGTTCTGCCAGCTGGCACTGGCGAACAGCGCCAGGCACAGCAGCAGCGCCAGTACCGGAATCAGCGGGCCACCCGGCAGTTTCAGTGCGCCCGGCCGGTCCGCATAGCGCTTGGCCAGCACCAGTACCGCAGCGGCCGTTCCGATGTAGGCGAACAGGCGCGTGGTCATCGACAGCAGGGCCAGCTGCACGAACGAACCGGACAGGGCCAGGCCGAGTGCGATCAAACCCTGGCACAGGATCGATGCGGCCGGGGTGTGGAAGCGCGGATGCACCTGCGCCAGGATCTTCGGCCCATAGCCATCGCGGGCCAGTGCGAACAGGAAGCGTGGGCCCATCATCATCGTGTTGCTGTTGGTGCCGAGGATGGAGATGGTCGCGCCTACGGTGAGGATCAGCGCCAGTGCTTCGCCGCCGAAGCCGGCAGCGGCATCGGCCAGCGGCGTGGCCGAGCTGGCCAGGCCGGCCAGCGTGCCCTGTGCCACCACCTGCACCGCGCCGTAGATGACGGTGACGGTGATGATCATGGTGATCAGCGCGAACGGAATATCGCGACGCGGATTACGGTACTCGCCGGCGGCGGCCGGGATGTTCTCGAAGCCGGCGTAGGCGTACAGCAGCAGCAACGCGGCCTCGCCCATGCGCTGCAGGTCGTGCGGGTCGGGGCGCTGGCCGGAGAAGGCCAGCTGCGGGTCGATATAGAACGCACCGATGGCCACGAACAGCAGCAGCGGCAACATCTTGCCGATCACCAGCACCACGCCGGTGCGCGCGGCCGAGCGCACGCCGATGATGTTGACGGCGGTGAGGAAGCCCAGCGACACCACGATCACCGCGATGCGCCCCATGCCGGCACCGGCCCACGGCCAGAAACGCGCGACCGCATCGGCCAGCGCGTTGCTGAGTGCGGCCGCCGAGCTGATGCGGGTCAGCCAGATCATCCAGCCGATCTCGAACCCGGCGAAGCGCCCGAACGCCTCGCGTGCATACAGGTAGCTGCCACCGGGCTCGTCGAAATAGCTGGCGGCCTGCGCGTAGCACAGCACCAGCAGGGCGACCACGATGCCGGCAGCGACCACGCCCCACAGGCTGAAGGGGCCAAGCAGGGCGACGGTGGCGGCCGGCAGCAGGTAGATGCCGCTGCCGATCACATCGTTGATCGACAGGCCGACGATCTGCCAGCGGCTGACCGCGCGCTGCAGCTGCGGTTCGTCCTGCGCGCTCAACGGGCGTCTCCGCGCAGTGCGGGCAGTTGCCACTGGGCCTGCAGGCGCGTGTACTCGGCGCGCGGCAGCAGCACGAAGCGCGGCGCATCCTGCGGCCGCAACCAGTCCAGCAGGGCTTGCATGCGGGCCTGCGGCATGGCGGTGCAGCCGGCCGTGGCCTCACCGGGTTGGCGCCACAGATGCGCGAAGATGCAGCTGCCCTTGCCGGGCTGGTTGTCCGGGTTGTGGGCGATCACGAAGCCTTCCTGGTAACGCACGTCGCCCCTGTTGTGCAGATCCAGCCGCATCGGCTCGGTGGAGCCTTCCACAGCTGCCTTGCCGACCTTCTTCTCATCGACGATGCGGTTGTAGAACGGCGAACCGGACACATCCATGCAGTAGCTGCTTTCGAGCATCGGCTGGTAGGCCATGGCCGTGCCTGGTCGTGTGACGGCATAGCCGAACGCGCTGCCGAGCGCGAACACGCCTGCCGGGCTGCGGCCATCGCCTTCCTGCTTCTGCGGGCCATCGGCCTGCGCCGGGTGCAGGCCCAGGCCCCAGGCGCTGCCGGTGCGGCCCAGTGCCACCGGGAACGCCTCTCCATGTGCGTGCCAGCCCTTGCCATCACGCACGTAGGCCTGCAGCTGGCCCTGTGTGCTGTCCCAGCTTTCGCTGGTGACCACGATCAGCTGGCGCGCACCCTGCAGCGGCGCAGCGTGGACGGATGCCGCCGCGGCAAGCAGCAGTGCAGCGGTAGCGAGACGGACCAGGGATTTCATCAACAGGTGCTCCGGTCAGGAATCCAGCAGGTGGTCGATCCGCTCCAGGTTCACCGCCAGCTGCTGCTGGCGGTCCGGATTGGTGTGGCAGAGCAGCACGAACAGGAAATCGAGCAGGGCGTGCATGGCGCTACGGTACAGCAGCTGCGCGACCTGCGGCGTGCGCTCGTGCGCGCACACCACCAGCGCTGCGTCAGCATGCGCGCGCAGCGGGTTGGCGGTATGGCGGGTGATGGAAATCACCTTGCCACCCATGTCCTGGAACTGGCGCGACAGCTGCGAAAGCTGAGGCAGGTTGCCGAATTCGGAGAACACCAGCAGCGCATCACCGGGGCGCGCGGCCGACAGGTTGGCCAGCATCAGGATCGGGTCGGTATGCGGCACCACCAGCAGGCCGAGCAGCGACAGCCGCATGGCGAACTCGCGCGCGAACAGGCCGTCGTCACCCAGGCCGTACACGAACAGCTTCGGCGCGCCGTCGAGCAGCTGCACGATGCGCTCGATCTCCTTGCGCGGGTTGGCCTGGCGGGTTTCCTCTTCGGCCTGCGCCTTGCTGCGGCGCAGGGTGTCGCCCAGGCGCAGGTAGTCGTCGCCGCTGTCGGGTTCGCTGGGGGCCTGCTGCGGATCGGCGCCAGCACGGGCGACATCCTGGCCGATGGAGTACTTCAGGTCCGGGTAGCCCTTGAAGCCGAGCTTCTGGCTGAACTTCACCACGCTGGACTGGCTGATGCCCAGCGCGCTGGCCAGTTGCTGGGACGAGTAGTCGCGCAGCAGGTGGGCGTTGTCGAGGATGAAGTCGGCGATGCGGCGCTCGATGGCCGACATCTGCCCGCGCTCGGAACGGATCTTCAGCAGGGGCGGCATGCGGGGTGTCCGGGCATGTGTAGGCGCGTTGCGGTTGGCAGCGTAGAGCGTGCCATGGAATGGGTCGGGCGGGTTCCAGCCGCGAAGAGGTTACGGGATGCAGTTGTTGCCTTTGACGTTGAGTCCGCCTTCAAGCGAGCCGAGCACCGCAGGTCCGGCGAGGGCGAAGAGGCGCGGGTGTCTGAGCGCAGCGAGTTCCGCGCCGTCCCTCGGCGGACCGAGGAGCGCAGGGCACCGACGTGCGCAGCACGTCGGCTCGCGGCCGGGGGAGCGTTTCTTTTGGTTACTTTTCCTTTCGCGAAAAGAAAAGTAACGCGCGACCCAGCGTCAGTGGCACGCAACGTCAGCCGCAGGGCAGAGATCACCCCAGCATCTCCAGCCCACGCACCTCAGTAATGCCCAGCCCCGGCACGTCGCTGATGCTGATCTCCGATTCGTTGAAATGCACGCCGCCGCTGACCGGGTCGAACTGGCCCAGCGAGGGACCGTCGAGGTCAACCTTGGTGATCACATCACTCTTGGCCACGGCCAGGTGCACGGCGGCGGCCACGCTGATGCTCGACTCGATCATGCAGCCGATCATGCACGGCACGCCGTAGATGCCGGCGATGTCGGCGATGCGGATCGCATTCGACAGGCCGCCGGTCTTCATCAGCTTGATGTTGATGATGTCGGCCGCGCGCTGCTGGATCAGGTCCATCACCTGGCTCGGGCTGAACACGCTCTCGTCGGCCATCACCGGCGTGTTGACGCGATCGGTGACGTACTTCAGGCCGCTGATGTCAGCCGCCTTCACCGGTTGCTCCAGCAGCTCCAGCACCACGCCGGCCTCTTCCAGCGTACGCATCGCATGCACCGCCTGCTTGGCGGTCCAGCCCTGGTTGGCATCCAGTCGCAGCAGGGCACGGCCTTCCACGGCGGCATGGATCGCCTTGACCCGTTCGATGTCCAGTCCGATGTCCTTGCCGACCTTGATCTTCAGCGACTCGAAGCCGCGTTCGATCGCCGACAGCGAATCGGCCACCATCTTGTCGATGTAGTCCACGCTGATGGTGATGTCGGTGGTGATCACCGGGTCGCCACCACCGAGCATCTGGTACAGCGGCGCACCGTGCAGCTGCGCCCACAGGTCGTACAGCGCGATCTCCACCGCTGCCTTGGCGCTGGTGTTGCGCTCCATCGCGGTCTGCACCAGCGTGCACAGATGGTTGAGGTTGACCACGTCCTGGCCGATCAGGCGCGGGGCGATGAAGTGGCGGATCGCTTCGATGATCGAGCCGTGCGTATCGCCGGTGATCACCGCGGTGGCCGGGGCTTCACCGTAACCGGTGTTGGCGGTGTCGGTGCGGATCAGTACGACCACGTCTTCCACGGTTTCCACCGTGCGCAGGGCAGTCTTGAACGGCGTCTTCAGCGGCACGCGCAGCATGCCCAGTTCGATGGCAGTGATCTTCATTCAGGGGGTCTTGGCCCGCAGGCGCTGGATGTTGGTGATGCGGTCGATGTAGCGGACGGTATCGCTGGCCATCATCGGCTCCAGCGGCGTGACCGAAACACCATTGAGATGGGCCTGCACACGTCTGCCGTCGGCACCGAACCAGCTGCCGCCCGCCGTATCGTGGATCACCCAGGTGCGGCCGTCGACGTGGCCAATGGCCATCATCACGTGGCCGGGGATGTAGACCAGGTCGCCGACCTGTAGTTCGCTGACCGCACGGTCGCGCGCGGCCTTGCCGACCTTGTCGGTGAACGGCAGGCGATCCAGTGCCGGGCTGACCGCCTGCGCACTGGTATTGCGCGGCAGCAGCACGCCGAAGCTGCGGTAGATCTCGGAAACGAACCCGCTGCAGTCGCGGGTGTCGTAGTCGTGGCCCCAGCCGTAGCGTTCGCCCAGGAACTTGAAGGCCTGCTGCAGCAGCAGGCGCGGGGTCAGTGGCAGGTAGTCGGCGGCGGTGTCCTGCGAGCGCGGCAGCAGCGCCGGTACGAGCTTCAGACGCCCATCGGCCTCGCGCACCGGCAACTGCACCACCCACGAGGCATGCGCCTGCTGGCCGTTCACGGGTTCTGAAGCGGGCCAGTCGGCCAGCACCGGCAGGCGTACGCCCATGTCCAGCTGCAGGCGCGATACGCGCGGTTCCTCCGGGGTGTAGGCGGTCTGCGCGGTGGCGCCGGTGATGATGCGGTACGGGCCCTTCGCGCCATAGCCGAGCACCGTGGCCTTGTCGCCGCTGGCGATGGCGTCGGCTTCGATCCACGCGCTGTAGCGCTCGCTGTGCACGAACAGCCAGCGGCCGTCGGCACTGCGGTGAACCACCGCGACCTTGTCGCCGGGGAACAGCGCCGATTCCTGGAAGCGGTCGATGTCGGTGTCACCGGCGGTGCTGAAGACGCGCTCGCGGGTGGGGAAGGTACGCAGTGCCGCGCGCTTCACCACCAGCCCATAGGCCGGTGCCACCTGGGCAGGAATCGCATCGAGGCCGAGGTTGGCTTCGATGCCGCTGCGCAGCGCGGGAGCGATGGCCTGGCCCGTCTCGTTGAACAGTGCACGCGTGGGCCAGCGGGACAGCGCGCTGATGCTGGCACGCACCGTCGCCGCATCAAGCTGGGCGGGCAGTGTGGCGATGTCCTGGATATGGTTGTCCTGCACCCGCATCCGCGCGTTCTGCGCCTCGATCTGCGCGCGATCCAGAATCGGCGCATCAGCGTTGTCCAGGCGCGCGGCCCAGTACTGCGGGGTGAGGTAGGCCTCGTGCAGGCCGATCACATAGGGCAGCGGCGCACCCGGGTCGGGCGGTGGTGCCGCCTGTGCAAAGGCTGGTGCGGCCAGCAGGCACAGGGCCAGGGTCAACCGGCGCGGCCAACGCCGGTGCGGTTCGCGGGAAGCCAGGCTCATGCGGTGCACACCCTCCTCGAATGCCTGTTGGAATATTTATTCCTTTTGGCATCGAAAGCAAGAATAAATTATTGACCGGCATCCCGGCCCGTGTTACACAGCCGTTACCACCCGCGCTGGGGAAGTGTCGCTGTGGATCCTGCCTTTCGCAAACCGCGTCTGCCTGCTGCTGCCGGCCTGTGTGCCGCGCTGCTGCTGTGGGTGTGGTCGGCGGGAGCGGAACCGCCGCCCTCGGCCGTCCAGTTTGCGCGCGTCGTGCAGATGATCGACGCGGGACGGTTCTTTGAAGCTCACAGCGAACTGAACACCTGGTCGGCCGCCGACGCGGCGGAGCCTGGCGTCAGTTTCGACGACATCGCGTTCCAGGAAGAACGCATGCGCCGCATCCGCCTGGATTTTTCCCTCGACGAAACCGCCGCCAAGGCGGCCGTGCGCCGCTGGATTCCCGACCTGACCGACGAGGAGTTCGCGCGCTGGGATCAACTCGGCCTGATCGAGCATCTCGATATCGATGGTACGCGTCGGTATTTCAAGCGCGCACCGTCGAACCTGTTCCTGCTCAGTGACGAAGCACGCGAACGCCGCCGCGCGGATGCACCGATGCCGGCGCCGGGCCCGAACGAAGTGCTCAACGCGCACCACGCGCGCGTGCTTGCCGCAGCCGAACAGAGTGGCCAGGCGTCCGTACTGCCGCAGCGCATTGAGTTCACCCAGTCGCTCACGGTGAAAGCCGATGCCGTCCCGGCGGGTGAAACCGTACGCGCCTGGATTCCATACCCGCGCGAGATCCCCGGCCAGCAGGAACAGGTGCAGTGGCTGGGCAGCGCCCCGGCCAAGGCACGGGTGGCACCGGCCAGTACCCTGCAGCGCACGGCCTACCTGGAAGCCAAAGCCGTAGCCGGCAAGCCGACCCGGTTCGAGATACGCTATGCGGTAACGGTCTTCGCGCGACACACCGCGATCGATCCCGCGAAGGTGCTGGCCACCTCGAATGATCCCGCATTGAAGCCCTATCTGGCCGAGCAGCTGCCGCATGTGCGCTTCACCCCGGCGCTGAAGCTGTTCTCCGACCAGGTGCTGCAGGGCGAGACGCGCCCCTATGAAGTGGTGCGCAAGCTGTTTGCCGCCGTGGACCGCATTCCATGGGCCGGTGCGCGCGAATACTCGACGCTCAGCAACATCAGCGATCATGCGCTGCGCGCCGGCCATGCGGATTGCGGCCAGCAGACCCTGCTGCTTATCGCGCTGCTGCGCATGAACGGCATTCCTGCACGCTGGCAGTCGGGCATGGTGTTCTCCGACGATGGCAGCGGCTACAACAACCTGCATGACTGGGGACAGGTCTACCTGGCGCCATACGGCTGGCTGCCGATGGACGTGACCACCGGCGCGCTTGCCAGCGATGTGCCGGCCCTGCGCGATTTCTATCTGGGTGGCCTCGACGGCTACCGCATTGCTTTCAACGACGATTTCGGCCAGCCCTTGGTGCCGGCCAAGCAGCACTTCCGCTCGGAAACGGTCGACTCGCAGCGTGGCGAGGCCGAGTGGGCAGGCGGCAACCTGTACTTCGACCAATGGACCTACGACTTCCAGTGGCGGGTACTGCCAGCCAGGCAACGCTAGCGCGACACATCGCATTCCACACCATTCAATTCTTGCAGGAGAGAGCAGGGGATGAAGGCTTACAGCATCAAGCGGGCGGCGTTGTGCGTCGCCCTCGGGGCGTGTCTGGGCGTAGTGCTGCCCGGCATCGCGATGGCACAGAACGTGAGCGGTGCAGTCGCCGGCCGTGCAACCGCCGGTGACCAGGTGACCGTGGTCAGCAGCAGCACCGGCCTGACCCGTACCGTCACCGTAGGCGCCGATGGCAGCTACCGCCTCGGCCAGCTGCCGGTGGGCGACTACCAGCTGCAGCTCAGCCGCGATGGCCAGAAGCTGGGCGACCAGGTATCGGTGAGCGTTGCCGTCGGCGGTACCACCACGGTCAACCTGGGCAGCGGCGGCGGTGTCACCAACCTGGATGCACTGCAGGTGGTTGGCACCCGCGTGGTCAACCGCGTGGATGTGTACTCCACCGAAACCTCGTTCAACATCAACCGCCAGGAGATCTCGCGGCTGCCGGTGGCGCAGGACCTGTCCGCGGTCGCGCTGATGGCGCCGGGCGTGGTCGGCGGCAACTCGTCATTCGGAGGCCTGTCGTTCGCCGGTTCATCGGTGGCCGAGAATGCGGTCTTCATCAACGGCCTGAATGTCACCGACATGTATACCCGTCGTGGCTTCAGCACCGCGCCGTTCGCCTTCTTCAAGGAATTCCAGGTCAAGACCGGTGGCTACTCGGTCGAGTTCGGCCGCTCCACCGGTGGCGTGATCAATGCAGTGACCCGTTCGGGCAGCAACGAGTTCGAAGGCGGCGTTGAAGTCACCGCCGAGCCCAGTGCGTGGCGCGCCAGTGGCGGCGATCATTTCCACCGCGATGGCACCCCGCATTCCTACGGAAGCCGCGACAACAACTCGTTCCTGAAGACCAACGTCTGGGGCTCGGGGCCGATCGTCAAGGACAAGCTGTTCCTGTTCGCGATGTACGAGGACCGCAGCGACAAGGGCCACAACACCTCGTCCGATGGCAGTACCTGGTTCAAGAACGACTCCGGCAACGGCTTCTGGGGCACCAAGCTGGACTGGAACATCAACGACAACCACAGCTTGGCGCTGCTGGCGTTCTCCGACGAGGGCGATGTCACCAACGCGTCGTACGGCTACAACTGGAATGCGGACCGGATCGGTTCCTGGGGCGGCGACTCGGTCACCGAGACCGGCGGCCGCAACTGGTCGGCCACCTACACCGGCCACTTCGGCCAGAATTTCACCGCGCGCGCCATGGTCGGCCAGAACAAGCAGCGTGCCTTCACCAATTCGTCGCTGGACCAGGCCTGCAGCCCGGTGTTCACCGACAGCACCTACGGCCCGCGGCTGGGCAAGCTGCAGGGGCTGCGCGCGGGCTGCCACCCGACCGGTGCGGCGGTGGCCGAGCGCGATGACACCCGCGATGTCGCGCGCCTGGATTTCGAATGGCAGCTCGGTGATCACCTGCTGCGCTTCGGTGTCGACCGCGAACTGATGACCACCAAGCAGTCCACCCGTTATCCAGGGCCGACCGAGCTGAGCTACACCGCCTACGTGGCGCGCCCCGGCGATGAAGTGTGGGATGGCGCAAACGCCTACGTACCGGCTGGCGTCACCGAGATGCTGCGCGCTCGCAACCGCCGCTCCGGCGGCACCTTCGAGACCGAGGCCAATGCCTTCTATCTGGAAGACATCTGGAACATCACCCCGAACCTGATGCTGAACCTCGGCGTGCGCTGGGACCGCTTCGAGAACCGCACCGCCGCCGGCAAGGCGTTCATCAAGATGGACGACCTGATCGCGCCACGCGTCGGCTTCTCGTGGGACATGCGCGGTGATGGCAGCACCAAGCTGTTCGGCAACGCCGGCCGTTACTACCTGCCGGTCACCAACAACATCAACGTGAACTTCGCCGGTGGCCTGACCGACGAATACAGCTATTACGTGCTGAACGGCTGGGAGCAGAAAACCTCGCCGACCGGTTCGCCGTACATGGCACCGATCGTCGGCCAGCAGATCGGGCCGACCGACACCCGCATGAACACCGGCGGTGCCGACCTGCGCCAGAGCGTGGACCGCGACCTGAAGGCGGTCTACCAGGACGAATACATCCTGGGCTTCCAGAACATGATCAACCAGGCCTGGTCGTGGGGCGTCAATGCCACCTACCGGCGCATGACCCGCGCACTGGATGACATCCGCATCAACTACACCCCGTGCGGCCCGACCCCCAGCACGCTGTGGCCGATCGCCAACCCGGGCGAGAGCCTGACGATCTGGGGCGACAAGAGCATCGGTTGCGCCAACGAAGGCTGGATCACCATCGACACCGCCAACAGCGGCTATCGAAAGGGCGGCAGTGGCGAGGTGATCGGTTACTCCAAGCCCAAGCGCACCTACAAGGCGCTGGAGTTCCAGATCGACCGCGCCTGGGACGAGAAGTGGATGTTCAACGCGTCCTACCTGTGGTCGAAGAGCGAGGGCAACTTCGAAGGCCCGGTAAATTCCGATACCAACTACGGCGACACCGGCATGGTGCAGTTCTGGGACCACCCGGCCACCAATGAACGCTATGGTGTTCTGTTCAACGATTTCCGCCATCAGTTCAAGCTGCGTGCCGCGTATGCGCTGAACAAGCAGTGGTCGTTCGGCACCACGCTGCAGGTGCAGTCCGGTGGCCCGATCACCGCCTACGGCGTGATGTGGCCGAACGACTCCATCGCCGGTGGCAGCACGTCCAGTGAAGGCAGTGGTGGTGGCACCGGTTGGCTGTGCGTGGCCAACTGTTCGGGCCCGTACAACCAGCGCCAGTTCGAGTACAGCCCGCGCGGCGCGTTTGGTCGCCTGCCGTGGACCTGGACCATGGGCGCCAACGTGACCTGGCGCCTGCCGGTGGAGGGCATCGACCTCAGCGCCCGGTTGTCGGTGTACAACCTGTTCAACAACCAGAAGACCATCAACGTGCACCAGCGCTACGAGGCGCAGCCCGGCCAGTATCGCGAGGCGACGTTCGCTACCGGTACGCGCTGGCAGGCACCGCGCTACACCCAGCTGGTGGTGACCTGGAACTTCTGAGGCCACGATCCGCGCCGTCCACCGTGACGGCGCGGGCAATGGAGGGGCTGCCCGCATGCACCACCTGCTGATCCTCGCGGCGGCACTGGCCGCACCGTCCGCTTCGTCGGTCGACAGTGCAGCCATCGAGGCCGACATCGCGACCGTGGTCCGGGCCGAGCATCTGCCCGGGCTGGCCATGGCGGTGGTCGACAACGGGCAGGTGGTCTATCGCCACGCCGAGGGCGCGCGTGGCGATGGCGGCCGCATCGACGAGGACACGCTGTTCAAGATCGCCTCCAACAGCAAGGCGATGACCGCCGCGCTGCTGGCGCGGCTGGTGCAGCAGGGCACGCTGCACTGGGATGATCCAGTGCAGCGACACCTGCCGGGTTTCCGCATGCATGATGCGTGGGTGGGCGAGCAGATGCAGGTGCGCGACCTGCTGATCCACAACAGTGGCCTTGGCCTGGGCGCCGGGGACCTGATGCTGTGGCCGGAGCCGAACGCGTTCACCCGCGCCGACATCATCGCCGGCTTGGCGCATCTCAAGCCGGTCAGCAGCTTCCGCAGTCACTACGCCTACGACAACCTGATGTATGTGGTGGCCGGCGAAGTGGCGGCGGCAGCGGGTGGCAAGCCGTATGACCAGCTGATGCGCGAGCAGGTGTTCGAACCACTGGGCATGACGCGCTGCCAGGTGGGTGCGTGGTCGGTGAAACGCGTGGGCAACGTGGCACAGCCGCATGCCTGGCGTGGTGAACGCAACGAGGTGGTGAACGCCGATGCTGCGATCAGCCCGGACCTGCCCTCGATGGCGGCGGGAGGCATCCGTTGTTCGCTGGGCGACATGACACGCTGGATGCAGGTGCTGCTCGATCCCGCGCTGGTGCCGGACTGGCTGGGCAGCGAGCAGCGGCGCACGCTGTGGACCCTGCACATGCCGATGCCGTTGGGTGAACGCCAGCGGCGCTGGGACAACGCGCATTTCTACGGCTATGGATATGGCTGGCGGGTGTCGGACATGGACGGGCAGTGGAAGGTGGCGCATACCGGCACGTTGTCGGGCATGTACTCGTCGCTGGCATTGCTTCCTGACCGCAGGGTCGGCGTGGTGATGCTGATCAACGGCGAAGGCGAGGATGCACGCACGGCGCTGATGCAGGCCACGCTGAAGCGCTTCACCGCACCAGACGATGCGCGCCCTGCGATGGAGTACCTGGCCGAACTGAAGGCTGACCGGGCAGCGCAGTCAGCATCTGGCCATCAACGGCCAGCGACCACCGCCGCACAGCCGGCACGCGGCAATGACCTGCCGCATTGGCAGGGCCGCTACTCCGACCCCTGGCTGGGCCCGGCTTCGCTGTGCCCGGGCAAGGATGGCCTGCGCTTCAGCGTGGACAAGTCGCCCAGGCTGCAAGCGGCCGTGCTGCAACTGCAGGGGCGCTGGCTTCTGCGCTGGGATACGCTGGGTGACGAGGCGCAGGCGTGGCTGCAGCCGGGCGAGGGCCCGGCACCGACACTGGACCTGCGCGCCATCGATCCTGACATCGACTTCAGCTATGACTTCCAGGACCTGCATTTCACTCGTACTGGCGACTGCCCTGGCGGCGACCGCCAACGCCGCTGAGCCACCGCGCGTTTCGCCGGCCACTGATGCGGCCAGCGCCGGATTGGTGGAGATCCGCACGTTGTCGCCAGGCATCGACATGGACATCCGATACGCCAATGCCAACAACTTCACCGGCGCGCGCGTGCCCGGTTATGAGGCGCCGTCCTGCTACCTGCTGGCGCCCGTGGCGAAAGCGCTGGCGCAGGTAGAACAGAATCTGCGCGCGCAGGGCTTTGGCCTGCGCCTCTACGACTGCTACCGGCCGGTGCGCTCGGTGCAGGCCTTCATGGCCTGGGTGAACGATCCGCGCGAACTCTCGCGCAAGGCACAGCAGTACCCGGACCTGGACAAGCCACGGCTGCTGGCCGACGGCTACATCGCCGAGCGCTCTGGCCATAGTCGTGGCGCCACGGTTGATCTTGGCCTGCTGGATTGCCGCACTGGCGCCTGCACGCCGCTGGACATGGGCACCGACTTCGATTTCTTCGGCCCGCGCGCGCATACCCGGACGAGCGGGTTGAGCACTGTGCAGCAGGCGAACCGCCAGCAGCTGGTGCAGGCGATGGCGCGCCGTGGCTTCGTCAACTATCCGCAGGAGTGGTGGCATTACACTCTGCAGCCCGAACCGGATCCCGGCACCGCGTACGACGTGCCAGTGCTTTAGGTGGTATCGGCAGGGCTGCGCCCTGCACCCGCGGTAGTGCCGGCCGCTGGCCGGCAACATCAGACGCAACAGCAACAGCGTGCGTTCCGTGGGTTGGCTGGGCGGTGCCGGAGTGCGGGGACGCCGTAAATCCGTCCATGGAGGCTTGGCAGCCGCATCCATGCGGCTGACACCCCGCACTCCGGCACCGCCCAGCCTCTGACAGTTTCCCGCGCGGTCCGTTGTAGAGCCGAGCCCATACTCGGCTGCTCTTTGTTCGTCGGCTGCTTCTTGTTCAATCGTCGCGATATTCGATCTCGATGGAGATTCATCCACGCATGGCGTGGATCTACTGTGGCTACCGGATTGGGTCCGGGGCAGATCCCTTACACTGGCCGCCTCTTCATCCCTGCCCACCCGATGAACCTTCCTCTGCACTTCGGCCTGCTCGGTACCTTGGAAGCCGGCGCCATCGCCCTGCTGGTCGGGCTGCTGGTGTACTTCCTGTGGTCGCAGCTGTGCCGGCTCCTGCACTGGACAGCGGGTCACGCGATCGGGTGGTCCTGTGTCATCGCCGTGATCATCTCCGCCGGCATCGATGCATGGAAGCTGTTCTACATGGGCATCGTGCGGCTGGAGTCGCCGCTGTACGCGCGCCTGTTCCTGGCAACCATCCACGATCCGAACGAACTCGGCAGCCGCGTGGTGCTGGAAATCGCCGGTGCGCTCGCCGGTGTTGCGCTCGGCTGGGTGTTGTTCAGTTCGCGGTCATCGGAAAAAACCGTCGACTGAAGCAGGTTTTTCGTTGGTTGCCGGTTAAATCCGGCAGCGCTGAATGCGCATCTTATGAGCTGCTCACTTGCTGCTAACCACCGTGCTAATGCATGCGCGGGGGCGAGTGGTTAATGGTGCGTGTTGACGCGGGTCGCGGGGCAAAATCGATTCAGAAACGGCGTGGCAGGGTAGGTGCCGTGCGGAGACAACACGCCGCGCAACACCACCCAATTGGCAGGAGACACCCCTGATGACTATTCGCAACCGCAAGCCCCTGATCGCCCTGATCGTCGCCGCTGGCAGCGTGCTGGCCATTCCGGCGATGGCCCAGTCGGCCAAGCAGCAGGCGGCGCATGCGCAGAACGAGGCCGCACAGGCCCAGCAGGCGGCTGCACAGGCCGGCCAGGCCGCCGACCAGGCGACCAACGCTGCCGCAGCCGCATCGGCGCAGGCCAACGGCGGTGGCCAGACCTGGGCCAGCATCGATACCGATGGCAACGGCACCATCAGCAAGACCGAGGCGCAGGTGAACGCGGGCCTGGCCCAGGTGTTCGACCAGGCTGACACCAACAAGGACGGCGAGCTGAGCGCCGATGAGTACAAGGCCTATGTGGCCGCCCAGCAGGCCGGCGCCGGCGGCGCAGCGCAGGGTGCGCAGGGCAGGTAAGACCTGCATCGGGGCGTATGGGAACCCGGGCGGCTTCGGCCGCCCGGGTTTTTTTCGTCATCGCCACCCCTGTATCCTTGGCCGATGAACACCTCCACGCCTGCGCCGTCGCGCGCCATCGGCCTGGTCGGTTTTGACGGTGACGATACGCTGTGGAAGAGCGAGGACTACTACCGCAAGGCCGAGCAGGATTACCTTGACCTGCTGTCGCGCTACGTCGACGTGCATGACACCCAGACCGCGCGCCACCTGCTGGAAGTGCAGCAGCGCCACCTGGGCACCTTCGGCTACGGCGTGAAGAGCATGACCCTGTCGATGATCGAAGCGGCCATCGACATCACCGGCCAGCGCATCGAAGCGAAGGACATCCAGCGCATCCTCGATATCGGCCACGACACCCTGCGCCACCCGGTCGAGCTGATCGACGGTGTGCGCGAAGCGGTGGCGGCCATCGCCGAGCACTACCCGGTGGTGCTGATCACCAAGGGCGACCTGTTCCACCAGGAAGCGAAGATCAAGGTCGCCAACCTGGGCGAGCTGTTCCCGCGCATCGAGATCGTCTCGGAGAAGGACCCGCAAACCTACGCCCGCGTGCTGGCCGAATTCGACCTGCCGATGCAGCGCTTCGTGATGGTCGGCAACTCGCTGCGTTCGGACATCGAGCCGGTGGTTACCCTGGGTGGCTGGGGCGTGCATACCCCGTACGCGGTGACCTGGGCCCACGAGACCCAGCACGGCGTGGCCGACGATGAACCTCGCATGGTCACCGCCGATACCGCCCACGACTGGCCGGCCGCACTGGCGGCGATCGAAGCCAAGGCCGCTGCGGCGGCCTGACAGGGCCCGGCGGCTGCGGCAGAATCGGGGCATGAATTACCGACTGCGCGTGTTGCTGTTGTCCCTGCTGCTGGCGCCGGCCACCGTGCTGGCCCAGCAGACCGCCGAGCGTTCGGCTGTGTATGAGGTGGCAACCGGCGACAGCTGGGTTGATGCCCAGCTGCAGGACATCAACCATTACGCCGAACGCTACCCGGATGCCTTTCTCGATGAGGTATCGCGCTATGCCGACGTGCCCCGTGGCTACATCAGCGCGCTGTTCACCACTCATGGCTGGCAGGCCGGGGACATCTATTTCGCCTGCTTCTGGGCCAAGGCCAGTGGCCAGACCTGCCGCGACAGCGTGCGCGCCTTCAGCCAGGACCCGGACGGCGGCTGGGAAGTGGTGGTAAAGCGGATGCCCACCAGGCCGGACAACCTGCATTACCGTGCCGTGCGCCACGCCATCGTGGCCAGTTACCAGCACTGGGACCGTCCGATCACCCTGGATGCCACCCTGAAGCGCCAGCTCAAGCGGTAGTGCCGGCCGCTGGCCGGCAATCGCACCCTTCCAGGCATCCGGAGATTGCCGGCCAGCGGCCGGCACTACCGGTTTGTTTCATGTTGCTCTGCATATCGCCGCCACCGCGCGCTCCGGCGACAATACGGGTCCGAGCTGTTCCCCCGTTCCCGTAATCGAGTGACTGATGAGCGCCTCTTTGGTTTCGCCTGATGTGATCCGCCGCCTGTTCGCACAGGCCATGTCCCGCATGTACCGCACCGAAGTGCCGCTGTACGGCACGCTGGTGGAACTGGTGGAGCGGATCAACGCGCAGGTGCTGGAGCAGGATCCGGCGCTGGCCGCGCAGCTGCAGCGCAACGACGAGCGTGCGCGCCTGGACGAAGAGCGCCATGGCGCGATCCGCGTCGGCACCGCGCAGGAGCTGGCGACGCTGCGCCGCCTGTTCGCCGTGATGGGCATGTACCCGGTCGGCTACTACGACCTGTCGGTCGCGGGCGTGCCGGTGCATTCCACCGCGTTCCGCCCGCTCACCGGCCTCGCGCTGGCGCAGAATCCGTTCCGCGTGTTCACCTCGCTGCTGCGTCTGGAGCTGATCGAAGACGCAGCGCTGCGTGCCGAGTCCGCGCGCATCCTCGAAGGCCGCCGCATCTTCACCGAGGGCGCGCTGGCGCTGATCGACCAGGCCGAGCGTGACGGTGGCCTGGCGCAGGCCGATGCCGAGCGCTTCGTCGAGGAAGCACTTGAAACCTTCCGCTGGCACGGCGATGCCACGGTCGACCTGCCGACCTACCACGCGCTGCACAACGCGCATCGGCTGGTGGCCGACGTAGTCAGTTTCCGTGGCCCGCACATCAATCACCTGACCCCGCGCACGCTGGACATCGACGCTGCGCAGGCGGCGATGATCGAACACGGCATGGCGGCCAAGGCGGTGATCGAGGGCCCGCCGCGCCGCGCCTGCCCGATCCTGCTGCGCCAGACCAGCTTCAAGGCACTGGAAGAGGCCGTGCATTTCCCGGGCGGCGAAGGCGGCGATGCCGGCACCCATACCGCGCGCTTCGGCGAGATCGAACAGCGCGGCCTTGCGCTGACCCCGAAGGGCCGCGCGCTGTACGACCAGCTGTTGTCGCAGGCCCGCGATGCCGGTGGCGAAGGCAGCACCGGTGGCGACTACGGCCAACGCCTGCAGGCGGTGTTCGCCAGCTTCCCGGATGACCATGACACGCTGCGCCAGGAAGGACTGGGCTATTACCGCTACCAGCTGACCGACGCCGGCCGTGCCGCGCCCGAGCGCGTGGCGGATCTGCCGGCTGAAGTGCTGGTGGCCGCCGGCCTGGCCACGGCCGACCCGATCGTCTATGAGGATTTCCTGCCGGTCAGTGCCGCGGGCATCTTCCAGTCGAACCTGGGTGGTGAAGAACAGCGCGCCTATGCCGCACATGCCAACCGCGAGGCCTTCGAGCAGGCGCTGGGCGTGGCGGTGCATGACGAGTTCGAGATCTACGAGCGGCTGCAGGCCGAATCGCTGGCGAGCCTGCGCATCGCGTGAAGGTAGAGCCGGCCGCTGGCCGGCTGTTGGGGAAGCCGGCCAGCGGCCGGCTCTACCCGATTCCGTAGCTGGGGTCAGATCCCTTTCTGGCAGAAAAGGGCTCTGACCCCCAACGCAATCAGCCCTTCATCGTTCCGGTATCCAGCCAACGCTGGTGCCACGACAGCGCTTCCGGCAGCAGGTGCGGGGTGTGCTTGCCGTAGCTTTCGCGGCTGGCACGGTCGAAGTAGTCCTGCAGCTGCGGACGGAAATCCGGATGCGCGCAGTTGTCGATCAGCACCTGCGCGCGCTTGCGCGGGGTCAGGCCACGCAGGTCGGCCAGGCCCTGTTCGGTGACGATCACCGACACGTCGTGCTCGGTGTGGTCGACATGGCTGGCCATCGGCACGATCGCCGAAATGGTGCCGTTCTTCGCGGTGGACGGGCTCAGGAACGCCGACAGGAAACCGTTGCGGGCGAAGTCGCCGGAACCGCCGATGCCGTTCATGATCCGCGTGCCCATCACGTGCGTCGAATTGACGTTGCCGTAGATGTCCACCTCGATCATGCCGTTCATGCCGATGCAGCCCAGGCGGCGCACCAGTTCCGGATGGTTGGAGATCTCCTGCGTGCGCATGATGATGCGCTCGCGGTAGAAATCGATGTTCTCCTTGAACGTCTCGTTGGCCTGCGGGCTCAGCGCGAAACCCGTGCACGAGGCATAGCTCAGCACGCCGTCGCGCAGCAGGTCGAGCATGCCGTCCTGGATCACTTCGGTGAACGCGGCCAGGTCGCGGAAACCGCTCTTGGCCAAGCCGGCCAGCACCGCGTTGGGAATGTTGCCCACGCCCGACTGCAGCGGCAACAGGTTCGGCGGCAGGCGGCCCTTCTTCACTTCGTGCTTGAGGAACTCGATCAGGTGCGAAGCGATCTGCTCGCTGGTCGCATCGATCGGGCTGAACGGGCTGTTGCGGTCCGGGCCGTTGGTGCGTACCACGGCCACGATCTTGTCCGGGTCGCAGCGCAGCGCGGTGTCGCCGATGCGGTCGTTGGCGTTCACCAGCGGAATCGGCTTGCGGTGCGGCGGCAGCGCGGTGCCGTAGTAGATGTCATGCATGCCGTCGACGCCGGCCGGCTGCCATTCGTTGACCTCGACGATCACCTTCTTCGCCAGGTCCAGCCAAGTCTTGTTGTTGCCGACCGAGGTGGAGGGCACCAGCGAGCCGTCTTCGCGGATGGCCGAGACTTCGATCACGGCGGTATCGATCTCGCCGTAGAAGCCGAACCACACGTGCTGGGCAACGTGGCTGAGGTGGATGTCGATGTAGTCCAGCTTGCCCTCGTTGATGCGGTTGCGCGCATCCGGGTCGCTCTGGAACGGCATGCGCATGGCGATGCCATCGGCCTTGGCCAGCGCGCCATCGAGTTCCGGCGCGGTGGAGGCGCCGGTCATCAGCTTGATCTGGAAAGGGTTGCCCTGGGCATGCACCGCTTCGATGCGGCGGGCCAGTTCGACGGGAACGGCCTTGGGATACCCGGAGCCGGTAAAGCCGCTCATGGCCACGGTTTCACCGGGCTGGATCAGCGCGGCTGCGGCCTCTGCGGAGACCACGCGGTCACGGAGACGCGCGTTGGCGATGCGATCAACAGACATGACGACACGTGTTGCTGGGGGGAATTCCGATTATCGGCCATCCTCATCCGTACGGGGGGTTCTACCTTCGTGGAATGGCTTTTCCCCGGGGGCTCACCCAAACCCGTCGGTTTTGTTTTGCAGTGCAGCGTGCAAAGTGCTTTCGCAGCCCGCACGATGGCCCTGCATCCCGACGTGGGGGAGGGAGCAGAGCCCGCTGGCAGTTCGCTGCAAGCGGGCTTTTTTATTGCCTGTCGCCCAGTATGAATACGCGGCCTCCATTGTTGGTAATGCCGGCCACTGGCCGGCAGATCCGTTGACTTGGTAGTGCCGGCCGCTGGCCGGCAGATCCGATGATGCTGCCGAAGGTTACCGGGGTTGCCGGCCAGCGGCCGGCACTACCGGGTCCGTTGCGTCCCGACCGGGTCGATACAATCAGCCCATGACCCTCGCCCCCGCTGATCTGCCCGCCTCCCTGCAGCCTCTTGTCGACCGCGCCCTGGCGCGCCTGGCCCAGGTCCTGCCCGAGCCCATCCCGGCCGACCTGCTGCCGTTGCTGACCCGGCTGGCGGTGACCAGCGACTTCGCGCTGGACACCCTGGTGCGGCAACCGGCGCTGCTGGCGCAGCTGGCCGCGCCCGGTTGCCCGCCGATCCCGGCGCCGGTGCTCGATCCGCTACAGCCCAGCGACTGGCCGGCACAGCTGCGGCGCTGGCGCACCGCCATGTCCACGCGGCTGATCTGGCGCGACCTGGCCGACCTCGACGACGTGCCGCAGACCCTCGCCGGCGCCACCACCCTGGCCGAAGACTGCCTGCGGCTGGCACTGGACGCCCTGCAGCAGGAATTCGCCCAACGCCACGGCGTGGTCCGCGATGGCGAAGGCACCCCACAGCAGCTGGTGGTGTTCGGCCTCGGCAAGCTCGGCGGCGGCGAGCTCAACTTCAGTTCCGATGTGGACCTGGTCTACGCCTACCCGCACGGCGGCGAATCCGACGGCGCGCGCGCGCTGGCCGCCGAAGAGTATTTCGCCCGCCTCGGCCAGCGCCTGGCCAAGCTGCTGGACGAAACCACCGTCGATGGCTTCAGCCACCGTGTCGACCTGCGCCTGCGCCCGTTCGGCAGCGCCGGCCGCGTCGCGCTGTCGTTCGCGGCGATGGACCAGTATTTCCAGCGCGAGGGCCGCGACTGGGAACGCTACGCGTGGCTGAAGGCGCGCGCGGTGGCCGGCGACATCGCCGCCGGTGAAGCGTGGCTGCAGACCCTGCGCCCGTTCGTGTACCGCCGCTACCTCGATTTCACCGCGCTCGATGGCCTGCGCGAAATGAAGGCAGCGATCACCGCCGAGGTCGCGCGCCGCGAGTTGCACGAGGACATCAAGCGTGGCGCCGGTGGCATCCGCGAAATCGAATTCCTGTGCCAGGCGTTGCAGCTGATCCGCGGTGGCCGTGAACCGGCACTGCGCGAGCGTCGCCTGCTGGTGGCGCTGGATGCACTGGTCGCCGCCGGACAGATCGCGCCCGAGGATGGCGCCGCACTGCGCGAGGCTTACCTGTTCCTGCGCCGGCTGGAGAACCGCTTGCAGATGCTGCGCGACGCGCAGACCCACGTACTGCCCAGCGACGCGCTGGACCGCGAACGCATTGCCGTCGGCCTCGGCTATGCGGACTGGAACGTGCTGCGCGCGGCGTTGGCCGAGCAGCAGCAGCGCGTCAGTACTGAATTCGCCGCGCTGCTGGCGCCGCGCAAGGGCCAGGCCGCGCCCGACGCGCTGGCCAATTACTGGCGCAGCCTGCCGGAAGGCAGCAATGCACCGCTGCTGGCCGAAGCCGGCTTCCTCGATGCCAACGGCGCCGACCAGTCGCTGCGTGATTTCGCCCAGGGCACCGGCGTGAAGTCCTTGTCCGATGCGGCGCGTGCGCGGCTGGATCGCGTGCTGCCGGCACTGCTGCATGCGGCCACGCGCTCGCCACAACCCGACGCCGCGCTCAAGCGTGTGCTTGGCCTGCTGCAGGCGGTGCTGCGCCGGACCAGCTATCTCGCGCTGCTGGACGAGCAGCCCAGTGCGCTGGCGCGGCTGGTGGATGTGCTGGCGCGCAGCGCGCTGCTGGCCGAGCGCCTGGCGGCGTATCCGCTGCTGTTGGACGAACTGCTGGACGTACGCGTGTCCGGGCCGATGCCGGATGCCGCCGGCATGCTGGCCGAGTGCCAGCAGGTGTTGGCGGTGGAGGATCCCGAATCCGCGCTGCGCTGGCTCAACGAAACGCGGCTGGCGCTCAGCTTCCGCATGGCGATGGCTACGCTGGATGGCCGCCAGGGCGCGGTGGACAGCACCCGGCAACTGGCCGAGCTGGCCCAGGCGGTGGTCACCACCGTGCTGGCGATGGCCGAAGCGGACATGCGTGCGGCACACGGCGTGATTCCTGGTGGGCGCTTCGCGATCATCGGCTACGGCAGCCTCGGAGGGCTTGAGCTGGGCTTCGGTTCCGACCTGGACCTGGTATTCCTGCACGACAATCCGGCCGGCGTGGAGGCCAGCGATGGCGCACGTCCGCTGGAACCGGGGCGCTGGTATGCGCGGCTGGCGCAGAAGGTGATGGCGCTGCTCGGTGCGGTCACCGCCGCCGGCCGTCTGTACGACATCGACGTGCGCCTGCGCCCGGATGGCGGCAAGGGGTCGCTGGTGTCTTCGCTGGCCAGTTACACCGAATACCAGCGCGAACGTGCGTGGACCTGGGAACACCAGGCGCTGGTGCGCGCACGCGGCGTGGCCGGTGATGCCAGCCTGCTCGCCGATTTCGAACGGGTGCGTTCGCAGACGCTGGGGCGTGAGCGCGACATGGGTGTGCTGTATGCCGACGTGCTGAAGATGCGCGGCCGCATGCGCACCGAACTGGACCGCAGCGATGCCGCGCGGCTGGACCTCAAACAGGGTGCCGGCGGCGTGGTGGACCTGGAGTTCCTGCTGCAGACCGGCGTGCTGGCGCGCAGTGCGCAGCACGTGGCGTTGCTGCAGCCTCGCGATACGCCGTCGTTGATCGATGCGCTGGCGGTTGTCGGTTTCCTGCCGGATGCGACCGCGCAGGCACTGCACGGGGCACATGCCACGCTGTTGGACGTGGGCCTGGCCTGCACGCTGGATCGGCGCCCGCGGTTGGCGCCGACCACGCCTGCGATTGAAGAGGCGTGTGCCGCGATTACGGCAGCGTGCAGAGCCGCGGAGTTGCCGTTCGCCTGACCGGCAGCGATGGTTGGGCAATGGCCTGCTTCTGGTAGGTGCCAACCTTGGTTGGCACAACCCATCAGCGTTCATGACCCCGGCAACAGCGTGCCAACCAAGGTTGGCACCTACCAGAGCTATGGCCTGGCGATGACCTGCCGTTGGTAGGTGCCAACCTTGGTTGGCACAACCCGTCAGCGTTCATACCCCCCCGGCAACAGCGTGCCAACCAAGGTGGGCACCTACCAGAGCATGTGCGGTCAGCTGGTGGCCCGCAGCGGCGCCATCTTCCACAACAACGCGCGGAACGGGGCCAGCAGGCAGACGCCGATCGCCAGCTTCACCGCCAGGTCGCCCGCTGCCCAGCTCACCCACGGCAGGGCGGAACCGGCAAACGCGATCGACCAGAAAATGGTGGTATCCACCGTCGCGCTGCAGGTGGTGGCCACCATCGGTGCGCGCCACCAGCTGCCACGACGCAGGCGGTCGAACACGGTGATGTCGAGCAGCTGCGCCACGATGAAGGCCGAGCACGAGGCAACGGCGATGCGCGGCGTGGCCACCCACACCGACAACACCACCGCCACCAGGAAGCCGATCCATGCCACGCGGCGCGCCGGGCCCGGGCCGAAGCGGCGGTTGATCAGGTTGCTGACCAGGAACGCGACCGGATAGCTGAAGGCACCCCAGGTCAGCCAATCGTTGATCGGGTACTGCACCAGTACGTTGGACAGCAGCACCACCGAGCCCATCGCCAGTACCGCCAGCACCAGGGCGCGGGCGGTCAGCGGGGCAAACACAGGGGCAGGACGCACGGACATGGCGAGCCAGGGGGACAAAGGGGATCGCCCATTATCCGCCCGGCCCGCGGCAAAGCCAAAACCGGTCGTTCAGCTTTACAGCGCTTCGCTCATCACGTCGCCAGCGGCGTAGGCGGTGGGCACGTAAGCCAGTGCCTGGCCCTGCGCGCTTTTCACGGTCCAGCCGGCACCGGCTTCGGTGGGGTCGAAGTGTACCTGCTGGCCGACCACGAAGCCTGCCGCCTGGTCTTCGTGCACGTGCGCCGGCCAGCGCAGGGTGGCGGTCTGGTCGGCCTTGTCCGGCACCTGCAGCTGTACCTGGCGCTCGCCCTCCGGCGTGGTCTCCACCTTCTTCACCTCCATCGGCGGCAGCGGCACTGCCTTGGTGCGCGTGGCCCGGCCGTTGCGTTCGCTGGCCTTGAACGGCGCCTTGGACAGTTCTGACAAGCCCATCGAGGCCGCCAGTGGCAACGACAGCACCACGAACGACGTCACGATCACGCTGGCCTCGCTGCTGTTCAACTGCGGCGCGGCGCCAGCATGGACAGTGGGCGCCAGCAGCGCCGAGAGCAGCAGGGCGGACGCGGGAATGCGCAGGCAACGGAACATGGAGACCTCCTGGTCAACGTGGGGGCGGCGGCTCAGCGCCGGGTATCGAAAATGTCGCGCGGGCCGGTGGCCTTGGGCAGGTATTCCAGCGGGCGGCCCTGGTTGTCCTTCACCTGCCAGCCCTGGTCGGTGCCGGTCGGCTCGAAGTTCACGGTCTGCCCCACGGTGAACTGCACGGCGGGATCGCCGGGGCGCTTCGGCCACTGCATCGACGCGGTGTTCTGCGGGTTGTTGGCATCGCGCAGCAGCACTTCGCGGCGGCCGTCGACGGTGGTGGCGATGGCGCTCACCTGCATCTGCGGCAGCTTCACCGATGCGCCGTGGCCGGGCGGCAGCCCGGCATCCCGGGCTTCCTTGGCAGCGGCGGCGCGCGCGGAAGCCACCAGGGGCGCGGACATTTCCAGGCTCGGCCCCTGCGGGCCCGGGTCCTGCAGGATGATGATGCGGCGTTCGGCATGGGCGGTGTTCGCGCCGAGCAGGCCGGCAATGATCACCATCGACATCAGGGAAACAGGCAGCGGACGCATGTCGTTCTCCTCGCGGGATTCAGGGTGTAGCGGCAGCAGCACCGGCCACCGGCACATGGGGGATCACCAGTTCCTGCTGCAGCTGGCTGCGCTGGTGCAGGAAGTCGAATACCGATTCCACCGTCACCACCGAATAGTTGCCGGAAATGCGTTCGCCGGCGGGGTGGTCGGTGGTGGTGGCGTTTGCAATGAACAGGCGTGCACCCACGCGCTTGCCCAGGCCGATATGCAGCACGCTGGGCTGGTACTTCTGCTGGCGCAGCCACTGCTGTGCCTGTTCGCGCTTGACGATGGCCGGCGCACCGTCGGCCTGTGCCATCGCTGCCGCCAGCACCTCCAGTACCCACTGGTTGGAGTTCTGGTAGTCGGTGGCGAACGGGTAGGCGACCACGTTGTACCTGGTCTCGTGCAGCGCCTTGGGCTGGATCGACGGCGACACCAGCATCGCCTTCAATGCAGCACGCAGCGGCGCCGACGGCACGCCGATGCGCAGGTCGGTATGCCCGCCGCTCTCGCCGACGAAGTTGCCCAGCCCTTCGTGGTACAGCTGCGAGCTGTCGGTCTTGCAGCGGTTGAGCAGGTGCATCGCGCGCCAGCGGCCATCGTCCTCGCGCAGCAGGAAGGCCAGGTGGCTGTGGCGCAGGCCGTAGCGGCTCAGATCCTGGCCGCCACGTGCGGCGACCACCACGTCCACATCGGGCAGCGCATCCAGGCGCTCGGCGGTGGTCCAGGCCACGTCCAGCATCGCCGCCTGCGAGGCGACGCTGGGGTAGCGTTCGCGGCACTCGGTGCTGTTGGCCCATGCCGGTGCGGTCGCCAGCAGGCTGGCGATCAGCAGGGCGGCGCGGGGCAGGCGGGAGAAACAATCCATGTCGATACCTTCAACGGCGGGCAGGCCAGCGCGCCGATCATACGCCGGTCAGCGCAGCAGGCGGTCCAGGCCCTTGCGCTGGAGTTCCTTGTCGCAGGCGTCGCTGATCGGGGCCACCGGCAGCGGCGGACGCTGGCCAGTCTTCGGATCGCGCAGCGCCGGCTGTTCGCGGTACGCGTCCAGCTGCTGCTGGCATTGATACGAGATCGGATCCAGCTCGGTGGGCGTGGTGGAGCAGGCAGCGAGCAGGGCCAGAGGCAGCAGGAGCAGGGTGCGCATGAAGACGTTCAGCGTGATGGGGGACGCTGGACTCTAACCGCACAGTCGGATCGAAATGTTCAGAAAACGCTGCGCACCCGGTAGTGCCGGCCGCTGGCCGGCAACGTCAGGATCTTCGGTAGCGCGTAGAGCATTGCCGGCCAGCGGCCGGCACTACCCCAATGCCAGACGCTGTTTCACTTCCGCGGCCACCCGCGCGGTCTCGCGCAGTGGTTCGATGCGGTCGTACTGCCAGTCCAGCCAATGCGCCTGCAGCCGCCCACGCTCGCGCAGCTGCTGCTGGAAGCGCGCCAGCCGGCCTTGCGCGGTATCGGCCAGCGCCACCATCACCGGCATGCGCGTGGCGCAGGCTTCAGACAGCAGGTTCACCGAATCGGGCGAAACCACCACGCGGTTGGCCCAGCCGAGCAGGCCGCCATAAGGATTCGTACCATCGCCGCCGTCGCCCCAGATCACATGCGGCAGGTCGGCGAACGTCGCGCGCAGGATCTCGGCCAGGGCGGGCGGAGTGCGTCGCGAGGTGGTCGCCAGCAGGCTGCCGCCTTCGCTGCGGATCTGCCTGGCCAGCGCCTGGAACACGCCCACCATCGCCGTTTCATCCCACGGCGCCAGCGGCGTCGGTCCACCGACAAGCAACGCGGTGCGCGGGCCGGGCAAGGTACTGAAGCCGGCGAACGCGGCGCGGCCCCAGGCCAGCCAGTCGTCGTCCACCGGGTTGAGGCTGCCGAGCAGGGTCAGCACGTTGCTGCCACGCAGGGCATCGTGTTCGGGCACCACCACCACATCCCAGTGGCGTGCGCCGATGCGCGGGTCGAGGATCTGCACCACCTGGCTGCCACGTGCGCGCAGCACGCGCAGTGCGCCGGCGGCCTGGCGGCCACAGCCGATCGCCAGCGCCGGGGCCTCGGCGGCCAGTGTCGCGAAGGCCTCGCCGTAGCCATTCACATCACCCGGCAGCCGCCGCGGCGACAGCCAGCGCCAGGGTGCGCGGGGCTGCAGGACCAGCGGTCGGTGGGTGCCCTGGCGCAGCGCCGAGGCCAGCGCGACCGCCTGGCGGACATTGCCCGCACGGCCGTCAGTGACCGTCCATGGCGCGCTCGATCGTTTCACCATTGGCATTAATTCGTTTCAGCCCTGCTGGGTGTTGCAACAGTCGCGACACTCTACACTGCGGCTCGTCGTTTCGCCCCGCGCCGCCCGCGGGCACTGACTTCCCTTAGCCGCCCTGGAGATCCACCGATGTCCCACGCGCTCGACGCTGCTGCCCTCGACCAGCTGTTCCGTACTGCCCGCACCCAGAACGCCTTCCTCGACAAGCCGGTCCCGGCCAGCCTGCTGCAGGAACTGTACGACCTGGTGAAGTGGGGCCCGACCGCCGCCAACACCACGCCGGCCCGCTTCGTCTTCGTCACCTCGAAGGAAGCCAAGGCCAAGCTGGCCCCGGCCCTGTCCGAAGGCAACCACGACAAGACCATGGCCGCTCCGGTCACCGCCATCATCGGCTTCGACCTGGACTTCCACGAGAAGCTGCCGTACCTGTTCCCGCACACCGATGCCAAGGCCTGGTTCGACGGCCCGCAGGAAGGCCGCCACGAAGCCGCCCTCCGCAACGGCAGCCTGCAGGGCGCCTACCTGATCCTGGCCGCGCGCGCGCTGGGCCTGGATGCCGGCCCGATGTCCGGCTTCGACCCGGCCAAGGTCGACGAAGCCTTCTTCGCCGGCACTTCGATCAAGTCGAATTTCCTGGTCAACCTGGGTTACGGTGACCCGGCGGGCCTGTTCCCGCGTCTGCCGCGCCTGTCGTTCGACGAAGCGGCGCGCATCGCGTAAGTCGCTGTATCGGTTTCGGGCCTGCTGTCCCGTGGCAGGCTCTTGCTGCACCGTGTACCCACCCTACGATCCGGAGAGTTCCTCAGATGAGCGCCACCCGTAAACTGCTGCTGCCGCTGGCCCTGACCCTGGCCATCGCCGCCTGCTCCAAGCCGGCCGACACCGCTGCCCCGGCTGCCGATGCCGCCGCCCCGGCCACCACCGAGCAGGCCGCCACCCCGGCCGCCGATGCCGCCGCTGCCGCGCCGGCCGCCGAAGCGATGAAGATCGCCTCGGGCACCTACAAGCTGGACCCGAGCCACACCGACGTGCTGGCCCAGTGGAGCCACTTCGGCTTCTCGAATCCGAGCGCGCACTTCGGCAACGTTGAAGGCACCCTGGTGTACAACGCCGAAGACGTGACCAAGTCCACCGTGGAAGTGAAGCTGCCGCTGAGCGGCCTGAACAGCTTCACCGCCAAGTTCGACGAGCACCTGAAGAGCGCCGACTTCTTCGACGCCGCCAAGTTCGCCGATGCCACCTTCAAGAGCACCAAGGTGGAAGCGGCCGGCACCAACAAGCTGACCGTCACCGGCGACCTGACCATCAAGGGCATCACCAAGCCGGTCACCTTGGACGTGACCGTCAACGGCGGCGGCGAGCACCCGATGGCCAAGGTTCCGGCCGCCGGCTTCGATGCCACCACCACCCTGAAGCGCAGCGATTTCGGCGTCGGCGCGTATGCCCCGAACGTCAGCGATGAAGTGAAGATCCGCATCACCACCGAAGCCACCGGCGAAAAGCCGGCGGCTTGATGCACCCCGCTCACTCGTCGTGAGAAGGCAGAAGGCCCGCTGAAAAGCGGGCCTTCTTTCTGGGTGCCGGTAGAGCCGGCCTGCATCTGGTGGGTGCGGACCGTTGGTCCGCACGATCCCTCAGCGCAATGCGCCCAACCATGCCACGCACGCTTCGCTCGGGCTCTGCTTGGCCTTCACTGCCAGCCCGCTCACGCGCACGAAGGTCTGTGCGGCCTGCGCCACCACCTGGCGTGCGATCAGCGCCGCCTGCTTGGTCGCGGCCTGCTGCTTGCGCAGTTGCACGATGTGCACCGACGGCCGGCCCACCGGCGCGTACTTCTGGTCGCGGCGCAGTACATCGGCCACCTGCGCCACTTCGAATTCGGCCTGCAGGTAGCGGTGCTGTGCCTCCACCAGCTCACGCAGCGGCGTGCGCAGTGCGGCGGTGTCGGCGAAGGCGGCCAGTGCCGCATCGCAGGCGGCGTCATCGGCAAAGCGGGTACGCAGCGCATCCACGCTGGCCAGGGTCAGTTTGGCCATGTGGGCCTCGTTGCTGCAGGAAAGGAGCGCGATTGTCGCATTGCTTGGCGTGTTCCGGAGCGGCGGTCTTCCGTTTGGTAGAGTCGACTGTTAGTCGACTGCTCTTGGCGCGATACGGGAAACCCCCGCGCTGCGCGCGATAGTCGACTAACAGTCGACTCTACTGGCTGGTGTTTGAGGCGCAGCCGCAACCACGGAAGGAAGACCCATGCAGGACGCGCAGTACTGGTTGAACGAATTCTGGTCGGGCCTGAGCGTGCTCGATCTGCTGGGCGGCAGCGTGCTCGGTACGCTGTTTGGCCTGGTGCTGGGCATCCTCGCCTGGCGCGGGCTGCACCGCCGGGGTTGGTTGCAGCGGCGCAAGCGCTGGCATCACTGGCTGCTGGCCAGCTATGTGGTGGTGCTGCCGCTGGCCACCGCCTTCTTCGGGCTGCAGCTTGGCTTCACCGCCGGTGCGCACCGCGCGCTGTTCAAGCAGCTCGATCATTTCCAGCCGCACCTGCAGACCCTGGTGGAAGGCTGGAGCGAGGGCTTCACCGACTCGCTGGACGACCCGCGCATGCGCGAGGCTTTGCGCAGCCAGGGCACGGTGGACGACGTGGCCGATACCATCGCTTTGGCCTACCTCAGCGAACATCCGTTGCCCGGTCTTGATCGTCTTGGCAACGGCCCGTTGGCACGCGGCACCGGCTGGGTGATCGGCAAGGTGCGCGAAGGCCTGCTGCGCGGCATGGTGGAAGACACGCTGGTGGACAAGGCCGGCACCCTCGGCCTGGAACCCAAGGTGATGCGTGAAGCGCTGACGATGCATGTGGATGAGCTGCTGCACACCCGTGGTGTGCTGCGGCTGGTGAAGGCGCAGATCAACGGCATGATGCCCGGCGTGTACTTCGGGCTGCTGTTGCCGTTGTTGATCATCGCGCTGTTGGTGGCGCTGGAGATCCGGGCCGCGCAGCGGTTCGGGTGGGCGCAGCAGGTGGTAGTGCCGGCCGCTGGCCGGCAATTTCAGGTTCCTGTCGAAGGTTCATGAGGTTGCCGGCCAGCGGCCGGCACTACCTGTCGGAGGGCGTGCGGATGCTGGCGCTGGAGATCTAGGCCGCGCAGCTGTTTGGGTGGATGCGGCCGGCACTACCTGTTGCAGGGCGTGCGGACCAACGGTCCGCACCCACCAAGCAGGGTCCGCACCCACCGGCTGCCCGGTCAATCGCCGTCGGTTTCGTCCGGGTGCGCCTTCCAGTAACCGGTCGAGCGGATCCAGTCGCGCGGCACGCCCAGGTGGCCTTCGATGAACTTGCGCATCATCCGTGCGCGGCGCGATTCGGTGGCGATCCAGTAGAAGACATCGCCGTCCGGGGCCTCGAAGTCGGTCAGCATGTCTTCCAGCAGCGTGCTGCTGGCGGCCGGGAAGCCATTGCGCTCCAGCCAGTGGATACGCACGTTCTCGTACTGCGGCAGGTCCTGGCGTTCGGCCTCATCGCTCACTTCAATGAAAGCCTGCACCTCGGCACCGTCCGGCAGCACGTCCAGCCAGCGGGCGATGGCCGGCAGCGCGGTTTCATCGCCGATCAGCACATAGGCGTCGTAACTGTCGGCCACCACGAACGAGCCGCGCGGGCCGCCGATCACCAGCACGTCGCCCGGCTGGGCCTGCTCGGCCCACGGCCCGGCAATGCCCTGGTCGTGCAGTACGAAGTCGATGGCCAGCTCGCCGGTCTCGTGGTCCCACCAGCGCGGGGTGTAGTCGCGGGCGGGCGAGGGCTCCTTGCCGTCGGGGTAGCTACGGCCTTCGGCGGTCAGCACCGGCAGCACCATCTCGCCCGCAGCGTTGGGGAAGAACAGCTTGATGTGGTCGTCGGCGCCGGGCGAATCGAAGCCGGCCAGCTCGTCGCCACCCAGCACGATGCGGCGCATGTGCGGGGTGACCTCTTCGGTGCGCAGCACGTTCAATTCACGGAAGCGCACATCCAGGCGCAGGCGCGTGTTGTTGTGTTCGGTCATGGGGGTTACCTGTAAAGGTGTCGCGCGGGGGCGCGCGGCGTAGGGAAGACCTGGCTGGAGTCAGTCTGGCTGGGTCATTGAAATCGGTGGGCTCTCGCTGCCGGCGGTACCGTTGAGCAGGGCCGAGGCCCGGGTCAGCAGCGCGGCCACTTCGTCCGCCTCGCCCTCGGCCCAGCGGCCGTGGTGGTGCACCAGCGCCCGCTTGAACTCGCGCAGGGCACTGGCCAGCGGCGGCGGCAGCGAGGCCTTGGTGATCTCGCGGGCACGGTCGAAGGCACGCCGCTGCGCCAGGCGCACCTGGGTGCGCTGCACCTTCAGCTCGAACTCGCCGGCGGCGGTGATGCGGAAGATCCGCTTGCCGTCCACTTCCTCGGCTTCGATCCAGCCGGCCTGCTCGAAGCTGGCCAGCAGCGGGTACATGGTGCCGGCGCTGGGCGTGTAGGCCTGCATGAACTGGTTGCTGATCAGCTGCATCAGCTCATAGCCATGGCGGGGTTGTTCGCCGATCAGGGCCAGCACCAGCAGGCGCAGGTCGCCGCGGCTGAGCACCCGCGGCTGGCCGTTGCGGCGCGGCACTTCCGGATTGGTGGAACGGGCTCTGGGAGAAGCGGTGCGGCTCATTTCGATATATCGGTAAACGAGTGTGCAAACGATATATCGATATATCGAAGACGACAATCACCGATCCGGCCACAAGCGGATCAGTTTTGGGCCACGGCCAGCCCCGCGCACGGCAAAAGGGGCGCCCCTTGCGAGGCGCCCCGGGCAACACTGTGGAAGGGAGCGAGGCAGGGCCAGACGGCGGACCGAAGCGGGCGAGGCCAACACTCGAGGCCTACCCTGAGGGCAGGGTGGGGGCCAATCCAGAGGCAGGTGCGACACGTTGTCGCCGGTTCAGCGCCCGCACGCGCAGCCGATACAGGTGGGCATGGCGCTGCCCTACAACCGTCATCGGCAGCGGTAACACTGCGTCCTGCACATGGGCGCAGCGGCCCGCAAGCGACAGCCCGCGCAGCCACCAAGGCCCGCCGCAGGGCCTTCAGCGGGCCCGGCAAGCCCCTTGCGGACACTGGCCGGTTGCATCCATACGCCTGCGTAGCCAAGTGACGAAAGCCCTTGGTGCGCTACACTTTGCGGTCTAGAAATCTATACAACAGTCGCGCGCGTGCGTGCGGTTATGGGAGCGCTAATGAACTGGTTGAACGAGGTGCTGAACAACGACCCGAATCCTGTGGAAACCCAGGAGTGGATCGAGTCGTTGAAGGCCGTTATTGATGTCGAGGGCTCCGAGCGCGCGCATCAGCTGCTGGAAGGCATGGTGGAACTGACCCGTCGTTCGGGCGCCTACCTGCCGTTCTCTCCCACCACCGAATACGTCAACACCATCGAACCGCAGTTCGAGGCCAAGAGCCCGGGCAATGCCGAGCTGGAATGGCGCATCCGTTCGATCATCCGCTGGAACGCGATGGCCACCGTGGTGCGCGCCAACCGCAAGCCGGGTGACCTGGGCGGCCACATCGCCTCGTTCGCCTCCGGCGCCACCCTGTACGACGTGGGCTTCAACCACTTCTGGCGCGCCCCGAGCGAAAACCACCCGGGCGACCTGCTGTTCATCCAGGGCCACAGCGCCCCGGGCATCTACGCGCGTTCCTTCCTGGAAGGCCGCATCAGCGAAGAGCAGCTGGACAAGTTCCGCATGGAAGTGGACGGCGGTGGCCTGTCCTCGTACCCGCACCCGTGGCTGATGCCGGACTACTGGCAGACCCCGACCGTGTCGATGGGCCTGGGCCCGCTGGCCGCCATCTACCAGGCGCAATTCATGCGCTACCTGGAAAACCGTGGCCTGATCGAGAAGTCCGACCGCAAGGTGTGGTGCTTCATCGGCGACGGCGAGAGCGACGAGCCGGAAACCCTGGGTGCCATCGCGCTGGCCGGCCGTGAAGGCCTGGACAACCTGATCTTCGTGGTGAACTGCAACCTGCAGCGCCTGGACGGTCCGGTGCGCGGCAACGGCAAGATCATCCAGGAACTGGAAGGCGTGTTCCGTGGCGGCGGCTGGAACGTGATCAAGCTGCTGTGGGGCGGTTACTGGGATGCCCTGCTGGCCAAGGACACCAACGGCGTCCTGAAGAAGCTGATGATGGAAACCGTCGACGGCGAATACCAGAACTGCAAGGCCTTCGGCGGCGCGTATACCCGCGAGCATTTCTTCGGCAAGTACCCGGAAACCGCTGCGATGGTGGCCGGCCTTTCCGACGACGACATCTGGCGCCTGAACCGTGGTGGCCACGACCCGCACAAGGTGTACGCCGCCTACCACCAGGCCGTGAACACCAAGGGCATGCCGACCGTCATCCTGGCCAAGACCGTGAAGGGTTACGGCATGGGCAGCGCCGGTGAAGCACTGAACCCGACCCACCAGACCAAGAAGCTGGACGACGAAGCGGTGCGCCACTTCCGCGACCGCTTCAACATTCCGGTGACCGACGCGCAGCTGGCCGACGGTCAGGTGCCGTTCTACCACCCGGGCCCGGATTCGCCGGAAGTGCAGTACCTGCAGGAGCGCCGTGCCGCGCTGGGCGGTTACCTGCCGCAGCGCCGCCGCAAGGCCGACAAGACCTTCGTGGCGCCGAAGCTGGACGCCTACGAGCGCCTGCTGAAGAGCAGCGGCGAGCGCAGCTACTCCACCACCATGGCCTTCGTGCAGAGCCTGAACATCACCCTGCGCGACAAGGAACTGGGCCCGCACATCGTGCCGATCGTGGCCGACGAAGCCCGTACCTTCGGCATGGAAGGCCTGTTCCGCCAGATCGGCATCTACGCGCCGTTCGGCCAGAAGTACAAGCCGGTCGATGCCGACCAGCTGATGTTCTACCGCGAAGACCAGAGCGGCCAGGTGCTGCAGCAGGGCATCAGCGAGCCGGGTGCGATCAGCTCGTGGATGGCCGCCGGTACCAGCTACTCGGTCAGCAACGTGCCGATGCTGCCGTTCTACATCTACTACAGCATGTTCGGCTTCCAGCGCGTGGGCGACATTGCCTGGCAGGCAGCGGACATGCGTACCCGCGGCTTCCTGCTGGGTGGCACCGCCGGCCGCACCACGCTGAACGGTGAAGGCCTGCAGCACGAAGATGGCTTCAGCCATCTGGTGGCCGGTGGCATCCCGAACGTGCGCAGCTACGACCCGACCTTCGGCTTCGAAGTGACGGTGATCCTGCAGTACGGCACCAAGCGCATGATGGAAGACCAGGTGGACGAGTATTACTACGTCACCCTGATGAACGAGAACTACACCCACCCGGAAATGCCGGAAGGCGCGGCCGAAGGCATCGTCAAGGGCATGTACCTGCTGACCGACGCCGGCAAGCCGAAGAAGGGCGAGCTGCGCGTGCAGCTGCTGGGTTCGGGCACCATCCTGCGCGAAGCCATTGCCGCGGCCGAGCTGCTGGACAAGGACTTCGGCGTGACCGCCGATATCTGGAGCTGCCCGAGCTTCAACGAACTGCGTCGCGATGGTTTCGACGTGGAGCGTGCCAACCGCCTGCATCCGGAAGGTGAGCAGCGCAAGGCCTACGTGACCGAGCTGCTGGAAGGCCGCCAGGGCCCGGCGATTGCCGCCACCGACTATGTGCGTGCGTATGCGGACCAGATCCGTGCGTTCGTGCCGATGTCGTACACCGTGCTGGGTACCGATGGTTTCGGCCGTTCGGATACGCGTGCGAACCTGCGTCGGTTCTTTGAGGTGGATCGCTACTACATCGCCCATGCCGCGATTGCGGCGCTGGCGAAGGAAGGGAAGATGACCGCGAAGGATGTGGCCCGGGCGATCAAGCAGTACAAGATTGATCCGGAGAAGGCTAATCCTGTTGGGGTTTAAGGGGACCCAAGCGATTGAGCGTATCAAGGGGAGGGCCAAATGGCCTTCCCCTTCTTCGTGGTGCCGCACCAACGTGAGATGCTGCGTCAGGCGAAAAGGAATTTCGAAATGAATGTTGATAAGAAAGCTGTCTTGAAGCTATTGGCACGCCTTCGGCGAGGAACCAAGAAGCTAATCGTTAACTACGTCAAATTGCCTTGGATCCTCCGTAGTGTCCAAGCGGGCTCACCTCCGTACAGGGCTACGGTACCGCGACGATTTGTCTCGAAGATGCAGGCACTCAAGACAGCTCTAGGCTCTCAGAGATACCGCGTGCGCGGAAGGATCGAGCCTCTGACGCCCGCGCATCTGATAGGCAGTAGTTATAAGCAATATAGGGCTGAATTACAGCGGGCGCTTCGACTGCCGAAGGTCCGGAACATTGCAATTACAGGCGGGTATGGTGCCGGGAAGAGTAGCTTTATTCAGACGTTTGCCTCAGAGCACACCGAATACAAGTACTGTTTCGTCTCCTTGGCTGCGTTCAATAGTGCTCAAGGTGGCTATCCTGAAAAGGCACCCGGCAGCTCGAGTGATTCAACATCTAAGGAATCTATAGAACAAATCGAGGCCACGATTGTCCAGCAACTACTGTACTCGGTGGAAGGTAAGACCGTTCCGCAAACACGGCACAAGCGGATCAGCCACGTATCGAAGTTGTGGGCGTCCTTCTACTCCGTGCTCGCGCTTGCAACAGTCTTGGCGCTTGTTCGACTCTTTGGGCTGCCCAAAGACCTAGTGCATCTGTCCAAAGAATTTCCCATATCTCAAGTCCTCGAGTCGAATCTGCTGTACACGATGACCGTTTTACTGCTGGTCGCATTCTTGGTGATTAGGAAGGCTGCGATCGCAGTGTTGGGATTCAACCTTCAGGGTTTGACTTTGAAGGGCGTGACGATGGCTCCAGCCTCAATCTCTTCAGTTCTCCATAAGCAGGTGGATGAAATCGTCTATCTCTTCGAAAGAAGCAAGATAGATGTTGTCTTCATCGAGGATCTTGATCGATTCTCAGATTCAAGTCCATTCACGCGGCTCAGGGAAATAAACTTCATCGTCAATACCTCGCCGGCGATTCGTCGCCCAGTTTATTTTGTTTACCTGATAAGGGGCGATCTATTTTCCGCGGAGGATGGTGTAAAGTTCTTTGACTACGTTCTTCCCATAATTTCGGTAATCAACACGGATAACTCCCGGCAGATGATGATTAACGTCATGCGGGAGCGAAAGTGGGCTGTGACTTCAAGGCCGAGTGAGGCGCTAATAGAAGCGGTTTGCTATTACGTAGATGATATGCGGCAGCTCTTAAACATAGTTAATGAGTATGACCTGTTTAGGAGAGTTGCCGGTGGAAATGAGTACCTGAGCGTCGACAAAATGTTCGGTGCAGTGGTGGCCAAGTGTCTCTATCCGAGGGAGTACTCCAGGCTTCTGAAAGGCGAAGGCCCAATCTATGATATGATAAAGAGCTACATACCTTGGTCAGTGAATAGAGAGCTTGAAGGGGCTGCAGAGGTCGCGGCACTTGAAGCCGAGATTGACAATTACACCGCGGGTCTGTCGCGATCCGAGAGGGAGTACAGAGCGCTGGCATGGATGGCTGCCTCTGACCAAGAGCAAGCATATGAGCTAGAGACAATTACGATCCCGAGTGGAGAAATGCTGGGCTTTGCTGCTTTCGTGAATCGGGAATCCGTAGTGAGCATTCTCGAACAGAACGCCTTGCTCAGCCTCAATTTCCAGTATGTCGGGGTTAGGTCTGTAGAATCCAGGCGATTGATCGGTGATGGGGTGGGCTCGCTGCGTGCACGCATTGCTTCTGCAAGAGAGGTTGCAAATGGAGCGCATCGCCGGCTTTCGATTTTGCGAGGAAAGTTGGCAGATGAGCGAGTAAGCGCGCTCTCCCAAGCAATTGTCCATCCTGAGTTTGCAAACCACGTTGCCACTCTCGAAGGTGCTAGGGCGCTTGGGCCACTGCCCTACTTAGTATCTTCTGGTGTATTGGGCGAGGACTACTTCGACTACTCGGGGTTCTTTTACGAGGGATCCGTGTCCCGTTCCGACAAGGCGGTGTTGCTGCGGATAAAGGCCGGTGAGTTGCTGCCTGTGGATACTAGGCTGGACAGTCCTGTGGAGCTTCTGAAGCGTCTCACGGTTGCGGATCTCAGGGCGGGGAGGGCGCTTATCACTTCCTTGGCGGAGCGGGTGTTCAATGTCGACCCGATTCAGACCCCTATGACGGAGCACGAGCGAGCGACGCTTGCTGATGTCTCCACGCATTCTGGAAGGCTGGACTTGGCATTAGTTGGGCTGTACGGGAGCGCGAGTTTCCACCGCCTAATCCGCTCCGCTCTTGCCGATAATGGAGCTGTCTTGATAAGACTTCTAACAGGCGAGTACCAATGCGCCAGGAGTCCTTGGAGGGAGCGCGTGTCTGCCTCGATGATTAGCTCCGGTAGGGCGGGTCCCGCAAACTTGGACGACTTTGATACAAGCGCGCTTGACTCAATCATTTCAACCACCGCGGACGCGACTTCATTTGCAAAGGGAATAACGAGTGAACCGGAAGCTAAAGAATGGTTGGATGAAAACGATACGTGGATAAACTCGCTTGATGAGAATATTGATAGGGACGATGTCGAGACGCTGCTTCGACTCGATGTTGTACGGATCAACCTTCACAACCTTAGAGTGTTAGCGAAGTCATTTGAGATGAGCTGGTTTGATTCGGCTATATCACTTCGAGAGCTACGCCAGCTACCACGCGGTCCACTACGTAAGAGCATTCTCCGCAGTGCTGCTACGCTGGTAGAGGCCCTGTTGGAGCAGGACGGGCCAGTGGACGATGATCCTGTCGATGTTCAATGGGCACTGTCCAAGCTGGGCAGGCATCCAGAGTTGCGAGAAAGGTTGATTGAGCATGCTGCATTCTTGCTTCCGACGCTGAGTGAAGTGGAGCAAGGGTTATGGGTCCCACTTGCATTGAAGCATCGCATTAAGCCGACTTGGGGAAATATCAATCTGATCACGGGGACGCTCAAGGATCAGGAGTTGCGTGATTCCATTAGCGGTATGCTCCGAAGTCCTGGTGTAGAGGCTGGACTGACCGGCGACATCGATAGCCTCATCAGCATGAGCCACGGACAGGTTGGATCAATGATCACAACGATGCTGGACCTCGAAGGTGAGGTCCAGCTCTTAGTAGCGAGAGCGCTCGGTGAGACCGGCGCGATACGTTTCGCCCCAGAGTCCGCCGTTCCAGAGCTTGAAGGGGAGGCGCTAGAGGCGCTTGCTACAAGTCTTAACGGCAGGTGGTTGAGCTGGCTTTTTATGAGGCTTCAGCTGACTAACGGGCTTGCAGCGGCATCCTATCTCGCAAGTTGTGCAGATGATGTAGCTCTGACTGAAGGAGGATACGAGATTGTCTCAGAACTATTGATTGAAGCGATGGGACTAGTCAGCAGCCCCCGCAGCTGGCTCCACCTCGCGCAGAGTTGCCTCGGCCGGACGACTGGCTGGACGCAAGCGACTGGGGAGCGTTTCCTTGAGTCTATTCAGATTATGGACTTGCAGGTGGCTGGGGCAGCCAACTCGGTACTCGCGTTGCCCGGAGCTCGAGAAGTCTTCACCAGGGCCGCATTGAAAAGCTCCTTAGGGATTCTCAGTTCAATGGTGTCGAGCTTGGATTGGTCCTTGGTGAGGCCAATTGTGACGGGGGCTGCCAACGGTGCCATGTCCAAGCTCCTTAGTCCAGGAGGTCAAGTTTCAATTGAGAACAGTGAAGCTGGCAGAAATTTTGTTGACGCGCTTTACAGAAAATCGCTGATCAGGAAGCCGATAAACAAGGCGAAGAATATTTCGATTCAGTCATCTGCTAAATTCTGAAGCTTTCATGCCGATTCTCAACTTGCAAGCGAAAAGCATGATTTCAAGGCCAGTACTTCAACATTAATTATGGATTGCTGCAGGAGTTCGTCCCGCTACACTGCTCGCAGCACAACGGAATGGTGGAGCGGGTCTTTTGAACAATGAAGACGCATGTGTGTATCGGCATTGCGTCGAGAACCAGGTGCACGCCACGCGGGTAATCACTGACTGGATTCCCTTCTACAATAAAAAACCCCCTCACTAGGAGCTGAAGATGACGACTCCGGATGTAATTTGTGTTGATGCATCAACCGCATTACCCGAGCAGAAGCCGGTGGGTCATTGCAGCCCCAAGCTGAACTCAACTGGGGCGGCAACTAGTTTGAAGTGAGGGTCGGCTACGAATGCCGGAACCCGGCTTCCTCGCACCGTTCGGCAATGGTCCGCAGTCTCCTGAGATCTCGGTCAGCGACAATCATCGCGGCTGTCTGGATGGAGATAGCTCTACCAAGCAAGCTGCGCTCCTGACCAGACACATGTCCGTCCAATAACGGCCAGTTGTAAAGTGCTTGCCAATACCCACTGGTAGATCGGAACACAACCTCCTGTTGCAGGCTGATGCCGTCGTCCATCAATCCTTCGGCTCGAGCCAGTCGCTTCCGCTCTCGGTCTTCAGTCTGGTCGACAGACCACGCCAGGACGGCTTCTCCCAAGGCAAACTTCGTCGAGGATAGCTTGGCCCAGCAGGCCTCCTTCTTCGCCCACTCGCCGACGTTCGAAGAGCCCTCGGGAAGATCCTTGATGGCAGACTGAGCCATCACCGCTGCGCGAGTGAAGGCCTTCATGAGAGTTGGATCAGCCTCCTGTCTCTCCCAGACACGAACAAGATTCGGTTCTCGACCGGCACTTCTAATGCAATGGAAGATCAGTGACCACGCGTATGCCACGATCTGAGGTCTGTAGTCGCCTTCATACCATGTGCCTCGCCCACTCGAGACAGCGGCCTCCCCGGCCTTCCACAGAAGAGCCATAGCTGCCACGCGCTGGTAGTAACCGTCGCCGTAGTTTGGACTGATCTCATCCCAGTACTGGGCATCAGTCTTGTCGCGCTTCGAGGAAAATTTGCCAGCAAACTTGATGAAGTTCTTCTGTGCACCCAATGCGACCCAATGGGGCTTCCCATCTAGAACGCTATCGAACTTTGCCAGGTCAGTCTTGTTGACTACCTGCGAGGCGGGGTACTCAAGATCAAACTTTGTCTTGCCGGCACCAGTCAAGTACATGCGCTCGTTCTGATACTGGCCCCGTGCGCGCTCATAGAACCATTTGCTTTGAACGCGTGTGTCTGCTCGCGCTGGAACCATCATCCGGCGAGATATTTCCTCCATACGCCTGTGTACGGGGTGATTCGCAAAGAAATCTGCGATTGCGACCTTATTCTGAGTATTCGCGTACTCGGCAATCTTGGGTACAAGTTCATTGGTTTCATTCGAGCCGATAATCGTCAGCTTCATGGGGACTGAAACCTGTGCAAGACTCAGTCGATCCTGTCGCCTCGCTCTAAGTATGCTGGCAGTAGTCTGGCCTCCATTCACGATCTGCAGATCGCTGATGGAGGTTACGCGTGTGCCAAGCGGCCCGACCTCCACCGTTGCCGAGGCTGCAGTGGCGGCGATTCCGTTGTTATAGGCGAAGAAGAGCTCGGGCGCGTCCTGAATAGTTCCCCTTATCCCCTTGTTGACGCCGCCCTTCATGCCAAGAAATGATCTGACGTTACCTTCGAGCAGTCTGCTACCGAAATGCTCGAAGAGGTTCGCCAGCACATCACCGTCGACTACACACAAGTAGGAGTTGAGAGATTCAGTCTTGGAGGCTTGTATGCAGGGAATGCCGGCGGTACCAAAGTCGGCAAGCTCTATCTGCACTATCTCGCGTTCACGCGATGAGAGATAGACCGCCTTGAGGCGGCTCAGGTCCCAGATATGCAATTCCGTCGGAACGCCAGACACGATCGATCTGGATTCACGCCGGTAGCCCTTGCTCAGAAGCTGGTTGGAGAGCACATGTAGGCGAATACAGGAGATGGAATCACAATAGGAGCGCAACGTAGTCGCAAGTTCGTACGCCGGGCTGGACTCTGTAATTTCCTGATCCAGCCCATCGTTGAGCGACGCAGACACAAAGTTCTCCAGCCAGCCGCGCATCTGGTCAATCTCTGCGGTGGACAGGGAGCCTGCTTCCGGGTCGTCGTTCCACTTTCCTACGACCACCGAAATGGACCTGTCGGACTCATCGAGAGCGGAAAAGCCATGGATCTTGCTCTGACGCGACTTGGAGAGCTGCCGAGTATCGTCGGCAAGAATCATCTCGCCGAATGCCGGATCTTCCTGCAGCCTATCGGCAACTTCGGTCACGAATGCAAGTGTGTCGACAAGATGATCGGAGGCTGCGCGCCTTACCACCAGCTGCCGTAGCTCGATGCCAAACTCCGAGTCATCCATGTGCTGGGCTCCGAGCTGCACGGATTGAGTGGAGCGAGATAGAGTAACTCGCGGTGACGATGCCAGTAGGAACATCCGACTCGGTTATCCGGGGAAAGTCGCCTTCTACCTGGAACGTCTCCTCGGCAAGCGACTCATACGCAATTGAGTCGTATAGTGCGTGATGGACGTACCCCGCCGACAGAAGACGATCCCGGAATGTGCCGAGGGCGGTGGGACTGTCGGCCAGATGACTTTCAGCCTTCAGTACCAGTGCGTTCAACGTCCACGCTTGGGGCTCAGTCGGAGCTGCCTGTCGGAGTGTCCAGATGCTGAGGCTTAGAGCGCGATCAGACTGCAGTTGTTGAAGTGAGCTGATTGAGACGAGCTCTGCACTTGGGCTAACCGCCTTGATCTCGAATGACTCTGTGGAGAATATGTAGTCCTGATCGCTGCCGGTAGGTCCCAGCCAGGAGAGCACGATTTCATCAGACTGAAGTCGGCCTGCTCTTAATTGCTTCAGTAGGAATAGAAGCTCTGCCGTAAGGCCCTTGACTTCGTGCGGGTCAAGAAGGCCATCAGGACGAAGATTGAAGAGCTTCTGCCAAAGGCGAATTCGCGACACTGTCTCTGCTATGACCGCCTTATCGTCAGGGCAATCTGATATGGACTCGATCAGATCACAGCACAGTCTGGAGAAGACACTTCTCAGCTCAGCATCCTTGAGCCGAAGGAACATAAGCCACGATCCGACTTCTGGCCGTTGCTGGCGGAAGTAATCGATGGAATTTGAACGGATATCGACTGCAGGTGGGGGGGAGGTGGTCTCGACTGCAAACAGGAGGTTTCCAGACGAGTCCACTCCTCCGAACGTCCCGACTCGGGAGCTGTCATCCGTACGGAAGATGACGTGAGCATGCGACGATGGCGCTGCGGCTGCCTGACGAGTGACTGCAGAGTGCCACACCTCCTCCAAGCTACTATTCATCGGCGTCATCCTCGTCCTCACTCAGGCCAATGTTGTCTAGGTAGACCTTGTTCACTCTGTAGGTGACTGCAGTTGACTCGGTATCGGTGTAGGAAGGGAACGAAAGGCTGACGGCAACCTTGACGTCACCGCCCACGTCATCAACAGGAGCGGTCTTCTTCTTCGGGTCATCGCTCCCTGATTTCGCTTCGATCAGGTGGATGATGATTAGAGGCGAAGGCCGGTAGAGACGATAGGCTCCGCCAGGAATGGATTTGGTGCCAGTCTCCTGCTGTTGCTTCCACGCTTGCTCGGCTTCAGCGACTACCTCCGCTTCAAGACCTGCCCGTTCATCGCCCGCCTCGCCAAGGCGATGCTTGTTGATGCGCGCACTCGTTGCGGCCTTTGAGCGCAGACGCTCAAAGGACCTCTTGCGCGTGGTTGGCTGGGCGTGCGATCCATCTTTGAGGGCGATGGAGACGGCATCGACAGGGGCGCCGCTCCCTTGGACAACGCATACATCCCATTTATCCAGTGCCGGAACCCGGGCGTCCTTGATGAACGAGATCAACGGTTGCTCGCCTGTCTTTGCGTCAGGCAAGAATCCCTGATTGATTGGGGAAATTGTAAGTGCAGACAAGTACAGCGCAACATCGGCGGAACTCACGCTCCTCCACACGAATCTGTTGCTCTCTTCTGACGCAACTCCCAATCGACTGACGAACTCCGCAGTAGCTTCCAGGTTTCTCCGATTGACAGTGGAATCCCGCAGAAGTGCGGTCGTCTCGATCAGTGTGCTGCTGAACGAGACGCTCAGATCAACATCGGATGAGTTCCGCATTTTGTTCTTGGCGGTGACGAGCAAGAGCTTTGGATGGGAGCGTACTCGTATTCCGAAGCGGCTCGGTGGAAGGCGATTGACGTACATGTGGCGGAGGTCAGCTCTGAGTTCGGAGACAGCCTCGGCGATATCTGCAAACCAGTCCTGCGCGTCCTCATGCATCCACACGCGGCAGAGGTCATCATACCCAGTCCGATAGCCAAACCAGCGGGCCATCTGGAGAAGGGTGTCATAGGCTTTGGAGTGTCTATAGAAGTAGCTGACACATAGCCCCTCCAATGTCAGGCCACGCGAAAGCGTCAGTCCGCCGACCGCGATGACTCTGCGGCCCTTCTCGGTGTTCTTGTACTTCCGGTAGTTGAGCTTGCTCTCCAACTCGGTCTTCTGATTGATGGTCAGCACCTTGATGGAGGCAATGGAGTCATGGAGCTGCCGCCTCACGACATCCCAGGAGAACTCAACTGAGAGGTACTGATCATCGAAGACCCTTCGAAGATCCGCCAGAACAGGGTGCTTAGGCCAGAGATCATCCGCCGAAAGATACTGACGTACGTCATTCAGAACAGAGTAGAGATGCCCTTCAATTGATTCCGCTATCCGACCCTGCACGTCTGTAAATCGAGAGACATTGACGAGCATGGATCGATGTTTGAGTGGCTCTTCCCTGAGATCTCGAATCGCGCAGGATAGGAGGAAAGTCGAGACCGCGTCCTTGAGTGACTGGGGGAGCGAGTCGACTGCCAGCTCCTTGGTATGCCGCGCAGGAAAATGATCTTCAGCGTCATCCATCGTCACTAGCTGATGCTGCTGGCTGCCTTCGTCAGTGAAGATCGCGCTTGCGCCAACGTAGTTGGTAGGGGCCTTGAGGCTGTAAATGAAGTTGCTGGGGAACAGATCGTTCCGCTCTGAATCCGGGTTGATGAAGATGTTCGCAAACGGAGTCGCGGTATAGCCCACGTACGAAGAGCGCCTGAAGAGCCCGATCAGTTCCCTGATCAGAAGGTTTATCTTGGCTGGGTCTTCGTCTTTCTTTGCATTGACGGAAGCATTGTCAGCTTCATCGTCGATCAGCAACAAGGGGAGATCAAGCTGGCCACTGGCTTGGGCTCCTCGCTGAGACTTCATGAACTCAATGAGGCGCTTGAGCGGAGTCATGTTCTTCTTCATCACCAGAAGAACCGGCTGCGAAAGGTTCTGGAGCGGTATGCCCTTGAGCGATCTTTGATTCGCGGTCAGGAAATCGGAACTCACAGACGTCAGAACATTTGGCACGATGTTGTCGCGGAAACGGCCGGCACCGAGGACCTTCGTGCGAACACCATCCATGACATCGTTGCTGTCCTCTCCGACAAAACCCTCGTCCATTCGTTCCTGCGACTGTGAGCGGAGCTCCTCGATTGTTCCCGTGAGAAGCACGATGATCTTGTAGCCTGCGTCCGCGGCTTTGTTGATCAAACCGCAGTAGTTTCCAGTCTTTCCTGACTGGACATCGCCCATGACCAGGCCATACACCTTCCACGGCTCAGAGTTTGAGGGATTTCCGCACTCGGTCAGGACGTTCTCTGTATCTTCGTCGATGGCACGAAGAATTGAAGGTGTCAGACCCTGGCTTTTGAGCTGCTGCTGATAGGCCTCCCAGTAGGCCCACTTGATCGAAGCCTTGGCATCAGCAACCCATGGCTCCTGATCGCCACTGGTCAATCCTTCGCCGGGACTCATGGTCAGGCCGATTTTTGCCTCAAGAATTTTGCGGGTTGGCTCAAGGTCTATCCCCGGAAAGACCATGGAGAGCTTGACCATGATGTCGTTGAGGAGATCGTCCGTGAGATCGCGGTCCCCGAGAATGCCCATTGCGGTCACAGAAAAATCAGACATTTTCAACTCTCTCCTTGAGAAGGCCGTGCAGATTTGGGTGCCGTGCCAGCGGGTCTATCTGTAGAACTGCATCAATTCCGCGACCTGTGATGTCCATCAACGTAGTGGCAATGCGGGTGAGCTCATCCAGTTCTGACGCCGGAAGCCCCTTCCTTTGGTCGCTGCACATGTCTGCATAGATGGCTTCGTAGGGCAGAGATACTGATAGAGACTTCAATAGTGTTAGCAAGGCGTTGCTGGTTGCGTGTGAGCCTGGATCCAGAGCTGCGTCAACAAGGGGATGCTGGACATTGATCTGATACGTGAAGTTGCCATGGGACGGCTCGACGCGTTCCCAGAGAGGCACTATTCCAAGTCCTTGCTTCTTCCTGCCGGCGTACTGGATCGCCTTTCTGCTCTTGTCGGCAAAATGCGGAATGAGCTGCCTCAGTCTCTCCCGGATGACATCCGGTGGGTAGGCTGCCGACTTCTTGATATCAAGAGACCATAGTTCGTCAAACGAATTTGGTATATCTACCTGGACTCTAGTCAACTTGTAGAACTCTTGCTTGGGGACGAGTCCGAACCAAGTACCCCAGATGACCAAACGACGTCCGCGATACACATAGAATCCTTGGGTTCCCCGTAGCCCCTCTGATCCACCCGCCATCTCCAACTCGTCCAGCGACAGACTTCCCACAGGGGGAAGGATGAACGGGGCCACCGATACGACTCCTTTGGCATGAGAGATCGTTTGGCCTTCGAGCTCCTGTCGGTGTGAATTACCACCAAGAAATGGGTCGCGTTGCGGAAGACGAAGCCCGTTGACGGAAATGGACACCGCAGGCTGGCCTCGCTCTCCCTTTGTGAAGCGGTGGAAGACCAACGCGAGGTGCTCATAGAGCGGTGCCATCCGCGTTGTCATCTCTTTCCTTGCGTCGGCAGCACCCGAGGTAAGGCGGTCAAGCTCCTGCCACACGACGAGGGTGCCGGACGCTTGATCCTGGAGATTCCGGTACAGGGGAAGAGTCAGAAGGTCATCTTCATCAGGGACGACCACCCTCCAGGCAGACAGGTCTCTTACTACATCGAGATCCCACGCCCTCGCACTTGTCTGCCCGTCCTTCTTGCTGACGACAGTGAGCTTTCTCGACTGTGACAAGGAGGCGGTCTTCAGGCCAAGTCCAAACCTTCCGAGGTCGGCTGACCTCCGACTATCCGTTGGATTGGTGCTGCCATGGCGCATCGCATCAGTCAGTTCCGACGCTTCCATCCCGTAACCGTCATCAAGAATGGCTACGTATGGACTGCTGGATGCATCATAGTGGATGCCGATGTTGAGTGCGCCTGCGGAGAGGCTGTTGTCAATGATGTCCGCGATCGCAGCTTCCACGGTGTACCCCACCGCCCGCATTGATTCCATCAGTGAAACCGGGTCCGGGATCACTAGAAGTGTCTGAGGCTGTTTCATCTCAATATCCGTTGAAATGTCTGGGCGCCAGTTCTGATCGGGGCAGTATTGTTGCCGTCAGCCTTGGGTCTGGCGCGCTCGTGCTAGTGCTATGAATTCGCGCACGGAAATCAGCTCAACACGCTGTTCTGGCTTGAACGAGCTCTGCAAGGGCGTAGGGATGACCAAAGTCAGCGACTTCACGCGCATCTCATCCGTCTGGTGCTTGGAGATGGGGGCCTCCAAGGTCAGCAGATGCTTCTCTGGAATCCGGTCAGCTTCGGCGAGAACCTGTCGCCATCTATCCTTGCAGGTTGATTTGACTCCAAGCATCAGAAGGCGGCTCGGATCAAATCCCGCATCCTGGTAGCTGCTCTGGCTTGGGAACAGGAAGTCCGGTTTTGAGCGGTTCTCTGTTCTGCCGGTCCTTGAGTAATGAATGCTGTTCTGAGTGAATATCTGTTCGAGGTGATTCTCAAGGGTCAGCCCGACGCGACTTTTACGTCGGTTCTGTACCGAGAGGGAGTAGGACACGAATGCATCCACGTCAGCCTCGCCGCGAGAGGTGACGAATCCAGCCGTGAGCCGCTGCGAAACAATGTGCCGCTCCAAGGCCCTGAAAAGCTGCTCCTCTTTTTCCATCCACGTCAGAAGCGTGCTGTCTGGATCAAGTCGTGCATCGATCCCCGCGCACTTCGACCTGCTGAAAGCAGAGAATTGAAGTGTGGTAGGGAAACCTCCCTTGAATACAGCGAGCATCTCGTCGAGATGGCTGTCATCCAGCCACCCGATATCAATGCCAAGGCTCTCAAGAATGAATCGAGACGCATAGCCTAACTGTTGACTATCAAAGTCACCCTCAGACTTGATGTCGTAATTGGATCCGTCTGCGTGGATGGCGAAAAGCCACTGAACCTGTTCGGCAATGCTTGATCCTGCCTTCGCAACGATCACAAGTAGCGACTTGTCTTGGCAGAGCGCGATGACGAGGAGATCTCCTGCCGCGTAGCTCGCTGATACCGCTGTACTCGGGAAGTAGAGGCGGTACTCATCGCGCATTACGCCGCGCTCCTCTCTCGCCTTCTGTCGTGCGTCATACCAGGTGAGTACGGCATCTTCCACAACGGGCTCGTTCTGGCCGTCGGTGAGGTACATCATCTTCGCAGGGTAGGGCACCCGTTCGCTAGGCTCCCCGAGCATGGCGCGTAAAGCTTTGACGCCATTGAACTCGTGCTGATTGGAGCGGAGAACATTAGCCTCCACCTCAGTCAGCCTCTTTGCCGCTACACCTTGAAAATACTCCGACAAACGTCCCTGTTGCATGTCGCCCCCTGTTGGCGTCAATTCAACCTGTCAGCTGAGAATATCACTTGCGAGTTGGTCAAACACTCGTTGCTGCACTGCTTCAGACTGACCCCTTAGCGAACACTCCCAGACTGTCAGAACGCGCCAGCCTATGGCCTCAAGCTCAGAGGTAACGCGCTGGTCTCGCGCTCTGTTCTTGCCAATCTTATCTGCCCAGAACTCCGGGCGCGTCTTCGGCAGTCGGTATAGCCGGCAATCATGCCCATGCCAGAAGCAGCCGTGCACGAACACAACGGTCCGATACTTCGGCAGCACGATGTCGGGCCGGCCAGGCAGCTTCGCACCACCCAGTCGATACCTCAGCCCTCGAGCATGGAGGGCCTTGCGGACAAGGACCTCCAGCTTGGTGTTCGAACCACGGATCCGCGACATCTGCGCGGACCGCTGCTCCGGGGTAAGGCTGTCGACCAAGGTCAGGCCTTGGCCTTCTTCTTAGCCGGCTTTGCCGGCTCCGAATCAGCCTTCTGGAGCAGGTGAGGAACCATGATGCGGGCGACTTCAGCGACCACCGGCACAACCACCGAGTTTCCGAACTGCTTGTAGGCACGGGTATCTGAAACTGGAATGCGGAAGTTGTCATCAAAGCCCATCAGACGGGCGCACTCGCGCGGCGTCAGTCGGCGCGGGTTCTTCTTCGGCCCTTGGGAAATGAGGATCTCCGAACCATCCTTGTAGTAGCGCGCGGAGAGCGTACGGCAGGTGCTTTCAGGGGTCACCAGGCCGAAGCCGAAACCGTTGCCCTTGTCCCGGTGCTTGGTCGCATAGTTCTGCAGGTACTCCCAGAGCTTGTCCGACAGCGTGTACTTGTCCAGTACCTTGCCCTTTGCACCACCGATGTAGGGCTGATCCTCCCCCTCACTACCATCCTGCTTGTGCAGAACGGAGGCCATACGGGGCGAAATACTAAAGTCAGGCAGTTCGAGGTCGTCGAAAGTGAATGCGGTCTCTTCGCGGAAGCCTACGATGATGATTCGCTCGCGATGCTGAGGGCCGAAGTGCTTGCCGTTGATGACCTTGGCTTGCACGTGGTAGCCCAGCTCGTTCTTCAGCACGTCCATGATGGTCGAGAACGTGCGGCCCTTGTCGTGGCTCATCAGATTCTTCACGTTCTCCAGAAGGAAAGCGCGAGGACGCTTGGCGTCAATGATGCGCGCCACGTCGAAGAACAGCGTGCCTTGGGTCTTGTCTGAGAACCCGTGGGGACGGCCGAGGGAGTTCTTCTTGGACACGCCCGCGATGGAGAATGGCTGGCAGGGGAACCCCGCCAGCAGCACGTCGTGATCCGGCACGTCGTTCTCATGGACCTTGGTGATGTCCGAGGCGAAGACGTGATCAGGACCGTCGTGGAAGTTGGCCTTGTAGGTCTTTACGGCGTAAGGATCCCATTCGCTGGTGAACACACAGCGGCCACCCTGCTTCTCGAACGCGGTACGGATGCCACCGATGCCTGCGAACAGATCGATGAATCGGAACTGGCCCTCGCCGGACGGCGGCTCGCCGAAGGGCAGAAGGCGCTGGCGGATCGCATCGGCGATGTAGGGCTTGGGTTCTGTCTCGCGCAGCTGCCAGCGGCGGACCGTCTTCGGATCAACTCCCAATGCCTGGGCGACCTCCTTGGGGCTGAAGCGCTGGAGGGAGAGGTCGATCAGTTCGTACGCGTTCATGAGTGCTCCGGGAATTCGGGGGACAGTATGTCCAATTTCTTCCCGTGGGGAAAGCGATCCTTCCAGCGGGCTGGCTCTTGGCAACTTAGTGATCCGTCCTGCTGGATCTGGTCACCAAGCCACCCCGCGGGTGCGAACGATCTCCGGCTCGTTGAGATCGGGCGAACCATAGCTGTTGCCGATCTCAAACGGTGCGACACCGCTGCGTGAGGATTCGTCCTGGAGCAGACATCAGTGGCACATCGACCGGCCGGGAGATCGGTCTTGTAGGCAGCAGAGAGCATGAGCGCTGGGGCCTTCGCCGTACAGCACGGTGCTAAAGGTTCCGCTGTTTCGGCCGTAACCACCAATACGGCAACTTGGATGTTGCCTATCAATTCACATTGAACTGAAGAAGGATGGATATGGCTGTTTTTTCATCGTTGGGCGAATTGGTCAAGCGCTTCAAGTCATTGGGTGCGAGGACAATCGTGTTCAAGCCGCTTGAGGAGAACGACAACAGAAAGCAGCAGATCTACGTCGGAGACTCTCTAGAAGCTGTCTATCATCTTCCAACGCATTGGAGACACGAGAAGGGTACCGATGGAGAAATCCAGAAATCGGATCTCAACCTGCGTTGGGTGGACACGACGAGAGAGGAGCGGGCTCCCGAAGCGAAGCTGATCTTCTATCCGCAATATCCCGAAGTGAGACTTTCAGGGGTCCTGTCAGGCTGCCGCCTCGCGCCGCGAGAACACTTGCAGCCAGTGGCAAAGCCGGACCGGAAGGGATACGACGAACGGGTGCTGTTCCTCGGTATCAGCAGTGACGGCAGGGTAGTCGCTCATCTCGCTCCTGCCGGAAGTGCACTCTCGGCCGAAGCGCGGGGAATAGAGGACCAAGACTCACTGTTTACACAACTGATCTGACAGCACAGTCTTCGCGTCGCGCCTGCGACGCTGTCGAGGTGAACGGCTCCCGTGCGTGTAAGCAGCGCCAAGGTGGTATCAGCCTGGTGGCACACGCTGCTTTGTCATCCTGGATGCCAGTGACGGCTTTGCCTCTGTGCCAATCGATACGCACTATAGTTCCGGCACAATCCGCGAACTCCAATGCGACAGCAGCGGCAAAACGCACGGAACACCAATCTCCCTATCCGCATACAGCACAATCACAAGCTGCTCCAGAGAGTTGTCCACCATCATCACAGGTGCACCGTTACAGCTGACCTCAAAGTACCTCTCTCCCGCGTAGCGCGCGTCCTGTACCAGACCCTCGTGCACAAGTCGAACGGCTTCCTCGCGCATGACAGCAAACTCAGCGTCGGATACCTTCCGAAACGTCCGCAGATCCAAGCCAGCCTTGGGTACATGCCGGCTCGCGATCGCCGCAGCCACCGCCGCTAGCAGCACAGCGCCATAGATCACAGGCTTCATTGGATGCTCTGCAGATGAGGGGCGGACTAGAAGGCGAACGGTCAGTCGGTAGCCCGTTGATTACCGGCAGTCACGCGACAGGTGACCAGGTCCAACTGGGCTACTCCCGCACCTGCAACCGCTCAGCCACCTGCGCAGTCAACGCCACACACGCCATCTTCAACCCTTCCATCACCCGATCCCCCAGGTACTCCTCGGGCGCGCCGTTCTGTCGCGTGCGCTCCGCAGCCAGCATCAGCTCCGCCACCACACGGAGCCCGGCCAGCGCGCAATCCGCATCCGCCAGCTGAAGACACCGTCCAGGCAGTTGATGCCGTTCCGGCCAAGGCTGGCCGTCCGCAGCCGCACCGGTTCCGATGCGGTGTAGCGTGGCGACGAAGGCGTTGGGATCGACGGATGGTTCGCGCTCGGGTTCGGCGTTGTCCGGATCGTACTGCGCGTGCAAGGGACGGAAGTCCGATGTGTTCATGGCAATGCTCCGTACAGGACAGATAGCAGCGCCACCAGACAAAGGTGGCGGACGGTGCGTGGCTCGAAAACCGGTAAATGCCAGACCGGCGGGCCCGAAGGCCCCCACGCACCGCCCGCCATGGAACGCGAACGGATTGCCAGCCGGCGCCACCCGAAGGTGACGCCGACTGACAAGCGCATACAGCTGGCATAAACACGGGTTTTCGAGTCCCGCGCCACCCTTTTCCGGTGGCACGCCAAGAGATACCCGCGCAGCTGCCAAATGCCAAGAAACTGCAGAACCGACGATTGCCAGTCCTGACGCTTTCGGCATTGTCGCACACGGTGTTAAGCCGGCAAGCGATTGCGCCGCAAGGGTCTTGAAGCGCTTGGCGCTATTAGCTCCAAGCGCAGGAACGCCCGCAGCCAGGGCAATGGCCTAGGGCCAATCGCGACAGATTAAACCAGCGGTTCAGCCGGGCGGCGCTTCGGCCGTGGGCGCGAAGGTCAGGCGGACCCGAACTCGCGCATGCAGCGCGACGCCCTCAACCACGACCGGACCAAAGCGCCACCTGTCCACCGCGGTAAGGGCCGCACGATCAAGCTCCCGTAGTCCGCTGGACCGCGCCACCATCACGTTGGAAACGTGGCCCAGCTCATCCAGTTGAGCAACCCGCACCACCTGCATGTGAGCCTGCAGGAAGGTATCGGGCGGCGTGGCAGGGGCCGTTGAATACTCAATGGCAGGCGCCTGCCGCAGCTCGAAGCTGAGGTTGTCACCGCGCTCTACGAACACTTCAGTGGAAACCTGCGGGTCTGCCGCCACGGTCATGGCGGGTGTAGCGCCCAGCAGCATCAGAACGAGGTTCAGTGCCAGGGCGGTGTTGAAGCGGGGCATGCGTGGTTTCCATTCCGGCGCGCTGCCAGCATAGCGGCCATCCCTTGGCATCGCTTGCCTTGAATTCCGGCGTGCGGGATTTCTGCGCGGCTCACATAGGCGCGCCCGGCCGTGGCCTCAGCGCATCGTCGCGCTCCAGGTCGTAGTCGCTGCCGAACGCCAGCGCCGCCTCGCGCGGCGGCAGGTCTGCGTAGCAGCCCAGCAGGTACTCATCCATGCCGGCATCGCTATGGTCGATGGCGAACAGGTGGAGGAGCTCCTTGTCAAAGGCTTCCAGCCATGTGGGGTGGATCTTGGTCATGGGCATCCTCCAGTGGGGACGGGGGGAGGCTTAGGCCTGTCTCAGCGGCTGTGACGGTGCGGCCCCGCCCAAATTTGGCGGGGCCGCATCCGCTTCGCTTTCGGCCGTTGATCAACTCGTATGGCAAGCTGCAGCGCAAGTGGCACAGCCATTCGACTGCCGGTACCACCTCCGGGCTTCAGCCACAGCCGTCCTGCAGCTGGTGTGCAAGCCGAGGTCCTGTGTGGACTGGGCGCGAGCAAGCCAATAGCATCCCTGTTTATGCACCTCATGGTCTCCATTGGCCTGCGGCGTTCTGTTCACAAAGTAGCGGTCCATTTACTACCCCCTATGCGTGTACGGTAAGCGCACCATTGCGCGTGGTCGACTTTGATCACTCCCAGTCGCAAGAGCCGCGACGCAGCGAACTTCGTCGCAGAATCATCTGCGGCCGGGGTGTATAAGTACGGGCGAAGGCGACTTCAACGGCTTCGATGAGCCTTGGAAGAGGAAAAGCGATGTTTCGACAAGGAAGATGGTTGGTCTGCCTGGCCTTGGTACTGTCAGGTTCCCTGCTGGGTGGCTGCCGAGCCAGCTCCGAGGCGGTACCCGGGCCGCGCGCCCCGGTAGAGAACGGGACCCTGGTGCCCTTCGTCAGGTCGCTGCCGCTGGTAGCGATGACCACACCCATGGTGGTCGAGTTCACCCTACCGCCCCCAGGGAAAAGTTCCTCGCCAACCTTGTTTCTTGGAATCCGGGTGGGTGGAGAAGACGGGCTGAAATCACTGAATACGAGCCGTGAGATCCGCAGTATGGGCCTACCCGCCGAGGTGAAACTGGAGCGGCTGGAGGCGCAAAAGCGCATTCCTGTTCCGTTGGTGAGGGTGGAGTCGGTGGCAGGCACGCCCGCGCGTATTGAGCCCATCGGACCCACGGGCCGGGTGGAAGGCGGGTGGTTGGATGACGTCGATCATCAGTCTCTGCAGTCAGCAGGATTGGAGGCGCCTGACAGGCACCACACACAACTTGCCCTCGCTTGGGCTCAGGAACTGCAGCCTGGCCACTACAGGCTGAGTATGCAGATACTGAAGCCTGATGATCGATTGGCGGCCACGCAAGCCGAGTTGCTGGTGGCCTACGTTAACAAGTCGAAATAGGAGTGCGTCATGGACGACAAGTACACAGTCACAATCTTCGTTGCCGCTCCCGGCACGCCGCTGCTGGCGGGAGGGACATCCAGCGCCGGCCACGTCTACTACAAAGTGGCGCATGGCAAGGACGAGGTGAGCTTTGGCTTTGCACCCATCGAGCATGGCGTCGTGACTGGGCCTGGAATGGTCTACAACAATGACGCCGAGCAGTACAAAGACCCGTACTACACGCGGACGATGGAAATCAGCCAGCGGCAGTACGACAAGCTGGTGGAATTTGGCACAAAGCCCGGCGAGCATGGATTCAATACCGAGTATCACGGGGTGGAAAACAGCTGTATCGACTACACGTGGGGCGCACTGAATCACGCCGGCCTTCATCGAACCAACCTTCTCTTCATGCAGGACAAGAGCTTCGAAGGTGGCCTGAAACCGCTCAGCAATGTGGAGTACATCCGCAGCATCCGCGCGCCCTTTCCAGATAGCGCGCTGAATAGCGAGCACTACAACAAAATGCCGGAGAGAACGTTGATGCAGCGAATCATCAGCGATGAGCAACTGCCGCGGGGCGATCGCGATATGCTCGATTCCATCCGCAAGGGAATAGCGGGCATTGATGAGGCGCATGGCCGCTCCTACGATGGGACCAGCGAGCGGATCTCAGTGGGCTTGTTGGCCACGGCCAAGGAGAGCGGGCTGGAGCATGTCGACCATGTGGTATTGGGCAATGCTCCAAGCGATGGTTCGCCGCAGCGACTGTTCGTCGTGCAGGGGGAGCTCAACGATCCTGCCCATGTGCGAGCTTCGATGACGGCGGAGGAGGCTGCGCGAACACCGGTGGAGCAGTCATTCGCCAAGGTCGAGCAGATTGCGCAGGCCCAGCAGGAGCGCGCCTCGTTGGCGCCGCAGGAGCCGGCCCTGGAACAAACCCGGGCGCCGCTGCAGATGGGCTGACTTCCAGCGACTGCACGGAAGATCACAGTTTCGAGCGCCTCGGCCTCGAAACTGCCTCCATCTCTACCTGTCCCCCATCCCACCTATGCCATCATCCGCCCAGGACCGCAGTACCCAACAAGGCTGAGCAGGCATGGAGCAGGCAACACGCTACACCGCAACGCTGTACCTGGCCGCCCCCGGCACACCACTTAAGAGCGGGGGTATCTCGCCGCGCGGCCACATTTACCTGCAGGTGGCAGCAGGCGACGAGGCCCACAGCTACGGCTTCGCACCGCCGCGCTACGCGCCGGGCGAAGCCCCCACGGGTGCGCAGTACGCGCAGGTGCGCCACGACGATGCCGACGAGCATCTGGACCCGTATTACAGCCGCACCCTGGAAATCACCGAGGAGCACTACGGCTGCCTGCGTGATTTCGCCGAGGAACCGGCCGAGTTCGAGTTCGATGTGGATCGCCCGGCCACCATCAACCGTTGCAGCGATTTCGTCTGGGCGGCGCTGCACTATGCGGGCCTGCATCCGCTGCCGGCGCCGCTGGATGGCGGCAGCAACCTGGGCGAGTTCGCGGTGCTGTTCAACCTGCCGGAAATCCAGTGCATTGCTGCGCCGTTCCCGGGCAGCGATCTGAATGCCGAAACCCACCACGCGATGCCCGAGCGCGAGGCCGAGCATCATCGCCAGGGCGACCGTGCCAGCGATGAGCCGCCGCCGACGCCGATTGAAGTGGCCGGTACGTTGCTGGATCCCTCGCATCCCGACCATCGTCTGTTCTCGCAGCTGATCCAGAAAGTGGCCGAACTGGATGCGGCGCATGGCCGCACGTTCGATGCCGCCAGCCAGCGCATCAGCGCCAGCCTGCTGGTGCTGGCCAAGCAGAACAATCTCTCGCGCGTGGACCACGTGCTGCTCAGCCAGTCGACCCAAAGCAGCCATGCCGCCGAGAGCATCTTCATCGTGCAGGGCGATCGCAACGACCCGGGGCACCGCCGGGCCAGCATCGCCACTGAAGTGGCGGCCAAGACGGATGTGGCCGATTCGCTGCGGTTGAAGGAGCAGTAAGCCGCGCGTCTGCCATGCCCGCGCCGGCGCACGCCACGCCCCCCACCTGCTACCATTCCCCCCGCAACCCCAGCCAGCCCACCCCGCGCAGACAGATGCGGGGCGGGCCGTCGCAGTACGGCCCAGCGAGCCAGGACACCTTCCCGTGCCCATTCAAGGACGCTCGCATGTTCCGTACTCCTCTCTTCCGCTCGGCCGCGCTGGCCGTTGCCGTTTCGCTCAGCCTCGGCGTGCCCTTCGCATTCGCCGACAACGCGCCCGCCGCCAGTGCCACCACCGCCGCTGTGCAGCGCCAGGCCGTGGCCAAAGGCCTGTACGAGCTGGCCTACAGCCCGAAGCAGAACGCCGTGTTCGTGGCCTCGTCCGGCGGCTTCGGCGATGACGCCGGCCCGGCCCAGGTGCTGCGCCTGAACCCGGCCACGCTGGCCGTGGAAACCCGCATCCCGCTGGAGCGCAAGGCGTTCGGTGTGGTGCTGGATGACGCCCACAACCGCCTGTACGTGGGCAACACCGTGGACCTGTCGGTGACCGTGGTCGACACCGCGCAGAACAAGGCCGTCGGCACCATCCAGCTGATGGAGAAGAAGACCGGCAAGGACGGCAAGGCCGCCTACACCCACGACCTGCGCGAGCTGGTGGTCGACAGCGCCGCCAACCGCCTGTACGTGACCGGCCACAGCAGCCAGCCGGACGTGAGCAGCGTGCTGTTCGTGATCGATACCACCACGCTGAAGGTGATCAACACCATCGACGGCCTGGGCAATGCCAAGGCGCCGGGTCTGGCGCTGGATGCGGCCAACAAGCGCGTCTACACCAGCAACCTGCTGGCCGACCTGGTGGTGGTGGGCACCGAGTCGAACAAGGTGGTGGCGCAGCACAGGATCGCTGCCGAGCAGCCGATGAACATCGCGCTGGACCCGGCCGGCAAGCGCCTGTTCGTGACCGACCAGGGCTCGGAATTCCTGCGTGGCTACCAGGCCAAGAGCAGCGGCCTGGTCAGCAAGCATCCGGGCCAGCGCGTGCTGGTGCTGGACCGCAGTACCGGCAAGGAACTGGCCAGCATCCCGACCGATGCCGGCCCGCTGGGCATCCTGCTGGATGCACCGCGCAAGCGCCTGTACGTGACCAACCGCGAAGCCGGTACGGTGACCGCGTACAACAGTGACAGCTACCAGAAGGTGGCGACCTACAAGGTGCCGACCCACCCGAACAGCCTGGCGCTGGATGCTAAGAACAACGTGTTGTTCGTCAGCATCAAGAACGGCGAGAAGGACGACAAGGGCGCTGACGAGAGTGTGGCGCGGATTCAGTTGTAACCGGCTACGGGGCCGCCCGTGCGTCTGGCACGGGCGGCCCTGCTCGGATCAGGGCATCAGCTTCCTTATGTCCCGGGTGACTTCTCGGTGTCTGTTTCCCGCGGGCACGGGTTGAACTCGGTAACCTGGTCCATGGGGATGCGATGGATGGTCCTGCTGTCGTCATCCTTCAAGCGTACAAGCAGCACGGAACTGGTCGAGTAGACAACGTTGACCGGATGGGTAGCGGTACCATCACCGATCAGGAGCTTGCGGGATGCGCTGTCACGCGATCGCAGATCCAGCGTCATGCAGCCGCGGGATTTTCCGCTTGGCGGATTGACAACCTGCGAGGCCAGGTATGCACCGGTCGGAGGGAAGAGCATGGCCACGGTGACCATGATCGAGGCGAACGAGAGTGCAAGTACACCAACGCCGTATCGTCCACTCAGTTCATCGACCACTCTGATGACGATGGACTGGAATATGCCCAATGCTACTGCGGCCGTGAGCAGGCACATGCCAATCACCAGATCACTTTCCCTGGAGACCAGGCCGAGCATGAGCCGCATGATCGTGTTGATGGACAGCAGTTGCATGAGCCCCATGCCCAGCAGGAAGTAGCTATCCAAGGAAAGCCATTTCTGCTTCCTGTCATCGGGCTTCGCCCAGCGGGAAAGGAGAACGAAGATCAGCAGGCAGCCAATCGTACTGAACCACAGTGCTGCATCTGAAATCTCGGTGTAGAAGGATGCGACATAGATTCCGCTGAAATGCAGTACGCCCGGAGTGATCAGCGCAAGGCTCCAGCGCCAGAGCGTCCTGTTCCGGCTCGCCGGAGCGTCCGGCAGCAGTTTGATTCCGTGGCCTGGGATATACGAGAACCGATTGGGGGACAGTACGATGGGGGAAAGGAACATGACGGCCAGGGCAAGGACGCGCAGCCCGGTCACCGCAAGCATCATGGGGAGTGCGGAAACGGCATCGGACGAAAGCAGGCTGAGAGGCAGCTCTTCCCTGACGGCGTAGTAGAGGATGCCTGCGCTGGGCAGAAGTACGGCAATCGACGCAATAAGGACCGGATGGCGCTCGATCCAGGCCAGCACCGGGCGAAGTTCTGCGACGACATTGTCAATGAAGATCACGAGCTCGGAATGACGCTTGTTCATCAATCTCTCTTTTGGGGGTTCCATCATCCTGATCTGTGTTCCCTCGCTGTCCGGTGAGGGGATTGCCTGCTGTCGACCGCTGAGGTCGTCCGGGTCTCGACAGGAGTAAAGGTCTACCTCGTGTCACGTACTTCGTGGCTGTCACGTACCCAGCATCCCAGGCCATACAGCGCGAGCCCGTACACCACGGTTGCACCGATGATTCCGAACATGGCGTTCCTCGTCAGGTGATGGAAGGAAGGGAGGCCCAGCACCTGCGTGGCCTCCCCGGAGAGGAATATGCGGATTCCTCCGACAATCTGTGTCGCAGTGCGATGTGTCGTCGCAATCGGCCACGAAAAGTTCGCAATAGGCCTAAAGTTTTCGGAAGTGCTGTCGATGATCCGGGGGATCAGGCGTTACGACATGGTTTGTCGCTATGCACGCCGAAGATGGATCTCCCAGCCAAACCCGCCGGCGAAGCATGCCTGGGTATTGGCCCACAGCTGGATGCTTTGCGTCACGGAGGAAAACGCAATGGAACCCAATGCAAATGCAGATGACAGTGCCCGCGAAACGTCGGGCAGGCAGATCCTGGACGCAGCGACGACGATGTCAACGCTGGAGACTGTCCAACGCTATGGCAATGCTAATGCCGAATACATCAAAGGGTATACCGGAAGAGACGAACTGACCGGTCAGACATTTACCCATGGCCTGAAGAAGATCTCCGGGTACAAGCTTGATCCGGTACGTCCGGAAAACAGCATTGCCCAGCAGGCCGGCTATGCGGCTGAGGTCGCAGCGACCAGTCGTGACAATGCCGAGGCCATCATCAGTGGGTCACCCGTTCGCACGGTGCGCAGTGATGACCATCCCCAGTACCGGCGGAACGATGATCGCGTTGACCGGGTAAGGGTGCTGGATGGCCAGATCATTGAAGGCAGCCAGTCACAGATGAAGTTCGTGGGCAACCGTGACCGGCTCCTTGAGAAGATCGCTGCGCCCGATGGAGAGTTCTCGCGCTATCGTGGGCTGAAGTTGGAGCTGCCCTCGGAGCAGTACGTCGATGCCGAGGCATATTGCCGGGCGCAGGCAGCAGATCTGCGCCGTCAGGCGGACGTGGTCGACGCGAGGGGCAAGCCTGAGGTCGCACTGCATCTTCGTGCGAAGGCAGACAACTATGAGCAGCTGGCCGGCAACCTTCTGGATACGGGGCTGACCAGTGACGATGCGAAGTTCTATCGTACCCATCCGCGGATGGCGACGGTGCGCGATATCGCGCATACCAGCCACAGGGCAGGTCTTGAAGGCGCGCGCGGGGCGTTCATGGTTGGCGCGGCGATCAGCATGGCGACCAATGCCTATGCGGTGGCAACCGAGCGCAGGGGGATGATTGATGCGGGCCGCGCAGTCCTGGTGGATGGTGCCGTCTCTGCCGGCATGGGCTACGCAACGGCTGCGTCCGGGGCCGCATTGACCGCAGTGATGCAGCAGTCAGGCCGACAGAGCCTGCAGGTCCTTTCCCGTACAGCCGCTCCGGCCATGGTGGTCGACGTCTGCGTGACCATGACCGGCTGCATACGCCGCTACGCCAGGGGTGAGATCGACGGCGTCCAGTTCCTGGATGAGATCGGTGAGAAGGGTTCCGGCATGATGGCTTCGGCCATGATGGCGGCATTGGGCCAGATCGCGATTCCGGTCCCGGTGGTTGGCGCCGCCATCGGCGGGATGATTGGCTGCACGCTTTCATCGATCTTCTATCGGGAAACGTTGGAGGCGGCCCGGAGTGCAGATCTGGCTGCCGAGAGGCTGGCCTTGGCAATCGAGCTCAATAAGGCTGCCCGTGAAGAAATTCTGGCGCAGCGCTTGGCGCTGGCGCAGTTCATTGCGGCCGAGCTTCCAGTGCTGAACGACGAGACGGCCCAGTTGCTGTGTGCACTCGATACCACCCAGCCGGAGATTGACGCCGATGGATTCGCGGCTGCAATCAACCGCTTTGCCCTTCTGCTGGGCAGCCGCCTGCAGTTTGCTTCGCTGCAGGAGTTTGATCTGTTCATGACGGGTGACGAGCCGCTTCGGCTTTGATCAATCGAACCCATTTCTGGTCGTGGCCTTCCGGGCAGGTTGGCCACGCCGGCTTCCGTGTGTGATCCCAGGACCTTGGAGATACGATGTTCCTTTATCTGCTTCCAGACACCGAGCAGGCAACCTTCCTGAAGGTTGCGCGCCTGCTGAGCGTGAGTGACAACCCGATGCTGTGGGACGGAAAGACCCACGAAGAAGTGACTGGCGATACCAACCTGAGCAAGGTTTCGCTGGATGAATCCGAACACGAACGTGCGATCTTCGACAGCTTTTCCCGTGAGTGCGGCAAGGTATATCGGTCCGACGGGGTGACGAAGGAACTGTTGACGCGCCTGCAGACGATGCCGCTGGTGCGCCAGAGCGACCCGGTGGAGCGGGCGCGGGTGGCGTGCGAGGTGCTCGACTCGCTGATCGACAAGGCCATGGTCGAAGCCGCGCAGCCGGCCGTACCGAAGGTGATGCTGTATGAGTTGATGCTGCTTGCACTGGCCGACGGTGAAGTGTCGAGTGTCGAGGAAGCACAGCTGCGTCGCCTGGCCGATATCTTCGGTATTGACGACTACATCTACAACGACCTGCTTGAGCGCGCGGAAAGTATCAATCGCGAGGCCAGCCGTACCGTTGCCATCATTCTTGAGTAAAAGGAGTTACGCATGATTCCAATCGTAGTCGGGGCCGCGATGGCGGCCAGCGCGCTGTATGGCATCTACAAGGGCGGCAAGGCCGTGGTCGATCACAAGGATGCCGGCATCGCCAACGCCGATGCAAAAGGGCTGATCGAGAAGGGCTCGTCGTTGCTGGAGACGCAGCGCAAGCGTACCAACACGGTGCTTGAGGACTATGGTGCACGCAAACTGCGTGCTTTCAATGGGGGGATCGCAGACTTCATCGATGCATTTGGCCAGCTCAAGAACGTTGAGGGGATCGGCTCACCCGAACTGGACAAGCTGGTGCAGGGCGATTTCACCACGGCGTCGCTGGAAGGCCTGAAGCGGGACTACCAGTTGCTGATGGACTCGGGCCTGGGCCTGGGCGCCGGGCTGGGAAGTGGCGCCGCGTTGGCATTTGGTGCGTACAACGGGACGATGCTGCTGGCCAGTGCCAGCACCGGCACTGCCATTTCGACCCTCAGCGGTGTTGCAGCAACCAACGCAACGCTGGCGTGGCTGGGCGGCGGTTCGTTGGCTGCGGGCGGATTCGGAATGGCTGGCGGCACCCTGGTGCTGGGTGGCCTGGTTGCCGGTCCGGCGCTGGCGATCTTTGGCTACGTGGTGGGCAGCAAGGCTGAAGCCGCGCTGGCCGATGCACGCCGCAACAAAGAGGTTGCTCGAACCCATTACGACGAGGCCGTGTTGGCCGCCGAACAGTTGGCAGCGGTCGAGGCCGTTACAACGCTCGCCAACAGGACGTTCTCCAAGCTGTGCATGTCGCTGCGTCGTGGTGTAGCCGATATCCGTGATGTCATCCGGGAGCACGGCTGCGATTTCAGTAGTTTCCCCCAGCAGGCGCGGGAGCGGGTTTTCCGTGCCGTGAAGATTGCCCAGCTGATCAAGGTGATGATCGATACCCCGATCCTGGATGACGCAGGAGCGCTGGTGCTTTCGACCGAGAAGACCGTGGCCGATGTGGATGCGGCGATGGTGGTGATGAAGGGCGAGGAGCCCGCCAAGGCGGCTTGACGATGGGCAGAGCCCCACGCCGTTCTGGTGGGGCTCTTGTTGCCTGTTGGCTCTGGAAGGGAAGATTGATATGAAGATCCGTTCGAACGACACGTTGATGCGGCAGTGGGAGATGCTGCGCATGATTCCGCGCGCTCCGCGCAGGATATCCGTCAGGCAGATACTGGAGAATCTGGAGCCGCTGGGCTTCAGGACCAGCAGTCGCACCATTGAACGGGACCTCCAGAACCTTTCCACGCGGTTCCAGCTCATTGCCGACGACAGTGAAAAGCCCTTTGGCTGGAGTTGGTCCAGGGAAGCGAACTTCGCCTTCACGCCCAGGCTGTCGATTTCGCAGAGCGTTGCACTGCTGCTTTCGCATGCACATCTGCGTCAGCTGCTCCCGGCAACGGCCATGAATGAGCTGATGCCCGTGTTCGACATGGCGCGGGCGGAAGTCTCGACGTCGGGCTGGGGGGAGTGGGCCAGCAGGACCGCGATCCTGCCCATGGGCCCGAACCTGCTCGCCCCCGAGGTGGAAACGGCCGTACAGGTGGATGTCCACAGGGCATTGGCATCCCGACGCTGCCTGTCAGGCTGGTACCGCAGCAAAGGCAAGGACGAGCCGAAGGAGATGATCATGCATCCTCTGGGGCTGCTGATGCGCGGTTCTGCGCAGTACCTTGTCTGCATGCTGCGGGACTATACGGACATCCGCCACCTGGCGTTGCATCGCCTGAGTGGAACCCGGGTGCTGGAGATGGAGGCAAGGAGCCTGCCGGACTTCGACTTCCAGCGCTATGCGACGACCACCGCCACCGCGTTCCAGGGGCAAGGACGCATCGTGCTGGAGGCGCGCTTCCGGGCGCAGGCTGCGGAGCATCTCAGGGAGACGCCCCTGTCCGAAGATCAGACGATCAGTGATCTGGGTGATGGATGGATCCGGCTGCGCGCTACGGTGGAGGACGACCAGACCTTGCGTTGGTGGCTGATGGGCTTCGGGAGCAACGTACGGGTCGATTCCCCAACGCACCTGTGCGACGCCATCGGCGCGGAGTTGGCTCAGGCAGCAAGCTACTACGCCCGCGATCTGGAGGAGACCGTGGGCTGAATGGTCTTGGTCAGGGCGAGTGAACAGTCGCCGACGGGTTCATTTCTTTGCCGGCCGATGGTCATAGCTGATCACCCGCTCGGCCAACCAGCGCCCGTCCACGCGACGCCAGACCTGGATGAAGCGGGCCTGGCCCAACCAGCGCTCCACGCCGTCCTTGCCGCGCTCATGAAAGCGGTGGTCGCCGATCTCCAGCGCCCGCTCGTCGTGTAGCGGGAACACCTGCAACGAAGACTCCACCAGCTCGCGGCGCAGACTCCAGCCGCCCTTGCGCGCATTGCTGCACATGTTGGCCACGCTGCGGCGGAAGTCTTCGCGGCTGCTGGCCGACTTGCCATCCTTGTCATGGAAGAACTCCATGTCCTGGGTGGTCATCGCGGCGGCCTTGTCGGCATCGCAGGCCTCGAAGGCGGCGGCGAACAGCTGGGTGTCGGCCTGGCGGATCTGCTCGCGCAGGTCATCGGAGGGCGCGGGTGCGGCGGCGAGGCCGGCGGCCAGCAGGGGCAGGGTGAGCAGCAGCATGGCGAAGCTCCAAGGAGGGTTCACGCAGGCTCGCATGGCGTTCGGGGCGCTGCAGCCGGCGTCTGACGAAACGGCCGTTCCATGGAGTGAACGCCCGCATTGGCAGCTCGGCTTCAGCGTTGGGGCCGTCATCTGTGCAGGGGATGTCATGGCGACCGGCGATTCCATCACGGTCGCGATAGGGGCCGGCTCATAGTCTGAAATCCTCCCCTTCCACAGGAGCTCCCATGCCTGCTTCCCGCATCCGTCTGCACGTTGAAGACACCGGTGGCGACGGCCGCCCGGTCATTCTGATTCACGGTTGGCCGCTGTCCGCCGATGCCTGGAAGACGCAGGTGTCGATCCTGCGCGACGCGCAGCACCGGGTGATCAGCTACGACCGGCGCGGCTTCGGCCGTTCCGACAAGCCCGCCGAGGGCTACGACTACGACACGCTGGCGGCGGATCTGGCCGGGGTGATCGAGGAACGTGACCTGCGCGACGTGACCTTGGTCGGTTTCTCGATGGGCGGCGGTGAGGTGGCGCGGTATGTGGCCAATCACGGGCAGGGGCGCCTGCACAGCGTGGTGTTTGCAGCAGCCGTGCCGCCGTATCTGCTGCGCGGCGAGGACAACCCGGAAGGTCCGCTCACACAGGACAAGGCCGATGAAATGCGCAGCGGTCTGGAGAAGGATCGCGAGGCGTTCTTCGATGGCTTCACTCGCGATTTCTTCAGTGCCAATGGCAAGCTGATGGTGACCGAGGATGAGCGCCAGGCCGCAATCTCGCTTTGCCATCAATCCGACCAGACGGCGGCGCTGGGTTGCATGAAGGCGTTCGCCACCACCGACTTCCGCGAAGACCTGAAGAAGATCACGGTGCCAACCCTGATCCTGCACGGTGACAGCGATGCCATCGTGCCGTTTGAAGGCTCGGGCAAGCGCACGCACCGGGCCATTCCGGGCAGCGAAGTGGTGATCCTGGAAGGCGCACCACATGGATGCAATACCAGCCATGCGGACCGCTTCAATCTGGCGCTGCTGAACTTCCTGAAGCGGTAAGCATGCGGCCATGCGCCAGACCAAGACACCCCCGTGGAAGAAGCCCAACCCCAAGGGCCAGACCTCGCAGCCGCTGTCGCCTGCGCAGAAAGAGGCGGCGCGACAGCGGGCGGAAGAGAATGGGCGACGTTATCCGAATCTGGTGGACAACATGTGGGCCGCGAAGCTGCCGCGGGGAGTATGATCTGTAGAGCCGAGCCATGCTCGGCTTGCGCGCGCAGCGCGTGCCTTTGGTCGGCGGGCAACAGCAGCCGAGCGCAGGCTCGGCTCTACCGGTCGGCTAGCGGCGTCCAACCCGATTCCGCCCACGGCGCAATCGTCATCTGTTGAACCGTGACCGCCTCCGTCGGCAGCCCGGCCGAGCGCGCAAGCTCTGCACGCAGCAGCGCGGAATCCACCGGGGCGGCCGTAGCCACCTGCAGCCGATCACCCTGATGCCTCACCTGTACCGGCAGCATGGCGCGCGCGTCATGCTGGCCGCCGGTGCGCCCGATCGGGTAGCGCATCGCTACCGGCCGCGACAGCTGCGCCAGTGCGGGCTGCCACGCCTGCAGCACGAGAGGCTGCCCGGCAGCGGGAACCTGTACTTCTGCAATCGTGGCCGGGTAGCCAGTGAGGCTCTCGACCATCACCTGGAAGCGCGCGCCATCCGGCATGACCAGCACGGTGGCGATCAATGCGGAGAACGAGACGAACACGGCCGCGAGGTTCCAGCTGCGCGGCGCGGTGGCCGGGCGCGTTGCGGTGCGCAGGCCCGGTCTGCGCCGCAGTTTGCGTGCGTAGATGCGCCGGTCCTTCCGGCGCGGGCTGGTGCTGTGCTCGGGCAGGTTCAAGGGAACCCGTGGAAGGCGCGCTACGCGGGCTTTGATCAGGCGCGACAGCAGCATCCACGCGATCACGAATGCCAGCAGCGGAAGCAGCGTTCGCACCCACAGATACAGCGTGACCATCCACAACACCTCTACATGCGACCATCCATGCTCATCCACATCCTACCGGGACCACGCGACGGTTGTCGTATCCGCCAGCCGACAAGCACAGGGCGCTTGGTTAGGATGGTCCTTTGTTGTCACGGATGAACCGATGGTCTCTGCTGCTGCCCGCTTCTGTCGTATCTGTGGTCCTGGCCCGATTCTGCTGGCACTGCAGGTGGTGGCGCTGCTGGCGGTAGCCCTTGCAGCCGGCTTCTTCCACTACCGCGTGGGATTGCTGCTGGAGCCGGTGGATGACGCGTGCGGTGGGCCCGACCCGGTCGCGCGCATGCAGGTGGCCGAACAGCTGCTGGCGCGGTCCACTGCGCTTGCACCGTGGCAACCGTTGCAGTGGATTCCGATGGCGGGCCTGGTACTGGCGCTGCTGGGCGCGATGTCGATCAGCGTTTACCGCCTGGGCCGCCTGTCCGAACGCCTGCGACGCGCCAACTGGGGGGTGATGGCCCTGCACGCCGCGATCCTGGGGCTGGCGCTCAGGGCATTGCATCTGTACGACATGGCATGGACCAGCGTGGCCAAGCTGTCTCCGGCCGCATGCTTGGTTGAACTGGGCGAGCAGGGCCGGCTGCCGCTGGCACAGGCGCAGCAGGTGGTGTTCGAGATCCTCACCCATGAGCATGCGCCGCTGCTGCGCAATCCCGATGACCTTGCCCTGGTGCTGGTCGCGTTGATGCTGGTGGCAATGGCTGCAGGATTCATGCTGTGGCGGGCGATCGTGCGCGAACGTCAGGTGCAGTCGCCCAGCCCCTGAGGGGTGTGTGACCGACCACGCGCCCGCAATCGCGCTACAGTCTGCGCTTCGCTCCTGCAAGGATGTGCTGATGCGTTGGTTGCTGCGTGCTGTACCGCTACTGCTCTGTTCGCTGGCGGTACACGCCGCCGAGGTGGACCGCCGGATTGCGGTGACCATCGACGACCTGCCCTGGGCGCGGGTGGACGAGATCGTTCCGCCGGACCTGCAGTCGCGGCACGAAGCGCTGATGGCGCAGCTGCACCAGGCGGGTGTGCCGGTAGTTGGCTTCGTCAACGAGAACAAGCTAGAGATCGATGGGCAGGTGCAGCCGGCGCGGGCGCAGATGCTGCGCGACTGGCTGGACGCCGGTTATGTGCTGGGCAACCACACCTACTCGCACATGGACCTGAATGCCAAGGGCGTGCCTGCGTTCCAGCAGGATTTCCTGCGTGGCGAGACGGTGCTGCGGCCGTTGCTGGCCGAGCGTGGGCTGAAGCCGCAGTGGATGCGTCACCCCTATCTGCGTGCCGGGCGCACGCCGGAAGAACGCGCGGAGATGGACGCGTTTTTCAAGCAGCATGGCTACCGCGTGGCACCGGTGACGGTCGACAACGGCGAGTGGGTGTGGGCGTTCGCCTACGCCAACGTGATGAACGAGCAGCCCGATTCCCTGGCGCGCGAGGCGACATTGGCGCAGCTGCGCAAGGGCTATGTGCCGTACATGCTGAACAAGCTGGACTACTACGAGAAGCAGTCGCAGGCACTGCTGGGCTACGCGCTGCCACAGGTCTGGCTGATGCACGCCAACGAACTCAATGCAGCCACGTTTGCCGAACTGGTGGCGGCGACGAAGCGCCGCGGCTATCGCTTCATCTCACTGGATGAAGCGATGCGTGACCCGGCCTATGCACGTGGTGCCGAAGGCTACAGTGGCCGTTACGGCCCGAGCTGGTTGCACCGCTGGGCGATGGCGGAGAAGAAACCGAAGGAGTTCTACGCCGGTGAACCCGAGGTGCCGGCGTGGGTGATGAAGCTGGCCAAGGTGGATTCGGAGTGAGGCTCAGCGCTTGACGGCCAGCACACCGTCAAGCGCCAGCTCGGCCTTGAAGCCGGCCTTTTCCAGACGTTTGGCCACTTCACGTGGCACGTCGCGGCCGCTGGTCAGCTTGTTCGGCGCGCCGGTGTAGTGAAACAGGCGCCCGCCCTTTCGGATGACGCGGGCGAGGTGGTCGTAGAACACCTGCGAGTACAGTTCGCCGGCGATGCCGAAGCGCGGCGGGTCGTGCAGGATCGCGTCGACGCTGCTGCTGGCCACCTGTTCGATCTGCTGCGAGACATCGCCGTGGCTGAACTGCAGGCGGCCACCGGCCGCAGCCGATTCCGGGTCCGGCGACCACGGGTTGAGCGTGCGCAGCCACATCACGTCGGCGTTCTTCTCGAACGAGCGGATCTGGCCGACGCCGGCCTCCAGCGCGCAGGCGGCGAAGTAGCCCAGGCCACCGCAGGTATCGAGGATGACCTTGCCGGCCGGGGCGACCAGCTCGACCTTGCGGCGCGCGTCCTCGAACGGTGACAGCTTGGAGGTCGGCAGCATCTTGATGCCGTCGATCTCGAAGGTCGGTGCGCCCCATTCGGTCGGCACCAGCTTGATCAGCGAACCGCTGTAGCGCGAAATCGGTGCGAAGTCCTCGCCGTCCCAGTAGTACAGCGTGCGGTCCTTCAGCTTGCCCGGCCACGGGTAGGGCTGGCCACGGAAGCGGAAGCCGTCGGCATCCAGCGCCACGCTGTCCTCGCTGCGGCCGAGGTCGAGCGAGCCCTGCCAGTCGGCAGCGCCCTTGTCATGGGCACGGCGCAGGCTGTCGGCGCTGTCGCGGGTCAGCAGGGGGCCGGTGTAATGGGACACGGCGGGTACCGGGGCGGTTCGGGGGAGGGCATGGTACCGCAGGGCGTTGGCCACCATCATGGAGTTCGGTAGTGCAGGCCCAACCGGATGAGGGCGTTGGTAGCAATGCTGCCCCCAATGAAGGCGTCATGCCCATGGCAGCGCAGAGTTCTTCATGGAAGTCTCGTGCCGCTGAGGGTTGAAGGGCGTAGTGATAGGTCAGTACCCCTTCTTCATTCCTGATAAGAAGTTGTTGGATGCACGTCATGTTTCCAGAGCTGTCAGGGGCCGATGTGTTGCGGATGACAATAGGCGTCCCTGACAGGCTGTAGTCCGCGCTCAGTTGGCCCGGAAGGCAGGATACCGATAAGAGAGCAAGGAATTGAATAGTAGAGGCGATCATCAGGATAGGATCATGAGCCTGAGCAGTGAGGGCGGCTTCATCACCCTCACTGCCACGTCAAAGGGTTTTGACCTCAGTAGGCTCTGATGGAGCCACGATCGCTTGCGCAGGCCCGCGGCACGCATCCTTCCATCAACGTATTCATCGTCTGTGGCGCATGAGCGAAGCAGAGTATTCTGGCAGTGTGACTTCCCACAGTGTTGGGTGGGTAATACTCGCTATAGAAGGTCTGGCACCTTCCGTTGTCGATTTGCGCACTACCTTGGATGTTTCCGCTGACTGAACTGTTGAATCTTACGGTTCCGTAGGAAACGAAGTTCTGGCCGGCGGATACCTGTCCATTTGGCGCATAGGCGATTACATAGTCAGTACTCTTTTCGTCGATAACACTGTTCGACTCGATGCTTGAGCAATGCCACGCGGCGCTTCCTGGACCCACTGTGATTGACTCACCCTTGGCCGGATTCATCCCGATATCCGCGCAGGATGCCTCGTGATATTGTTTCGTAGCTGCCGATTGATCGTCGTAGCGATATACATATTGCCCCTTCGAGTTGCGGATGAGGGACTGCTCTACAATTACCGCTCCTCCCATGAAGTCGGGCCATTCTGCGGTGCGGACGATTCTTGATGGGGTCTTCGCTTCGTCAGCGGTTTGTCCATCAGCTGGAGTTCCGCCTCCTGCCTGCACAGATGTAGAGACGATGAGCATGAGAATAGCTACCTGCATTTTCATTTGAGCCTCTCAGAATTGGGTGAGGCTCCATCTTCATTACTTGCTCCATAGAATTTTGGGGCACACCAAGCAATTCTTCAGATTTCAAATAATTCTCAGTCTTTCCTGTCGCTAATGGCACTTCACCGCATACACCGGCCCAGCCCCGATCAGCATCAGCGCCATGTAGTCACTATCACTGGCCTTGCCCTTCAACGTCGCGCCCTTGTTGAAGTGGAAGATGCCGAAGCCACCGGCCATGCGGATCAACGCGCTGTCGATCTGCTCGGCGTCATCGCGGAAGTAGCGGCTGATCTCGCTGCGGGTGGCCTTGTGCAGCGCATTGGGCTCGCGCTGCCACTGGTCGCCGCGGCTGAAGGAGACGAAGTACTGGCCGCCTTCCTTGTCGATGCGGAAGTCGGCCGGTTTGCGCGCGCCGGTGGCGAAGCAGCCCTGCAACGGGTCGGCGCTGAAAGGAAGCCCGGCGTCGCCACCGCAGGCCGTGAGCAGGAGGAGGGCACCGGGCAGCAGCAGGCGGAGCGTGCGCATGGGATGTCCCTACAAGGCAGGTGCGGCTAGTGTAGGCAGCATGCGGGCACGGCCCGTACAGAAATTCGGCAAGAACACAGGGGTTTTCGGATGGCGCAGGGCAAGGCACCGTGGTGCGGCGTGGCCAGTTGGCTGGGGATCGCTGTGGGTTGGGGCGCGGGCACATTGGCTGCTCAGGCAGCAGTGGCTGCAGGCGGTAATGGCATGGCTGCGGGATTGGGCGTGGGCGTGCTGGGTGCGGCACTGGTGGGCTGCGGTCTGGCGGTGGCTTCGCGCGTGCGCGGCGAGCGCTGGCCGTGGATCGGTATCGGTGGCGCAGTGCTGAGTGCGCTGCCGCTGCTGATGTATCTGCTGCGGATGATGTTGAAGCTCTAGCGGGTAGTGCCGGCCGCTGGCCGGCAACGCTGGATTGTTTCCGGAGCCCATGAGGTTGCCGGCCAGCGGCCGGCACTACCGGATGCGGGTCAGGCGCTGCGGTGGATCTCCACCGTTACATGCACCAGTTCTTCGTGGATGGCCAGAGCATTGCGCACGGTATCGGCATCCAGCGTGACGTCGCTGGTGACCACGCTGGCGCTGACCGCGTACTTGCCGCGACCGACCTGCCAGACGTGCAGGTCGGCCAGGCGTGCCGGCCACGGGCCCTGTTCGATCACCTCGCGTACTTCGGCCACCACCGGCGCGTCCATCTGCGCGTCGAGCAGGATGCGGCCGCTGTCGCGCAGCAGGCCGATCGCCCACACCGTGACCAGTACGGCGCCGACCAGGCCCATCACCGGGTCCAGCCAGGTCAGGCCCAGCAGCTTGCCGCCGAGCAGGGCGACGATGGCCAGCACCGAGGTGGCGGCGTCGGCCAGCACGTGCACGTAGGCAGAGCGCAGGTTGAGGTCGTGACCGTGTGCATGGTCGTGATCGTGGTGTTCGTGGTCATGCCCGTGGCCATGGCCATGCCCGTGGTGGTGATGCGCGTGGCCCGGGCTGTCGTGCAGCCACCATGCGCAGAGCAGGTTCACGCCCAGGCCCACCGCAGCGATGGCGATGGCTTCGTTGTAGTGGATCGGCGCCGGCACCCACAGCCGCTCCAGTGACTGCACGGCCATCAGCGCGGCGACGCCGAGCAGGGCGATGGCGCTCGTATAGCCGGCGAGGATCTCGATCTTCCAGGTGCCGAAGGCGAAGCGCGGATCGTGCGCGTAGCGGCGCGCGCAGCGGTAGGCGAATACCGAGAGGCCCAGCGCCAGCGCGTGCGAACTCATGTGCCAGCCGTCGGCGAGCACGGCCATGGAGTTGAACCACCAGCCGCCGACGATCTCCACCAGCATCATGCCGACGGTGAGCCACAGGGCGCGGCGGGTATTGCGTTCGGCCAGCGGGTTGCCGTCGTCGAAGCGGTGTTCGTGGCGGCGGGCGGCGGCGAGGGCGTCCAAGTGCATGGGGGGACCAAGAGGGATGGAGTGGATACCCCCATAGGGTATATGATCCCGCCATGGCCCATGTACACAGGAATCGAAAGCAGCTGCTGACCCGGGTACGCCGCATCGCGGGCCAGGTGGCGGCATTGGAGCAGGCGCTGGACAGGCCCGAGGGTGAGGCCGGCGACTGTGCGGACGTGCTGGTGCAGGTTGCCGCCGTGCGCGGTGCCGCCCACAGCCTGCTGATGGAGCTGCTGCACGAGCACCTGCAGGAACACGTGGTGGGTGCCGATGACCCGCAGCAGCGGGCGGACGAGGCCGAAGTGCTGGTGGAGCTGCTGCGCCGCTACGGCAAATAGGCCGGGGGGCGGTAGAGTCGACTGTTAGTCGACTATCGCGCGAAGCGCGGGGTTCTATGCAGCCCGAGCGAAGAGCAGTCGACTAACTGTGTAAACCCACCACGTTGTTCAGCAGGACTCTGGAAATAGGTGGCTGGCCACCGATCCCCATGTGAGGGCGGTGCCAGTTGTAGTGGTGCAGCCATTGGGTCAGCACGGAATTG
>NZ_JACIUW010000013.1:0-110003 GCF_014145825.1 Stenotrophomonas sp. I18B00994 | reverse complement strand
TGGAGGGTAGTGCCGGCCGCTGGCCGGCTCGTGGCACGGCTGGATCATTGCGGAGCCGGCCAGCGGCCGGCACTACCGATTTCGAACCCTACGGATATTCAGACACATGCTTGAACAGACGCTCGATCACCTGCAGGCCTTGGTGTCTTTCGACACCCGCAACCCGCCGCGTGCGATCACCACCGGTGGCATCTTCGATTACCTGCGCGCGAACCTGCCCGGCTTCAACGTCGAGGTGATCGACCATGGCGCGGGCGCGGTCAGCCTGTACGCCGTGCGTGGTACGCCGAAGTACCTGTTCAACGTGCATCTGGATACGGTGCCGGACTCGCCGCACTGGAGTGCCGACCCGCATGTGATGCGGCGCCTGGACGACCGCGTGGTCGGCCTGGGCGTGTGTGACATCAAGGGCGCGGCCGCTGCACTGGTGGCTGCGGCCAATGCCAGCGATGGTGATGCCGCGTTCCTGTTCTCCAGCGATGAAGAAGCCAACGATCCGCGCTGCATCGCCGCGTTCCTGGCCCGCGGCATTCCGTACGAAGCGGTGCTGGTGGCCGAGCCGACCATGAGCGAAGCGGTGCTGGCGCATCGCGGCATCAGCTCGGTGCTGATGCAGTTCGCCGGTCGTGCAGGGCACGCCTCGGGCAAGCAGGATGCGGCTGCCAGCGCGCTGCACCAGGCGATGCGCTGGGGCAATCGCGCGCTGGACCATGTGGAATCGCTGGCTTCGGCGCGCTTCGGTGGGCTGACGGGCCTGCGCTTCAACATCGGCCGCGTCGAAGGCGGGATCAAGGCCAACATGATCGCGCCCGCTGCCGAAGTGCGCTTCGGCTTCCGGCCGCTGCCGTCGATGAACATCGACGCGTTGCTGGCCACCTTCGCCGGTTTCGCCGAGCCGGAAGCGGCGGTATTCACCGAAACCTTCCGTGGCCCCAGCCTGCCGGCCGGCGACATCGCCGAAGCCGAGAACCGCCGCCTGCTGGCACGTGACGTGGCCGATGCGCTGGAACTGCCGATCGGCAACGCGGTGGACTTCTGGACCGAGGCCTCGCTGTTCTCGGCCGGTGGTTACACCACGCTGGTGTTCGGCCCGGGTGACATCGCCCAGGCCCACACCGCCGATGAGTTCGTGACGCTGGAGCAGTTGCAGCGCTACACCGACGCCGTGCACCGCATCATCGCCGCCGGCGCCTGATTCTTCCCTTTCCGACGAAACCGAAATGTCTCCTGCCCTCCAGCCCCATCGCCAGACCCGCCAGACCATCGTGCGCCTGCTTTCCAGCATGGCCAGCGCGAAGGAGATCAGCCAGTACCTCAAGCGCTTCTCGCAGCTGGATGCCAAGCGCTTCGCCGTGGTCAAGGTCGGCGGCGCGGTGCTGCGCGACGACCTCGACGCGCTGACCTCTTCGCTGTCGTTCCTGCAGGAAGTCGGGCTGACCCCGATCGTGCTGCACGGCGCCGGCCCGCAGCTGGATGCCGAACTGTCGGCCGCCGGCATCGAGAAGCAGACCGTGAACGGCCTGCGCGTGACCTCGCCGGAAGCGCTGGCAATCGTGCGCCGGGTGTTCCAGCAGTCCAACCTGCGGCTGGTCGAGGCGCTGCAGCAGAACGGCGCGCGCGCCACCTCGATCACCGGCGGCGTGTTCGAAGCCGAGTACCTGGATGTGGATACCTACGGCCTGGTCGGCGAGGTGAAGAAGGTCAACCTGGCACCGATCGAGGCCAGCCTGCGCGCCGGCTCGATCCCGGTCATCACCAGCCTGGGCGAGACCGCCGGCGGCCAGATCCTCAACGTCAACGCCGACTTCGCCGCCAACGAGCTGGTACAGGAACTGCAGCCGTACAAGATCATCTTCCTGACCGGCACGGGCGGCCTGCTGGACGAGGTGGGCAACGTGATCGATTCGATCAACCTGTCCACCGAGTACGACCACCTGATCGCGCAGCCGTGGATCCACGGCGGCATGAAGGTGAAGATCGAACAGATCAAGGATCTGCTCGACCGCCTGCCGCTGGAATCGTCGGTGTCGATCACGCGCCCGGCCGACCTGGCCAAGGAACTGTTCACCCACAAGGGTTCGGGCACGCTGGTGCGCAAGGGTGAAAAGGTGCTGCGCGCCACCGCCTGGAACGAACTGGACCTGCCGCGCCTGAAGGGCCTGATCGAATCCAGCTTCGGCCGCGCGCTGGTGCCGGACTATTTCGAGAAGACCAAGCTGTTGCGTGCCTACGTCAGCGAGAACTACCGCACCGCGGTCATCCTCACCGACGAGGCAGAGGGCGTGTACCTGGACAAGTTCGCCGTGCTCGACGACGCGCAGGGCGAGGGCCTGGGCCGTGCGGTCTGGAACGTGATGCTGGAAGAGACGCCGCAGCTGTTCTGGCGCTCGCGCCATGGCAACCCGATCAATCACTTCTACTACGCCGAATCCGACGGCTGCTACAAGCAGGACCACTGGAAGGTATTCTGGTTCGGTGCCGATGGCATAGACCGGATCAAGACCTATGTCGATCATTGCGCGCAGCGCACCCCGAGCCTGCAGGGCTGAGCAATGAGCAACCTCGATGCCTGGAACACGGTTCCCACCCTGCGCGGCCAGCACGTAACCCTGCAGCCGCTGCAGATGGAACACGTGCCCGGCCTGCGCGATGCGCTTGAAGGCAGCGGCCTGGACCAGCTCTGGTACACCCAGGTGCCGTCGCCGGAACAGGCCGAGACCTATGTGCGGGCCGCGCTGCAGGCGCAGAGCGAAGGCAAGGTGCTGCCGTTCGTGATCCGTGATGCGGCTGGCGGAATCGTTGGCAGTACCCGTTTCTATGACATGGATGCCGGTGTGCCGAAACTCAGCCTCGGCTACACCTGGTATGCGCCGCGCGTGCAGCGTACCGGTGCCAACACCGAAGCCAAGCTGTTGCTGCTGCAGCACGCCTTCGAAACGCTGGGCTGCATCAGCGTGGTGCTGGAAACCAGCTGGTTCAACGCCACCTCGCGCACTGCCATCGCCCGCCTCGGCGCCAAGCAGGATGGCGTGCTGCGCAACCACAAGCGGCATGCCGACGGCACGCCGCGCGACACCGTCATCTTCTCCATCATCGACGCGGAATGGCAGGGCGTGAGGCGCCACCTGCAGTACCGCCTGGACAGCCACGCATGAACGATTCGACCTTTACCCTTGGCATCGTCGGTGCCCGCGGCCATACCGGCGCCGAGCTGATCAAGCTGGTGGCCGCCCATCCGCGGCTGGAACTGGCTTTCGTCTCCTCGCGCGAGCGCGCCGGGCAGCGCCTGTCCGACCATCACCCGGAATTCCAGGGCGATCTGCAGTACGAGAACCTGGACGCCGACGCGGTGGCGGCCAAGGGTGTGGACGCAGTGATCCTGGCCCTGCCCAATGGCCTGGCCGCACCGTTCGTGGCTGCGCTGGAAGCGGCGAAGCCGGACACCGTCATCGTCGATCTCTCGGCCGACTATCGCTTCGACAACAGCTGGTACTACGGCCTGCCAGAGCTGACCCGCGGCCGCTACAACGGCCAGAAGCACATCAGCAACCCAGGCTGCTATGCCACGGCGATGCAGCTGGCGGTGCATCCGCTGCTGGACCTGCTGGCCGGTCCGCCGCAGTGCTTCGGTGTCTCCGGCTACTCCGGCGCCGGTACCACGCCGTCGGACAAGAACAACGTCGAACTGCTGGCCGACAACCTGATGCCCTACGCGCTGACCAACCACGTGCACGAGCGCGAGGTGTCGGTGCAGCTGGGTGTGGCTGTTGAATTCATGCCACATGTCGCGCCGCATTTCCGGGGCATCACGCTTACCGCCAACCTGTGGCTGAACCGCGTGCAGACCCGCGAACAGATCGTCGAGCGCTTCCAGCAGGCCTATGCCGGCGAACCCCTGATCGACGTGGTGGATGAAGCGCCGTGGGTCAGCCGCATCGCCGGCCGACATGGTGCCCAGGTCGGTGGCTTCACCCTGGCCCCGGGCGGCAAGCGGGTCGTCGTGGTGGCGACCCTGGACAACCTGCTCAAGGGCGCGGCCACCCAGGCCATGCAGAACCTCAACCTCGCGCTGGGCATCGACGAACTGATGTCCATCCCGCACTGAACACGCCTTCCGGAGCCCCCATGGCAGACCTTCTTTGGCAGAAGCCCGGCGTCGCTGTCGACGCCCAGATCCAGACCTTCCTCGCCGGCGACGACGTGATCCTCGACCGCGAGTTCTTCCTGCACGACATCGCCGCCAGCGCCGCGCACGCGCAGGGCCTGCAGCACATCGGCATCCTCAGTGCCGACGAGCTGGACGGCCTGCTGCGCGAACTGGAGGTGCTGGCGCAGGACTTCCGCGAAGGCCGCTTCGTGCTCGATACCCAGTATGAGGATGGCCACTCGGCGATCGAAGCGCGCCTGACCGAACGCCTCGGCGATGCCGGCCGCAAGATCCACACCGGCCGCAGCCGCAACGACCAGATCCTGGTCGCCACCCGCCTCTGGCTGAAGGAGAAGCTGCAGCGCGTGGCACAGCTCAGCGCCGAAGTGGCCAAGGTCGCGCTGGACCGCGCACAGGCCGAGAAGGACCTGCCGATTCCCGGCTACACCCACATCCAGCGCGCCGTAGTGTCCTCGGCCGGCATGTGGTGGGCGGGCTGGGCCGAGGCCTTCATCGACAATGCCATCCGCGCGTGTGACACCCATGCGCTGGTCGATGCCAATCCGCTGGGCACGGCTGCCGGCTACGGCGTGAACCTGCCGCTGGACCGCGAACACACCACGGCCGCGCTCGGTTTCGCGCGCATGCAGATCTCGCCGATCTACGCACAGCTGTCGCGCGGCAAGTTCGAGCTGGCCGCGCTGGAAGCGCTCGGTGGTGCCACGCTGGACCTGCGCCGCATCGCCTGGGACCTGTCGCTGTTCACCAGCGCCGAGTTCGGCTTCGTCGCGCTGCCGGCGCAGTACACCACCGGCAGTTCGATCATGCCCAACAAGCGCAACCCGGACGTGATCGAGCTGATGCGTGCGACCCACGCCAGCGTCGCCGCAGCGCGCACCGAGATCGAGCAGCTGCTGTCGCTGCCGTCGGGCTACCACCGCGACCTGCAGTCGTCCAAGGGTGCCATCTTCCACGGCTTCGGCCGTGGCCTGGCCGCGCTGGAGCTGCTGCCGGCGCTGCTGGCCAATCTGGAATGGCGTGACGACAAGCTGCGTGCGGCCATCGATTCGGGCATGTATGCCACCGACGTGGCGGTGGAAGCGGCCGTGGCCGGCGTGCCGTTCCGTGAGGCCTACAAGGCCGCTGCGGCCGGTGCCGACAGTGCAGGGCAGGGGCGTACCCCGGAAGGCAGCCTCGCCGCGCGCGTGTCGCCGGGTTCGGCCGCCGACCTGCGCCTGGACGAACTGCGCGCGCGCTGGCAGGCGCTGTCCTGATGGCGGGCACTGTCTACCTGGTGATGGCGATGCGCCGGCCGGACTTCAACGATGCAGCAGTGCAGCCGCACCGCGATTTCCTCGATGCGTTGCAGGCGCAGGGCAAGCTGCAGCTGACCGGTGGTTTCGCCGACGGCAGTGGTGGCGCCTATGTGCTGTGCAACGTGGACAGCCTGGCGCAGGCGCAGGCCATCGTCGCCACCGATCCGCTGGTGACGATGCAGGCCTCCGAGCTGACCGTGCACGAATGGAACACCCGCTGAGACACTGACCGATGATCCAGCACGCTGCCAACGTCGCCTCGCCGTTCCCCGAACAAGCGCTGCCGCCATGGCGGCGTGCGGTGCTGAAGGTCGGCAGCAGCCTGCTGGCAGCCGATGGCGGCGGCCTGTCACCACGCCACGCGCTGGGCCTGGCCCAGTTCGTCTCGGCCAATGTCCTGGCCGGGCGCGAGGTGGTGATCGTGTCTTCCGGCGCGGTCGCTGCCGGGCGCGCGATCCTGCCGCGGGCCGATGAGCCTGGCGCGGCGATGGCGGCGCGGCAGGCGCTGGCTGCGCTCGGCCAGGCCCAGCTGATCGGGCTCTGGCAGCGCTTCTTCGAGCGCCCGGTGGCGCAGGTGCTGCTGACCCATGACGACCTGCGCAACCGCCGCCGCTACCTCAACGCACGCGCCACGCTCAACGAACTGCTGCGGCTGGGCGCGTTGCCGGTGGTCAACGAGAACGACACCGTGTCGGTGGACGAGCTCAAGCTTGGCGACAACGACAACCTGGCGGCGACGGTGGCGGCACTGGTCGATGCCGATGCGCTGTTCATCGCCACCGATATCGATGGCCTGTACAGCGGCGACCCGCGCGCCGTGGCCGATGCGCGGCCGCTGCATGAGGTGCCGGAACTGAGTGACGAGGTGCTGGCGATGGCCGGCGGCGCCGGCTCGGGCGCCGGTACCGGCGGCATGCGGACCAAGCTGGAAGCGGCAGCGAAGGCGGGTCGTCTCGGCATCGAAACCTATCTGTTCAATGGCCGCAGCGGTGACGTGGTGCGCGCGCTGGCCCAGGACCGCCTGTTCGGTACCCGTATCCACGCCGCGCGCAGCCGTGAGGCGGCCCGCAAGCACTGGCTGCGGCACGCGCCGCTGGTCGAGGGTGCGATCGTGATCGATGCCGGCGCGGCGCAGGCGATGCGCGAGAAGGGCGCCTCGCTGCTTCCCGGCGGCATCACCGGCGCGGAGGGCATGTTCCGCCGTGGCGACATGGTGCAGGTGTGCTGGAACGCGCCACAGGGCCGCGTCTGCGTGGCGCGCGGCGTCAGCCAGTACGCGGCCGATGATGTGCGCCGGATCGCCGGCCGCCATTCGCGCGACATCGAGGCCGTGCTGGGCTACAACTACGGTGGCAGCGTCGTCCATCGCGACGATCTGGTGCTGCCATGACCGGTTTGAAGGACTCCCCGATGAGTGAAATCGAAGCGCAGGCGCGTGCCTGCCGTGACGCGGCCCAGATCGTTGCCGGCCTCGACAGTGCGGCGCGCCGCACGCTGCTGCTGGCAATGGCCCAGGCACTGGAAGTGAATGCCGGGCTGATCCTGGCCGGTAATGCGCGCGACCTTGCCGCTGCGCGCGAGAAAGGCATTGGCAGTGCCATGCTCGACCGCCTGGCGCTGGACCCGGCACGCCTGTTCGCGATGGCCGAAGCCGTGCGAGAGATCGCCGCGCTGCCCGATCCCGTCGGCCAGATCACCCGCAACGATGTGCGTCCAAACGGCATCCGCGTGCAGAAGGTGCGCGTGCCGCTGGGCGTGATCGCGATGATCTACGAGGCGCGCCCTAACGTGACCGCCGAAGCGGCTGCGCTGTGCCTGAAGGCCGGCAATGGCGTGATCCTGCGCGGTGGTTCCGAAGCGGTCCACTCCAACACCGCCATCGCCCAGGCGCTGGCCGGCGCCCTGCAGGCCAATGGTGTACCGGCGGCGGCAGTGACCGTGCTGACCGACCTGCGCCGCGAAGCAATGCTGGAGCTGCTGCAGCTGCATGAACTGATCGATCTGGCGATTCCGCGCGGCGGCGAAGGCCTGATCCGCTTCGTTGCCGAGCATGCGCGGGTGCCGGTGATCAAGCACTACAAGGGTGTCTGCCACCTGTTCGTGGATGCCAGCGCCGACCTCGGCAAAGCCATCGACCTTCTGGTGGACGGCAAGTGCAGCCGTCCGTCGGCCTGCAACTCGCTGGAAACCCTGCTGGTGCATCGTGATGTGGCCGAAGCCTTCCTGCCGCGCGTGGCGCAGGCGCTCGGTGAGCGTGGCGTGGAGCTGCGCGCCGACACGAACGCGCAGCCGCTGCTGCCGGGCAGCACCGCCGCCAGCGAAGACGACTACGCTGCCGAGTTCCTCGACCTGGTGCTGGCCGTGCGCGTGGTTGATGACCTCGAGGCGGCCATCGCGCACATCCGTGCCTATACCTCCGACCATACCGAAGTGATCGCCACCGAAGACGCCGGCCATGCCGAGCGCTTCGTCACTGCGCTGCGCTCGGCGGTGGTGATGGTCAATGCCTCGTCGCGCTTCTCCGACGGTGGCCAGCTGGGCCTGGGCAGCGAGATCGGCATTTCCACCACGCGCCTGCATGCGTACGGCCCAATGGGCCTGGAAGCACTCACCGTCGAACGATTTGTCGTGCGCGGTGAAGGGCAGACGCGCAAGTAGATCCACGCGATGCGCGGATGCTCTTCGCGTTAGACCCCGGTGCCGACCAAGGTCGGCGCCCACCAGGCCCAAGCGCCGACCAGGGTCGGCAGCTACCCAAGCAAGCGCCGACCCGGGTCGGCGACTACCGGGGCGTCACACCACCTCGCGGCGGATACCGATCGGCCGCGCGTGATCGTCCATGTGCAGCGTGGCGGCCTTGCAGCCCAGCAGGCGCTCGGCAAGGCCGGTGCTGGCACCCAGATCGGCCGCGACTTCATTGAGGCTGGCCAGCGGTCGCGGCAGGCGTCGCTCGTGGCCACGGAAGCGCGCGCGGTTGTACTCGGCCCAGCCGATCAGCAGCACGCTGGCACACAGCAGCATCAGCGGCAGCGCCACCAGCACATAGGGGTCGAACTGGCTTTGCCGTTCGTACAGCTGCTGCCAGGCCAGCTGGCCGCCGATCAGCCACGAGAACAGGGTCACCAACGGTGCCCACAGGTAGAAGTAGAACCCCCAGAACGCGAGGGTGACGAAGCCCCAGGCGGTGCGCTGGAAGCGTGGTTGGCGATGCGGCTTGCGGATCATCCGCGAGTCGAAGCGGTTGGACGGGCGTTGTGCGTTCATCGGATCCCCCGATCGGGACTGGTCCAGGTGGCGCGCTTGCTGCGACGGCGCAGCAGGGTCTTCGGCAACGCCACCAGGGTGGTGGAAAGACTGATCAGCCAGTACGCCATCGGGTACCAGATGACCCAGAAGTAGTTGCGTCCAATCTGTGTTTCGTAACGACGGTCGATGATCAGGCTGCTGGCGAACTGCATCAGGCAGACCAGGGCCAGGATCACGCCATGCCATTGCGGCAGCAGGCTGGCGATGTACAGCTGCGGCGGCATGTCGATGAGCTTGCCCAGCACCCACAGCACCACGATGAACAACATGGTGTAGGCCCAGATCACGCTCAGCACGTACTCCAGCAGTACGCCCCACATGCGCCGTTCCTTCCAGTGCAGCAGTGAACGCGCATGCCGCAGCATCACTTCCACGCCACCCTGCGCCCAGCGCAGCCGTTGCCGCCACAGACCCTTCAGCGTTTCCGGCATCAGGATGAAGCACAGCGCGTTGGGTTCGTAGCGGATGTCCCAATGCGCACGCTGCAGGCGCCAGCTGATGTCGATGTCTTCGGTCACCATGTCATCCGACCACCAGCCGACCTGGTGCAGGGCGGTGCGGCGAAAGCCGGCGATCACTCCGGAGATGGTGAAGATGCGCCCGTACACGCGCTGCGCGCGCTTGATCATGCCGATGATCGAGGAGAATTCGGCCACCTGCAGGCGTCCAAGCAGGGTGGAACGGTTGCGGATGCGCGGGTTGCCGGTGACCGCACCGACGCGGTTGCCGCTGACCAGGTGCCAGACCATCCAGTGCAGGGCGTGTTCCTCCAGCATGGCATCGCCATCGATGCACACCAGGTACTCCGAGCGGGCCGCCAGCGCACCCATGCGCAGCGCGTTGGCCTTGCCGAGGTTGCGGTCCAGGTGCAGCACGCGCAGCCGCGGATGCTTCGCCGCCAGCACGTCGAGCCGGGCGCCGGTGTCATCACTGCTGCCATCGTCGATGGCGATCACCTCGTAGTCGGCCGGATAGCGCTGTGCCAGCGCCGCGCCGAGTGTGTCGTCGAGGTTCGCGGACTCGTTGTGGCAGGGAATCAACAGGCTCGCGAACGGTGGATCGACCATCAGCGGCGGGTCGTTGCGTGGGCGCGAATGGCGTTCGCGCCGGAAGTAGTAATACAGGCCGCCCGACATCCAGAAGAACGCCATCACCATCGGGTAGTAGAAGGCGAACTGGAACAGGACCTGCAGCAGCGGGTGCATGTCCATGTCACTTCTCCGGGTACGGGAAGTTGCCGGCGGACATCGCCGCGCGGGCATCATGGGTGGAAGGCTGGCCGGCGATGAAGTCGTCCGGGTACCAGGCGAAGTGGTGCACGCCCTGCGCCTGCAGCTGGCGGATCTGTGCGCGCAGCCGCTCGGCGGGAATCGGTTGCCCGCTGCGCCAATCGACGGTCTGCAGTTCGAACAGGGTGTGCTGCAACTGGGGATCGTGCGCACGCACCGCGGCCAGCAGCTGGTCGAGCCAGCGTTCCGGATGCCTGCTGCCTTCCATCCACGGCATCGCCATCAGTGCGGTCTGGTCGTAGGCCTTGTTGAACAGGTCCAAGCGCTGCGCGAACCAGGCTTCGCTCTGCGGACGCAGTACCGGCTCCGCGTACAGGTTGCGCACCGTGGCCAGCTTCGGCCGCCAACGCTGCGCACTGTCGCGCAGGGCCAGGGTGAAGTCGATCAGCGCCCGGGTGCGAGCGCTGCCATCGTCGCCGGCCGCCAGCGTCGGCAGTTCTGTGTCGCGCAGGTAGCCATCATCATGGAAGAGCAGGCCTTCGAAGTACGAGTTGACGGCCAGATCCTCGTAGATGTCGAGCATGATCTGGCGTGCCTTCGGATTGGTGAAGTCCAGCCGGTACATGCCGTCGGCATCGCCGTTGTGGATCGCCAGTGCCTTGCGCTGCACGGGGTCGGGCAGCTCGAAGCCGAGCACCGGCAGCCATGCGTAGACCTTCACCCCCGCGCGCGACTTCAGCTGCCAGGCGACCCGGCTGAACAGGTCCGCGCGCATCGGCATGTACCGGTTGGGGAAGTACAGTGCATCGGCGGTGTTGTTGCCGTCCGGATCGGCGAACGCCTGCAGGTAGACGTGGGTGGGCGAGATGCGCTTGACCCGCTCGATCAGCGCATCGAGGTTGCGCCCCTGCTGCGCCGGGTCCGGGTCGTACACATCATCCAGGTCGACCTGCAACGCGCGGATGCCGTCGAGCGCAACGTCGCGCCGCAGCTCGTAGGCCAGGCCCTCCACGGTCGGGTTGTCGCTGACCAGGAAGCGCGCCAGCCCATGCAGGTCGCTGGCCACTGGCGTGCTGCGGCCTTCCAGATCGAAGGACACCGGCATGCCCAGCTGTTCGGCGATGTCGTTGCTCAACTGGTTGTAGGCGGCGTACGGCCAGACGATGGCGCGCGGGCGCACGCCCAGGTGCTGCTGGATGCGCTGCACGCTGCGGCTGAGATCGGCGCGCAGGCGCTGCTCGTACTGCGCCTCGCTCTCGTAGCTGCGCGTGGCCGGCCGGTAGATGCGGGTGACCACCGCTGGCGTCGAATTGCCCTGCGGATTGGCAAGCACTCCGTGGTGCAGGTCGTCGGTATGGCTGGCCACTTCGATCAGGCCGCTGTCGTGCATCTGCTTCAGCTGCGCCCAGGTAACGAAGTCATCGTGGCCGAACGGCCGGTAGCCATAGTCGATCGTGCGCCCGGGTGCCATGTCCACGTAATCGGTGATCACTGCCACCAGCGCCGGGTAGCGGTACGCCTGCAGCAGCGGGAACGCCTTGTCGTAGACGCTGCGCAGGCCATCATCGAAGGTCAGCAGTACCGGTTTCGGTGGCAGCGTGGCGCGTCCCTGGGAGGCGTCGATCACCTGCGACAGCGACACCGGGTGGTAGCCGTGTGCCCCCAGCCAATCCAGGTGCGCAGCGAAGTTCTGCGTGCTCACCGCGTAGGTATCGGCGTCGCCCTTGGCCGCGACCCGGTCGCGGATGTCGTGGTAGCTGAGGATCAGCAGGCCGTTGTCAGTGGCATCGAGATGCAGGGCCTGCTGCGCGAACGCCGGCGGCGTGGCGGCCAGCAGCAGGAGCACGATCAGTCGCAGGATGCGGGCCATGTCACTCTCCCCAGCGCAGTGCGGCTTCGAAGCCGATATGACGCTCGCGGTGGCCGTCGTAGACCGGCCGCGACCAGCGCACGCCGTACTCGAGCACGCGGCCCTGGCCCAGCTGCCATTCGTGCATGTAGGACACCGAAGGGACCAGAGCGCTGCCGAAGCCGTCCTGCCAGTAGTCACCCAGCGAGACCGTCAGGCGGTGCCGGAAGTGGCGCTCGTAGTGCCGCCACAGCTGCTGGTCGATGCGCAGCCCGATCTCGACCATGCGGTCGCGCTTCGGGTTGAAGTAGGGCGCGTCGTCGCGGCTGCCCCGGCTGGTGTAGGCACTGGCCAGGCCGTCGATCAACCAGCGCGGGCGGGTCAGCAGGCGCTGTTCGATGCTGGTGCTGAACAGCTCGCGGTGGTTGCCGTCGTCGTAGCGGAAGCGGCTGGCGCCGAACATCCAGTGGGTCAGCTCGCTGCGCCGGTAGTCGACCTGCGCGCTCACGCTGTCAGCGCTGATGCCCGCCACGCGCGCCTGCATCGAGGCTTCCGGGTCATTGCGTGCGGCCACCAGCCCGGCATGCCAGTAATCGTTGAACTGCCAACCCACGCCGATGCGCAGGCCGGTATCGCCAATGTGGTCGTTGGCGCGCAGTACCGCCGCTTCCGCATCCAGCTGGCCAAAGCGGTAGCGTACGCCCGCGCCCAGCCACAGCGGGTCGATGCGCTGGTCCTGGAAGTCGACCGAGCGCCTGTCGGCGAAGGCGAACAACCGCCAGCGGTCGTCGAGTACCGGTGTCTGCACTTCGACCCCGTAGTGACGGTCGTTGTTGCCCAGCGGCGAGGTGCCGCCACCGCCGGAGCTGCGACCAATGTCGGTCCATGCCTTCAGCTGCCAACCGCGATGCGCCCGCCAGGCCTGGTCCATGCGTTCGACGGCGGGTTGGGTCGGGTAGCGTGCGACAAGATCGTCGTGCAGTGGCCTTGCCAGGTCATCGCGCTGCAGGGCGACGTAGGCCTCCTCCATGCCCAGCCGCGGCTCGATGTCGCGGGGGTCCAGCGCATGTGCCATCTGCTGGCGCTGCAGTGCCATGCGTGGCCATCCGCGCATCATGTACACGCTGCCCAGCGCGCTCTGCAGGCCGCCGTTGCCCGGTGCGATGTCGACCATCGACTCCAGGTCGTGCTGTGCGGTGCGCAGGTCGCCGCTGTAGGCGCGTACCATCGCCAGATTCAGGTCGGCCTCGTAACGTGACCAGTTCGCGTACGGTGACTTGCCGTTGCTCCAGCGCCACGCCGGCTCCTTGTCACGCCAGGCCTGCAGCAGGTCGATCGCCTTTTCCTGCTGCTCGCTCTCCAGGTAGGCATAGGCCAGTTCCGAATGCGAGGCATCGCGTGTCGGGTCGCCGGCCACTGCCGCCTGCAGCACCGGTATGGCTTCTTCCGGATGCAGGGTGCCCATCAGCGAATCGCCGACCGCAGGCAGCACATAGTCGGGCAGGGCATGGCCTTCGGCCTGCAGTGCGCGGGCTTCCTCGCGCACCTGCGCATGGCGGCCCAGCCGGTTGAGCAGGATCAGCCGGTCCATGCGGACGCGAAGCGGCGCCTGCGCGGGCGGGGTGCCTTCGCTGCCCAGGTAGCGCTGCATGCGCGCCAGGGTCGATTCGGCTTCTTCCAGGCGGCTGTCTTCGCTGCTGCTGTAGGCCAGGCTCCAGACCACCAGCTTGGCCAGGTAGTCGCCTTCGATGCGCTGCTTCTGTGCAGCGTCGAACAGCTGCGGGCGCTGCTGGTACAGCTCCCAGGCGCGCCAGGCGTTGCCGATGTCGCCCAGGGTCAGTACGCGCAGCTTGAACAGCAGGTCGTCGCTGGGTTGCTCTTGGCTGGCGCGCTCGATCGCGCCGAGGGCATCCAGCCAGCGGGCCTGGTCGCGGTAGCGGCCGATCTCGGCCAGGGCCGCCTCGCGGTCAGGCGGGGCAGCGCTGCTGGCCCAGGCCAGGGTGGTACAGGCAAGGCCGACGCTGAGCGCCAGCCGGCGGTGGACAACCATCGGGAACCCCCTTGGCTTCCGAACCAGACAACCTGAGAAATGTGACGCACATCACATGCCAGCTTTTGGCGTGGCCGTGGCCCGCGTCACTCCCTTCGTGCATTCCCGTCCAGCAAGGACGGATACAAACCCGGACAGCGACCTGCAATGTCTTGTCTGAAACGAGAGTCCCCCGCACACCGAATGGCGGCCTGGGCGGCGCTGCCGCCCCCATGCCCGATGCCGGCACGCGGCAAGGATGGGCATTCGTGGGCACTATCCGCCCGGAATTGTCAGCCCGGTGTCAAAATGCGCAGACGGGCTGACGAGCGGTAGGTAGGGCCGGTTGCGAGGCCCTGCGCGGCTTACCAGAGGTCTTCCAGCTTGCGCGGCTTGCAGGCCACCCAGGAGGCGCACAGCATCAGGGTGGCGCAGCCGAACAGGAAGCTGAACGGGAGCGTCCAGCCGTTGCTGACCGTATGCAGCCAGCCGACCAGGAACGGCCCCAGGCAGCTGAAGCTGTAACCCACGCCCTGCATGAAGCCGGACAGTGCCGCCGAGCCGGTGGGGGTGCGCGTGCGCAGGTTGATCAGGGTCAGCGCCAGCGGGAAGGTGGATGGACCGACGCCGAGCAGGCACGCCCACAGCAGGGGGGCCTTCATCGGTGCCAGCAGCAGGCCGGTGAAGGCGATCACGAACGAGAAGAAACCGATCAGCACCAGCGGGAACGGGTTCTGCATGCGAACTGCCATGGACGGAATGACCAGCGACGGCAGCAGCCCGAGCGCCGAGAACACCGCCACCATCACGCCACCAAAGGCCGGTGTGCCGCCGGCCTCGACCACGATGCGTGGCAGCCAGGTGAACATCGAATAGGTCATCAGCGAAGTCATGCCGAACATCAGCGTCATGCTCCAGCCCAGTGAGGTGCGCCAGACTTTCCCATGCGGCTGTGCGGCCGGGTCGGTGGCATCTGCCTGCGGCTTCGGTGCGCGCCTGGCCAGAACCAGCCACGGCAATGCTGCGGCCAGTGCCAGCAGTGCCCACATGCCCAGCGACACGCGCCAGCCTGCGGCGTTGGCCACCGGCACCGCCAGCAGCGCCGGCAGCATTGTGCCCAGCTGCAGCACGCTGATGTAGAGCGTGCTCATGGTGCCGACCTTGTTGGCGAAATAGCGCTTCACCAGCGGCGGCACCACCACGTTGCCGATGCCCATGCCGGCCAGTGCCACCACCGAACCCAACAGCAGCGTGCCGACGTTGCCGGCGCTGGAACGCAGCAGCAGGCCGGCCATCGCCATCACCATCGCCAGCAGCGTGGTGCGCTCCAGGCCCAGGCGCCGCGCCAGCGCCGGCGTGGCCACGCCGAACAGTGCGAACGACGCGGTCGGCAGCATGCCCAGCACGCCGGTCATGGTGGTACCGAAACCGAACTGCTGGCCGAGCACGTCCAGCAGCGGGGTGATCGAGGTGACCGCGGTGCGCAGGTTGATCGCTGCCAGCAGGATCGCGGCGAATGCGAGGACGCGGCCGTGCAGCAGCGACGGCGAATCGGAAGTGGAGGAACTCATCGGTGGTCCTTGCAGGTGTCGCACGCCGGGGCAGTGGCATGCAGCGCCGGCATCGGTCTACGCCGAAGCGGCAGGTGGGGGAGGGCTGCTGGCGGGCCGGCAGCGCGGCCATTGTACGTGCGGGCTCCGGCAAGGTCCCGTCATGCGGGCGGCCAGGTGCCTGATACAAAAAAACCCGGAGGACAGTGATGTCTTCCAGGCTTCTTGGTGACCACCGAAGTGGTCGGGGAGACAGGATTCGAACCTGCGACCTCTACGTCCCGAACGTAGCGCTCTACCAGACTGAGCTACACCCCGAAGGGAGCCGCCTATTCTAGCGATTCACCCCGATGGCGGCAAGGGGGGAATGCTGTTTTCTTCACACTGCCGAAGCAGTGCCACTTCAGGGAACAAAAAAGCCTGGACGACTTCACCAGGCTTCAATGCGACCACGTGAGTGGTCGGGGAGACAGGATTCGAACCTGCGACCTCTACGTCCCGAACGTAGCGCTCTACCAGACTGAGCTACACCCCGAAGGAGCCGCCTAAGATACCGTGTGAAGGCCAAGGCGGCAAGGCTTTTTTACAGCTCAGCGACGATTTTCCTTCTCGATGCGGTTCTGCTCGCGGGCTTCGAACCACATGCCGTTGAGGATGGCCACCGTCGAGGCGAGGCCGGCACCGAGAATCCAGGCGAAATACCACATGATCAGTCTCCTTCATTCCGGGTAGGTGCCGACCGTTGGTCGGCACACGTGCAAGCAATCAGTACGCGTTCGGGTTGTTGCCCATCTCTTCGGTGGTGGTCTTGCCCTTCAGCACGCGGTACACCCAGGTGGTGTAGGCGAGGATGATCGGCAGGAACACCGCCGTGGCCAGCAGCATGATCCACAGGGTCAGGTGGCTGGACGAGGCGTCCCACACGGTCAGGCTGGAGGTGGGCTGGCTCGAGGACGGCAGCAGGAACGGGAAGATCGCAAAGCCGACGGTCAGGATGATGCCGGCGATGGCGGCCCCCGAGGCGATGAAGGCCGAGCCGCCGCGACGGGCCCGCAGCAGTACCGCACTGGCCAGCAGGCCGGCCAGGCCCAGCAGCGGCGCCAGGATCGTGGCCGGCATGGCGCTGTAGTTGCGCATCCAGCCACCGGCGGCGCCGAGTTCGGCGGTCTTCAGCAGCGGATTGGTGGCGCCGTCGGTGACCACCTGCGAGGTGATCTGGTAACCCGGCAGGCCGAAGGCCACCCAGGCACCGCCCACCGCGAACAGCACGAAGGCGATGATCGCGGCGATGCTGCCGAAACGGGCCGCACGTTCGGCCACCGGGCCGTCGGTCTTCAGCACCAGCATGGCGGCACCGTGGGCGACCAGCATCGACACGCTGAGCAGGCCGGCCAGCAGCGCGAAGGGCATCAGCAGGCCGAAGAACGAGCCGGTGTAGAAGATGCGCATGCTGTCATCGAAGTGGAACGGCACGCCCAGCACCACGTTGCCCACCGCCACGCCCATGATCAGCGCCGGGATGAAGCCACCGATGAACAGCGCCCAGTCCCAGGTGTTGCGCCAGCGCTCGCTGGGCATCTTGCTGCGGAACTTGAAGCCGACCGGTCGCAGGATCAGCGCGAACAGGATCACGAACATCGCCAGGTAGAACCCGGAGAAGCTGACCGCGTAGAGCGGCGGCCATGCGGCGAAGATCGCGCCGCCGCCCAGGATCAGCCACACCTGGTTGCCTTCCCATACCGGACCGATGGTATTGATCACCAGCCGGCGCTCGGCGTCGTTGCGGGCGACGAAGGGCAGCAGGGTGCCCACGCCCAGGTCGAAACCATCCATCACGGCGAAACCGATCAGCAGGATGCCGAGCAGCAGCCACCAGATCACGCGCAGCGTGGTGTAGTCCAGAAGAATGAAATCCATCTTGGTTCTCCTGCCTCAGGCCTGGCCGGCGGCCGGCGCCGAGGCATTGTGGGAAGCATGCGGCTGGGGCGACTGCAGTGACGGCAGCACCTCGTCCGGACCCTTGCGGATCGCCTTGAGCATCAGCTTGATCTCGACCACGATCAGCGCGGTGTAGATGGCAGTGAAGCCGGCCAGGGTCAGCACGATTTCATGCAGGGCCAGCCCCGATGCTGCATAGAAGGTCGGCAGCACGCCATCGACCGCCCACGGCTGGCGACCATACTCGGCCACGAACCAGCCGCACTCGATCGCGATCCACGGTGCCGGCAGCGTCCACAGGGCCAGCTTGAGGAACCAGCGCTTGTCCTGGAAATTGTTGCGGCAGGAGTAGTAGAAGGCCAGGGCGAAGAAAGCGATGAGGTAGAAGCCGAGGCCGGCCATCACGCGGAAGGTCCAGAACAACGGCATCACGCGCGGCACCGTATCCATCGCCGCCTGCGAGATTTCCTGCGGGGTGGCGTTGAGGATGTCATCGCGATAGCGCTTGAGCAGCAGGCCGTGGCCCAGGTCCTGCCAGTGACGGTCGAACATCTCGCGCGCTTCAACGTCGTTCTTGTTGGCGCGCAGGCGTTCCAATGCACCGTAGGCCAGCTGGCCGCCACGCACGCGGTGTTCGGCGCGCTCGACCAGTTCCAGGATGCCGGGAATCGGCTGGTTCAACGAGCGGGTGGCGATCAGGCCCATCAGGTAGGGGATCTTCACCGCGTAGTCGTTCTGGTGAGTCTCCTGGTTCGGGATGCCGAAGGCGGTGAAGTCGGCCGGCGCACGCTCGGTCTCCCACATCGCTTCGATCGCGGCCAGCTTCATCTTCTGGTGTTCGCTGGCGGCGTAACCGCTCTCGTCACCCAGCACGACCACCGACAGCGATGACAGCAGGCCGAACGCCGCGGCCACCGCAAACGAACGACGGGCCAGGTCCTTGTGCTTGTTGCGCAGCAGGAACAGCGCGCTGATCGCCATCACGAACACCGCACCGGTCACGTAGCCGGCGCTGACGGTGTGCACGAACTTGGCCTGCGCCACCGGGTTGAACACCACCGCCATGAAGTCGACCACTTCCATGCGCATGGTTTCCGGGTTGAACACCGCACCGGTCGGGTTCTGCATCCAGCCATTGGCCACCAGGATCCAGATCGCCGACAGGTTGGTCCCCAGCGCCATCAGCCAGGTCACCATCAGGTGCTTGACCTTGCTCAGGCGGTTCCAGCCGAAGAAGAACAGGCCGACGAAGGTCGCTTCCAGGAAGAACGCCATCAGGCCTTCGATGGCCAGTGGCGCACCGAAGATGTCACCCACGTAGTGGCTGTAGTAGGACCAGTTCATGCCGAACTGGAATTCCATGACGATGCCGGTGGCAACGCCCATGGCGAAGTTGATGCCGAACAGGACGCCCCAGAACAGGGTCATCCTGCGCCAGATCTCCTTGCCGGTCATCACATACACGCTCTCCATGATGGCCACCATGAAGGACAGGCCGAGGGTGAGCGGTACGAATAGGAAGTGGTACATCGCGGTCAGCGCGAATTGCAGCCGCGACAGTTCTACGACTGTCTGATCAATCATGGCCTGGCTACCTCGTTGGATAGTGCCGTTGCAGGTGGCGGGAAGGGTGGTCTACGACGTGAATGATGTGACCGACTACTTCAAACAGCCTTGATCCAGATCAATGTATGAACAGGTGCCCCGGTTGATCGTATGCCAACCTGATGAAGACTGCGACCGCCGGCCGCAGGGGCGGGCTATTGCCTGCGCCTACAATGCCGTGTCTCCCCCGTTGCCCGTGAAGACCTCTTGAGCGCTGCCGAAACGACCCCTGACGGCCTGTCCCCGGAAGCTGAAACCGCCCGCCAGCGGCGTGTGCGCACGGCCTGGCTGGCCGACCTGGCACGCTCCGCCCGGGGCCGCCAGCGCCTGGCCGCGCTGTGCATCAGCCTGTCCGGCGCACTGTTGATCGGCCAGGCTGCCGCCATCGCCTGGCTGGTGCAGCAGGTGCTGGTGGAGCGCGTGCCGCTGGCCTCTGGCCTGCCGGTGCTGGCGGGATTGGCGGTGATCCTGGTGCTGCGCACCCTGCTGGGCAGCGCCACCCAGGCCGCCGCCGGTGACGTGGCCGACGCCGCACGCCTGGCATTGCGCGAACGCGTGTTCGCACGCCTGCTGGGCCACGGCCCACTGTGGCTGCGGCAGCGCCGCACCGGCGAACTGGGTGAACTGATGCTGCATCACGGTGATGCGATCGAGAGCTATTACAGCGGCTTCCTGCCGGTGCGCACTGAAGTGGTGGTGGTGCCGCTGCTGATCCTGGCCGCGGTGGCCTGGGTGGACTGGGTGGTGGCGCTGATCCTGCTGTTCACCGCGCCACTGGTGCCGTTCTTCATGATGCTGGTGGGCTGGGGCGCCGAAGCGGCCGGCCGTGCGCAGCTGGATGAGCTGGCACGCATGAGCGGCCATTTCGCCGACCGCATCAAGGGCCTGGGCCTGCTACGCCTGTATGGCCGCGGTGACGCCGAGCTGGAGGGTATCGAGGCTGCCGCTGAAGGCGTGCGCGTGCGCACGCTGAAGGTGCTGCGGATTGCCTTCCTGTCGTCCACGGTGCTGGAATTCTTCGCCTCGGTGAGCGTGGCGATGGTGGCGCTGTACCTGGGCCTGAGCTATCTGGGCATGATGTCGCTGCATGCAGCGGTGCCGACGCTGGGTGCGGGGCTGTTCTGCCTGCTGCTGGCACCGGAATTCTATGCGCCGCTGCGACGGCTGGCCGCGCACTACCATGATCGCGCCAATGCACTGGCCGCCGCCGCCGAAGTGGAGCGCCTGCTGCAGTCGCTGCCCGATGAGCAGGGCCTGGTCGAGAACGAGGTTGCACCGCTGGCGGTGGAGCCGGCCGAGGCCGCCTTGCCGCCGCTGCAGGCACAAGGGCTGGTGCTGCGCCCGCTGGGCGCGCCGCAGGATGTGCTGCAGGATCTGGACCTGCGGCTGGAGCCGGGCCAGCGCCTGGCCCTGGTTGGTCCCAGCGGTTCCGGTAAAAGCACTCTGCTGGAAGCGCTGGCCGGCTGGCTGCCGCCGCGCGCCGGCAAGCTGCAGCTGCGTCCCGGTGTGCAGGTGGCCTATGCCAGCCAGCGCCCCTACCTGTTCCACGGCAGCATTGCCGACAACCTGCGGCTGGCCGATCCGGGTGCCAGCGATGCGCGTCTTCGTGCGGTGGCCGAGGCCGCGCAGGTGCTGCAGTTCGCGCAGCGCCTGCCACAGGGCCTGGACACGGTGATCGGCGAACGTGGCTTCGGCCTGTCCGGCGGCGAAGCCCGTCGTATCGGCCTGGCCCGGTTGTTGCTGCGCGACCCGCAGGTCCTGCTGCTGGACGAACCCACCGCGTTTCTCGACGCCGATACCGAGGCCGCACTGCTGCGCAGCCTGGCTGCCTATGCGCGGGGTCGCAGTGTGGTGGTCGCCACCCACAGCCCGGCGGTGATCGCCTGGGCCGACCGCTGCCTGCTGCTGCCGGAAGGGCGCCTGGTCGAACCGGCACAGGCGGTGCGCGCATGAGCCGTTCGCCTGATTCGCTGCGCGCGGTGTTCCTGCGCCATCGGCCGCGCCTGCTGCTGACCGTGCTGCTGCTGTGGACCACCATGCTGGCCGGCACCGCATTGCTTGGCCTGTCCGGTGGCTTCCTCACCGCCGCCGCGTTGGCTGGGGCGGCCGGCCTCGGCCAAGGCTTCAACTTCTTCTCACCGTCCGCGGGTATACGCGGGCTGACGATGGCGCGCATCGTGTCGCGCTACTTCGAGAAGCTGGTCGGCCACGACGCCACGCTGCGCATCGCCCGTGACCTGCGCGTGTGGTTCTTCCGCCGCGCGTTGCCGCTGGCACCCGCACGGTTGGGGGCTACGCGCACCGGCGACCTTCTGGCGCGCCTGCTCGGCGACATTGGTGAAGTGGACGGCCTGCTGGTGCGTGCGATCGGGCCGCTGGTGGCGTTGGGCGGATTGTCGCTGGTCGCGATCGTTTCGGCAGCACTGATCCTGCCGTCGGCTGCGGTGCTGCTGGCGGTGCTGGCGCTGCTGATCGCCTTCGGCGTGCGGTGGCTGGGCGTGCGTGGCCATGACGACGAAGAGGCCGACCGTGCCGCGCATCGTGCCGCATTGCGTACCGCCGCATTCGAAGGGCTGGAAGGTGCGGGTGACCTGGCCGCGCTGCATGCCGATGCAGCGTGGCAGCTGAAGGTGCGCGTGGCAGCCAAGCAGCTGGCCTCGCGTGACCGCCGCCGCCGCTGGCGCCTGATCGCGGCCTCGACCCTGCACGGCCTGGTGGCGGGGCTGGGCCTGGTGGCGATGCTGGCGTTGGCCCTGCACGCGGCCGAGCAGCAGCGCATCGCACCGGAAATGGCCGCAGGTTTGGTGTTCCTCACCGTGGCGCTGGTCGAGCTGTGGGCCGGCATGGGCCTGGCCTGGCAGTCGCTGCAGTCCGGGCGCATTGCCGCCGATCGCCTGCAGGCGATCGTCGAGCAACCGCCGACGGTGGACGATCCGCAGGCGCCACAGGTGGTGCCGCCGGCTGCGCGCGTGCATTGGGATGACGTGCATTTCCAATGGCCAGGCGGCGCGCGGCCGGTGTTGTCCGGCCTGCAGCTGACCCTGGCGCCAGGCGAACGCATCGCCATCCGTGGAGACAGCGGCAGCGGCAAGACCACGCTGTCGAGCCTGCTGCTGCGGTTGTGGGATCCGCAGCAGGGACGGCTGACCTACGGTGGCCGCGACCTGCGTGATTTCGCCCAGGCCGACTGGCACCGGCAACTGGCGTGGCTGCCGCAGAACGCGCCGGTGTTTGCCGGCAGCGTGGCCGAGAACCTGCGGTTGGGTGATCCCGATGCCAGCGACGCCGCGTTGTGGGCGGTGCTGCGCCGCGTGCGCCTGGGCGAATGGGCCGAGCGCAACGGCGGCCTGCAGGCCTGGGTGGGCGAGAACGGCGCGACGATGTCGGCCGGGCAGGCGCGGCGGTTGGCGTTGGCCCGTGCACTGCTGCGCAATGCGCCGATCCTGTTGCTGGACGAACCGACCGAAGGCCTCGACGTGGATACCGCACGCGCGCTGCTGCAGGACCTTTCCGGTTTGCTGGACGGGCGCAGCCTGTTGATGATCACCCACGACGACCTGCCCGAAGGCGTGGTTGATGCGCAGTACCGGTTGCGCGACGGGGCTCTGGTACGCGAAGCGTGAACCGGTAGTGCCGGCCGCTGGCCGGCAACCTCATGGCGCTTGATACGGACACGGAATTGCCGGCCAGCGGCCGGCACTACCGATTGCGAGGGTTACCGCGAGAACTCGCGCAGCAGTACCGCGATCGAGGCCACGTTGGCCAGCACGCACAACCAGAACACCCCCTGGAATGCGGCCTTGCGGTGCTTGTGGCGGAACAGCGCCTGGCCCAGCAGCGCGCCCGGCCAGCCACCGGCAAAGGCCAGCAGCTGCAGGGTGCGTTCGGGAATGCGCCACTGCTTTCGCTGCGCCGCGCGCTTGTCCTGGCCGTACAGCGCGAACGACACCGCGCTGGCCAGCACGCACCAGCCACCCAGCCACAGCGGCAGCACACCGCTGACCATCAGCGCGATCAACGCGCCGAACGCGGCGAGCGCCAGGTTGCGCCGCCAAGCCATTACAGCGCGTCGAGGAAGCCGCGCACGGCGGGGCCGAAACGATCGAAGTCGACCAGGAAGGCGTCGTGACCCTGCGGTGACTCCAATCCGATGAAATGGGCGTCAGCGCCTCCGGCACGCAGGCCATCGGCGACCTGCTGCTGCTGCTGCACCGGGAACAGGATGTCGGTGTTGGCGCCGATCGCCAGCGCCTTCTCCACCCGGATCTTCGCCAGCCCGGCCAGCACATCGCCATCGGCGTACTCGGCCAGGTCGAACCAGTCCATCGAGCGGCTCAGGTACAGATAGCAGTTGGGGTCGAAGAAACGCACGAAGCGCCGTGCGTGGCCTTCCAGGTAACTTTCCACCTGGAATTCGAGGCCGAACGGATCGTCGTCGGTCTGGTCCGAATCCAGCCGCACGCGGCCAAAGCGGCCATCCCATTCCAGTGCCGAACGGTAGGTGATCACGCCCAGCTTGCGCGCCATGCGCATGCCGGACTCGGGATACGCGTCGTCGTCGTAGTGGCCACCATTCCAGCGTGGATCAAGGCGGATCGCTTCGCGCTGCAGCGAGCGGATCGCGATGGAGAACGGCAGCGCCTGCGCGCTGCCGGAAATGTTGACGTGGCTGCGCGCAATGCCCGGGTGCAGCATCAGCACGGCCAACGCGGTCATGCCGCCCATCGAATTGCCGACCACGCAGGCAAGCTGTTCGATGCCCAGGGCGCGCACGACTTCGATCGCGGCGCGCGCGCCGTCTTCGATCGACAGCTCGGGGAAGTCGAGACGATACGGTTGGCTGGTTGCCGGGTTGAGCGAGGCCGGACCGGTCGAGCCCTTGCAGCTGCCCAGCGAGTTCACGCAGACCACGAACCAGCGGTCGGTATCGATCGCCTCGCCGGGTCCGACCATGCCTTCCCACCAGCCCGCTGCCGGGTTGGCGTCGTTGGCTGCCGCGTGTGCATCCGGCGAGAGGCCGGTCACGATCAGGATCGCGTTGCTGGCGTCGGCCGCCAGTGTTCCCCAGGTCTCATAGGCCACGCGCGCGCCGTGCAGGGCGCCGCCGCGCTTGAACGGGAAGGGCGAGGGCAGGGCGTGGAAGCGGGTGCCGGGCGGGATGAATTCGGTCATGCAGGCATTCTAGCGGGGCCGCATGTGGAGCTGGCGACACGCTGGTTTCCATCGGCGATGCAGGTAGTGCCGGCCGCTGGCCGGCAACCTCGCAGGCGCATCACGATTCATGAGGTTGCCGGCCAGCGGCCGGCACTACCGCGGCGCGTTACGGGAAGCGCAGCTCCACAACACCGTCGTGGGGCAGGCTCACCTTCACCGGCACGCTCTGCAGGTCATCCTCGCTGCGGTTGGCGCTGCCGGTGCGCGAGATGCGTGCCAGCACTTCCACTTCGCGATGGGCCGAGAGCGGTGCGGTTGGCATCGGGCTGTCAGCGTCACCCAGCCCGACCGTGGCCGGGAATCCGGCCAAGGGCAGCTTGCGTGCGGCCACCGGCATCGGCGGTCCACCCACGGCGCGGGCCAGCACGAATACCTGGGTGCTGGCCGGCCACTCGGTGCCCTTCAACGTAGGCAACTGCACGCGCACCTGCAACAGCGCCGGTGGCGCCGCAACGGCTGCATCGGACGGCTGACCGGCGGCTTCACGGGCGATGGCGATCTGCGCCTGCAGCGCCTGCGCGGCGCCGGGCTCAAGCCGTGGCAGCAGGCCGCTCCACACATCCGCGGCCTCGGCATTCTTTCCGCGCTGGCGCAGGGCGATGCCCAGCAGCCAGCTGGCGCGCTCGGCATCGGGTGCCTGTGCACGCGCCTGTTGCAACCAGGCCATCGCGGTGTCATCGAACTGCTTGCCGGCATCGGCCTGCGCACGTGCCTGCGCCGCTTCCACCAGCACGCCGGGGTCTTCCGGGGCGAGAGCGGCGGCACGTGCGAAGGCGTCCGCCGCGGCTGCGGCGTTGCCCAGTTCGGCCTGCGACCGGCCCAGCAGTGCCCAGCCATCGGCCCGCTGTGGGTCACGCTCCAGTGCATCCTGCAGGGCCTGCACGCCATCGCGCAGGGTGGCTACCGAAGGCGTCGGTTGCACCTGTGCTGCACGCGGATCACCGACCAGCAGGTACAGGCAGGCACCGGCCACGCCCAGTGCGAGTACGCCGACCACGAAGCCGCGGCGGCCAGAGTGGCGCAGCGGCCACAGCACCAGCACTGCCATCAACGCAGCAACCAGACCGGCCAGCATCGGCAGCCAATGGCTCACCATCCGTCTCCTTCATCGGCCTTGCCGGCCGCTGCGGCGCCAACCGTACGGCCACGGCGGCGGACGATGCCCAGCACCACCAGAGCACCCGCACCGAGCATCAGCAGGGGACCGCCCCACAGCAGCCAGGTGCCCGGCTGCAACGGTGGCTGATAGAGCACGAACTCACCGTAGCGCGCGACCAGGAACTGCTTGATCTGCGCGTCGTCGTGGCCCTGCTGCATCAGCTGCAGCACCTCGCGGCGCAGGTCCTGCGCGATCTGCGCGTTGGAATCGGCCAGCGACTGGTTCTGGCACTGCACGCAGCGCAGCTGCGCGGCCAGGTCGTGGAAGCGGCGTTCTTCGGCGCCATCGCGGAACTGCAGCGGCTGCGGATCATGCAGCGGCTGCTGTGCCAGCGCGGCCAGCGGCAGCATCAGGAGCAGCAGCGCCAGCAGCCAGCGCATGGGCTCAGGGCGCCGTGTGCAACGTGCTGCCGGCATTGCCCTGGGCCTTCTCGATCTTCTCCAGCGCCGGGATCAGCTTCTCGTCGACCACGCGCTGGGTCATCGCACCGCTGTACTTCCAGCGCACGATGCCGCTGCCGTCGACAAGGAAGGTTTCCGGTGCGGCGGTCACGCCCCAGTCGATCGCAGTGCGGCCTTCCACGTCGCTGAGCACGACCATGAACGGGTTGCCCAGCTGTTCCAGCCAATGCAGGGCATCGGTCGGTTCATCCTTCCAGTTGTAGCCGATCACACGTACGCGCTTGCTCTCGGCGAAACGGGTCAGCACCGGGTGCTCCTCGCGGCAGGCCGCGCACCAGCTGCCCCACACGTTCAACAGGTACGGCGCGCCACGCAGTTCGTCGCTGTGCACGATCATTTCCGGGTCGTGCAGCACCGGCAGCGCGAATGCTGGCGCCGGCTTGTCGATCAGCGCCGATGGCAGCACGTCGCGCTGCGGATCACCCGATTTCATAACCCCGTAGATCATCAGCCCGAGCAGGCCGAAGAAGAACAGCACGCCGATCACGATGGCTACCGGCGGCAGCGGGCGGGAGGGGCGCGGGGCGGGGGACTCGGACATGGAAACTCCTACGGACGACGGAAACGGCGGTCGGCGGCGGCGATGAATCCGCCCAGGGCCATCAGCAGCGCGCCCAGCCAGATCCAGCGCACGAACGGCTTGATGTGCACCCGTACCGCCCATGCATTGTTGCCCAGCGGCTCGCCCAATGCCACGTAGACATCGCCGTCGAAGCGTGCATCGATGCCGGCCTCGGTCATCACCTGGCCGCCGCTGGCGTACTGGCGCTTCTCCGGGTGCAGCAGGGCCAGTTCGCGGCCGTTGCGGAACACCCGCAGGTGACCGCGGTCGGCGATGAAATTGGGGCCTTCGCGATGGTCCACGCCCTCGAAGCGCACTTCGTGGCGACCGACCACCAGCTGCTGGCCCGGGGCCAGCGCCACTTCGCGCTGCACGTTCAAGGCTTCCACCAGCAGCGCGCCGGCCAGGAACACGGCGATGCCGGCGTGGGCAACGATCATGCCGAGCATTTCGGCGGTGAAGCGGCCGTTGCCGCGCAGCCGCTGCCAGACGAAGCGTACGGTACCGAGTGCGACCCAGGCCGCAGCGGCCACGCCGATGCCGGCCTTCCAGCCGTTCTGCGGCGCCTGCCACCAGGCCATCGCGCCCAGCAGCAGCGCCAGGCCCAGCCACGGTGCCAGCAGCGCGAAGGCGCGCGAGGGCTGGTCACGCTGCCATTTCACCAGCGGGCCGAACGGCAGCAGCAGGATCATTGGCGCCATCAGCAGCAGGAACAGGCTGCCGAAGTAGGGCGGGCCGACCGAGATCTTGCCCAGCGACAGCGCATCGGCCAGCAACGGATACAGCGTGCCGAGCAGCACCATCGCGCAGGCCGTGGCCAGCAGCAGGTTGTTGGCCAGCAGCAGGGTCTCGCGCGAGGTGGCGGTGAAGCCACGGCGCGGGTCGTCGGCGTCCACGCTCAGCTGGCTGGCGCGCAGCGCGTACAGCAGCAGGCTGCCGCCGACCAGCACCGACAGGAACACCAGGATGAACAGGCCGCGCGAGGGATCGGCGGCGAACGAATGCACGCTGGTCAGCACACCGGAGCGCACCAGGAAGGTGCCCAGCAGCGACAGCGCGAAGGCGGCGATCGCCAGCAGCAGGGTCCAGCTGCCGAAGGTGCCGCGCTTCTCAGTGACCGCCTGCGAATGGATCAGTGCCGCGCCGACCAGCCAGGGCATGAAGCTGGCATTTTCCACCGGGTCCCAGAACCACCAGCCACCCCAGCCCAGCTCGTAGTAGGCCCACCAGCTGCCCAGCGCGATGCCCAGGGTCAGGAAGCCCCAGGCGACGTTGGTCCAGGGTCGCGTCCAGCGCAGCCAGCGCGCATCCACGCGACCTTCCAGCAGCGCCGCCACCGCGAATGCGAACGGAACGGCGAAACCCACGTAACCGATGTACAGCATCGGTGGATGGATGATCAGCCCCGGGTCCTGCAGCAGTGGGTTGAGATCGCGCCCTTCCAGCGGCGCCGGGTTCAGGCGCAGGAACGGGTTGGAAGTAAATATCAGGAAGGCGAGGAAGCCGACGCTGACGATGCCCATCACCGCCAGTACGCGCGCCTGCACCGGTGCCGGCAGGTGCCGGGAGAACAGCGCCACCGCGCCGGTCCACAATGCCAGCACCAGCGCCCACATCAGCAGTGAGCCTTCATGCGCGCCCCAGACCGCCGAATAGCGGTAGATCATCGGAAGCAGCGAATTGGAGTTCTCGGCCACGTAGCGCACTGAGAAATCCTGCTGCACGAACGCGGCGGTCAGCACCGCGAACGCGCCGGCGAGCAGCAGCAGCTGCGCGAACGCGGCTGGCCGTGCCACCGCCATCCATGCCGTGTTGTTGCGATGTGCGCCGACCAGCGGCAGGCCGGCCTGCAGCAGCGAGGCCAGCAATGCGCACATCAGCAGGATCTGACCCAGTTCGGGCAGCACTCAGCGCACCTCGGGGGCCGTCACCGGCACATCGTGCTTGCGGTGGGCATCGCCCATCTTGTCGGCCACTTCCTTCGGCACGTACTTCTCATCGTGCTTGGCCAGCACTTCGTCGGCGACGAAGGTGCCGTCCTGCAGGCGGCCGCTGGCGACCACCGCCGTGCCTTCGGCGAACATGTCTGGCAGGATCCGCGAGGTGGTCACTGCCAGCTGCGCGTCGCCGTCGGTCACTTCGAAACGTGCTTCCAGCGAGCCGACCGGCCGATTGAAGGAGCCCTTCACCACCATGCCGCCCAAGCGGAAGCGCGACTGCGCATCGACATCACCGCGCAGCACTTCCGAAGGCGTGTACAGATAGGCGATGTTGCGCTCCAGTGCCATCGCCACCAGCGCAGTGGCCAGCCCGGAGGCGAGCAGGGCCAGCAGCACCCATGCCAAGCGGCGACGCTGTACCGGGGTCATCGTTCCAGCTCCGTCGACAGCGGCGCAGCTGCGTCCCGCCTGCCGGCGCGGGTCTGCTGCCGCTGCTGGCGGGCCAGCGCCAGCCGGCGTGCCACGCGCAGGCGCAGCCACGAACCGAGGGCATCGGCGCTGAGTACCAGCACGAATACGGCGTAGGCGCCGATCACATAGGGCAGGTGGGTCATGGCTGGGCCTCCCGTGAGGCGCGCGCGGCATCGACACGGCCGCCGACCCAGGCCTTGCCGGCCTCGCGGTCGAGATTGTCGGCGCGGGCCTTGGCCAGCACCGAACCGGCGAACCAGAACTTGGTGCCGATCACCATCCACCACAGCGGCGCGATCATCGCGCTGCTGATTGCCGATTCACCGAACACGTTGATCGACTGGCGCTGGTGCAGGCCACCCCACCAGTCCACCGAATAGCGGATCACCGGCAGCAGGCTGACACCTACAATGGCCAGCAGGCCAGCGGCGCGCGCGGCGCTGCGGCGGTCCTCGATGGCGTGGTACAGGCCGATCACGCCCAGGTACAGGAACAGCAGTACCAGTTCGCTGGTCATGCGCGGGTCCCAGTCCCACCAGGTGCCCCAGGTGCCCTTGCCCCAGATGCTGCCGGTCAGCAGGGTGATCAGGGTGAAACCGGCGCCCATCGGTGCACAGGCCATGGCCAGGATCTCGCAGACCTTGATCCGCCAGATCAGCGCGATGGCGGCATACAGCGCCATCAGCGCGAACACGAACAGGCTCATCCAGGCACTGGGCACGTGGATGTAGAGGATGCGGAAGCTGTCCAGCTGCTTGGCTTCCGGCGGCACCACCAGCAGCGCCTGCCACATGCCGACCAGCAGCACCGGCACCGCCGCGAGGTAGAACACCCGCGACCAGCGGGCAGCGAAACGGTCGAACGTGGGAGGCGAACCGAGTTGGTGGAACCAGCGGACAATCGGATTCATGCGTGGCGGTTATCCAGCAGGGGTGGATTGGCTCTCAGCTCGGTCAACTCAGAGAAATACGTATTGCAGCGGCAGTGGCCAGCGGAGCCAGCACCAGCGCGAGCAGCAGGCCAGCGCCCAGCATCAGCAGCGCACCGACCGGATCCTGCCCGCGTCCGGCTGCCGCCAGGCTGCCGGCGCCGAACACAAGCACCGGCACGTACAGCGGCAGCGACAGCAGCGCCACGAGAATACCAGAGCGTCGGATGCCAACGGTCAGTGCGGCGACCACGCCACCGATCAGGCTCAGCAACGGCGTTCCCAGCAGCAACGATGCCAGCAACATCGGCAGCTGGTCATGCGGCAGATGCAGCATTTCGGCCAACAGCGGGCTGACCACGATCAGCGGCAGCGCAGTGGTCGCCCAGTGCAGGAGCACGCGCACCAGCACCAGCCAGGCCAGCGGCACCGGCGCCAGCAGCCACTGTTCCAGCGAGCCATCTTCGGCGTCGGAACGGAACAGTGAATCCAGCGACAGCTGTCCCGCCAGCAGCACGGCCAGCCACAGCACCGCGCCCGCGGTGGCGGCCAGCAGCTGTGGTTCGCGGCCTTGGGCCAGCGCGAACAGCACCACTACCAGCACCGCGAACAGCAGTGGTTGCAGCGCATCGCCACGGCGGCGCCAGAGCAGGCGCAGGTCGCGCTTGAGCAGGGCGCCTGCGGTCTGCCACAGGCCTGGTTCGGTACCCGGCGCGATCATGCGGCACCGCCGAGGTCGAGCTGGCGGGTACGCACCGGCGGTGCGGCGTAGGCGCCATGGGTGGTGACCAGCGCAGCGCCGCCGGCACGCAGGTGCGCCGAGATCATCCGGTTGACCAGGGTGATGCCCTCCAGGTCGAGGTTGGCATAGGGCTCGTCCAGCAGCCACAGCGGCGCTGGCGACAGCCAGATGCGTGCCAGTGCCAGCCGCCGCTTCTGCCCGGCGGACAGATGCCGAACGAGGGTGTCCTCATAACCGGCCAGGCCCACGATGGCCAGCGCGTTGCCGGGCATCTGCCGCGCACGCCGTCCATGCAGGCCGCACAGGAAGTGCAGGTTCTCCAGCGTGTCCAGGTCTGGCTTCAGGGCCGGCAGATGGCTGAGGTAGGCCACGTAGCGTGCACGTTCGGCATTGCTCGCCGGCTTGCCGTCGATCCGCACCTGGCCGGCGCCGGGCCGGGCCAGGCCGGCCAGCACGCGCAGCAGGGTGGTCTTGCCGGCGCCATTGCCGCCCTGCACCAGCAGGGCTTCGCCGGCGTCCACATGGAAGTCCAGCGGGCCGAACACCGGCTCGTCATTGCGGGAGAAGCTCAGGCCGCTGGCGGCCAGCAATGCAGGGGTGTTCAAGGGGCAGGGTCTTCATGCCGGAGTGCGATGGCAATTGTAGCGGTGAATGCCGATGGTAGTGCCGGCCGCTGGCCGGCAGATGCGACCCGGCGCCGCAGATCGTCCCAGGGGTGCCGGCCAGCGGCCGGCACTACCGACGCGCGGATTGCGTAAACTCGCAGGCCTGTTCCCCCACAGCCCAGGCCGATGCAACCGAACACCAAGCTGCCCAAGGTCGGTACCACGATCTTCACCGTGATGTCCCAGCTCGCCGCCGAACACGGCGCAGTCAACCTGGGCCAGGGTTTCCCGGACTTTTCGGCGCCGCAGCGCCTGATCGACGAAACCGCCAGGGCGATGGCCGCCGGGCTGAACCAGTACCCGCCGATGACCGGCGTGGCGCCGCTGCGCCAGGCCATCGCGCAGAAGGCGCTGGACTGCTACGGCGCGCAGGTCGATGCGGACAGCGAGATCACCGTCACCAGTGGCGGTACCGAGGCCATCTTCAACGCCATCCACGCCGTGGTGCGTGCCGGCGAGGAAGTGATCGTGCTCGACCCGGCGTATGACAGCTATGAACCGGCGATCGACCTGGCCGGTGCCAAGGCCGTGCATGTGTCGCTGGATCCGCAGACCTTCGCGGTCGACTGGGACCGCGTGCGTGCGGCGATCACCCCGCGCACCCGCATGCTGATCGTCAACACCCCGCACAACCCGTCCGGCGCGATGCTGTCGGCGCAGGACATGCAGGCACTGGCCGAGCTGCTGCGTGGCACGCAGATCTATCTGATCTCCGATGAGGTGTACGAACACATCATCTACGACGGCCGCCGCCATGAATCGGCGCTGCGCTACCCGGAACTGCGCGAGCGCGCGTTCGTCATCTCCAGCTTCGGCAAGACCTATCACTGCACCGGCTGGAAGATCGGCTATGCGATCGCACCGCCGGCACTGACCGCCGAGTTCCGCAAGGTGCACCAGTACAACACCTTCACCAGCTTCGGCCCGGCGCAGTACGGCTTCGCCGCGATGATCCGCGACGAACCCGAACACCACCTGGAGCTGGGCGCGTTCTACCAGGCCAAGCGCGACCGTTTCCGCGAGCAGCTGGCCGGCACCCGCCTGAAGGCGCTGCCGGTCCCCGGCGGCTACTTCCAGCTGGTCGACTACTCGGCCATCAGCGACCTGCCGGACCATGAGTTCGTGAAGTGGCTGACCATCGAGAAGGGCGTGACCGCGATCCCGCTGTCGCCGTTCTACGAAAACCCGCCGGCCGGCCAGCGCCTGGTGCGCCTGTGCTTTGCCAAGAACGAAGCAACGATGGACGCGGCGATCGAACGCCTGCGCCTGCTCTGAGCGGAGGCGTGAACATGCAGGACCTGCGCATTTCCCTCGTCCAGGGCGACACCCGCTGGCACGATCCGGCCGGCAACCGCGCCTACTACGGCGCGCTGCTGGCACCGCTGGCCGGCACCACCGACCTGGTGATCCTGCCGGAGACCTTCACCAGTGGTTTCTCCAACGACGCCATTGCCCAGGCCGAAGGCATGGACGGCCCGACCGTGGCCTGGGTGCGTGAACAGGCCAGGACCTTGAACGCGGCGGTGATCGGCAGCGTGCAGCTGCGCGACGGCGAGGGCGTCTACAACCGCCTGCTGTTCGCCACGCCCGATGGCGACCTGCAGTACTACGACAAGCGCCACCTGTTCCGTTACGGCGGCGAGCACGAGCGCTATGCCGCCGGTCGCGACCGCCTGAGCGTGGAATGGAAGGGCTGGCGGATCAATCCGCAGGTCTGTTACGACCTGCGTTTCCCGGTGTTCTGCCGCAACCGCTACAACGTGGAGCGTCCGCAGCAGCTGGATTTCGACCTGCAGATCTTCGTCGCCAACTGGCCGTCGGCGCGCGCCTATGCGTGGAAGACCCTGCTGCGTGCGCGGGCGATCGAGAACCTGTGCTTCGTGGCGGCGGTGAACCGCGTCGGCGTCGATGGCAACCAGCTGCACTACGCAGGCGACAGCGCGGTGCTGGATTTCCTGGGCCAGCCGCAGGTGGAAATCCGCGAACGCGAACAGGTGGTCACCACCACCATCTCGGCCGAGGCGCTGGCCGCACACCGCGCGCGTTTCCCGGCGATGCTCGATGCCGATGCCTTCCACCTGGACGAACAGGCCTGAGCGACGGCCTGAACACTGCTGCACCAGCGCGTGCGCCTGCATCCAACGTGCACGCGCGCGCTGCTAGATTCGCCGGCAGTCCGACCGAACTGGAAGTCCTGCCATGAACAAGCCCTTCGCCCTGCTGCTTGCCCTGTCTGCCGCATCGCTGGCCCCGGCCGCGCACGCCGCTGGCAACCTCGACTGCGAGCTGCGCTACAACCTCTCTGGCTGGTCGCTGATCTACAAGACTGCATCCGGCAATGGCACGGTCACCTGCAGCAATGGCGCCAGCATGCCGGTGCGCATCCAGATGAAGGGCGGCGGCCTGACCGTGGGCAAGTCGAAGATCACCAACGGACGTGGCAGCTTCACCGGCGCAGTCAGCGTCAACGAGCTGCTGGGTACTTACGCCTCGGTGGGCGCGCATGCCGGTGCGGTGAAGTCCAGCAACGCGCAGGTGATGACCAAGGGCGACATCTCGCTGGCCCTGTCCGGTACCGGCAAGGGCTGGGATCTGGGCGTGGACGGCACCGCGTTCACCCTCAGTCGGCGCTGAGGCGCGACGGCGCGGCAGTTCCCCAGCTGATGCGGATGTAGTGCTGTTCGGAATCGCTCAACAACCGTTCGACACCGAAACCATTCTTCAGCAGCTGTGCGACCACATCTTCGACGAGCTGCTCGCTGGCCATCACCTGGCTGAAGCCGAACACGATGTAGCGGCGGCCATTTTCCGAGCCGATCTGGATGGCGTTGTCGAGATCGCGGTAGAACAGTTCGATCGGGCGCTTGGCGGCATCGACGTTGGCGCGGGCCTGTTCGGCGGTGATGGTGATCATGGGCATCTGCCTTGTGTGGGAGCGCGCGCACGATAGCCAGCAACCGGATGTGAATTCCGGGCGTGGTACACAACACCTCGTGTTTGCAGCAATTCCTAAACCGGGGTGTGAACATTGGGACAGGCACGAAATGTGCTGCGCGATGGTGGGCATCCTGCATCGACGTGAAGTCATCAGGAAGGGATGGGTGGCAGCCCCAGCGCAGGCGTGCAATGTCCCCGCCCACAAGGGATCCCGCCGTGATCCGGGGGCTGTGTGCGCGCAGCGATTAACGTTTCCTTGATCCCGCAGTAACCCTGCAGTGAATAACAGGGACATCCCAGCGATTCTGCTGGGATCATAGGAGACGCTGAATGGAGCTCAGAACGTCCGTGTTGCTCGTGGCCCTCATCGCCGCGCCCGCCATCGCCCACGCCGAAGTCTGCCTGTCCGACAGCGGAATCGTCGTGTCCTGTCCAAGGCTGTTGCCGCATCCCGTGACGTCCCGGTTCGAGATTGGGACCTTGCCGCGTGTGGCGGGCTCGCCCTCGGAAATCTACATCACAGGGGGCGGCCAGGTGGATGGAACGAGTAATTTCTCGGTGTATGCCAATGGCCAGTTCCTGTGCCGTACCAATGACAATCTCGACGGTGGCAACACCACGCCCATCCGACATTGCACCGCGACCATCGCAACGCCTGGAACCTACGTGATCTCGGCGTCGCGCAACAATGCCGGCAACTTCCTGGCGCCGATGGACGAAGTGATCAACGTCCAGTAGTCGGTTGCCCGCTGATCCTGGCCCCGGGGCAGGGACCCGGGGTCCCCATGGCCGCAGGAGCGGTTTCTTCACCGAGGCGCTGCACGTCCCGGGCTTTCGCCGTCAATTGACCGACCCCGCTTCAGCCAGAGCGCCAGCAGGCCACACGCGATAACGGTCGGTGCCAGCATCTGCACTGCACCGACCAGCGCCATCGCCGCACCGATCAACAGGTAGTAGAGCAGGCCGAACAGCGCGCCTGCGCTGCCACGACAGTGTGGATAGCCGCGCAGGGCCTGGCCGAGCACATTGGGAATGGCAAGGCCGAAGCCCGTCACCACCGGTACCATCGCCACGATCAGGGCCGGGTGATCATGCAGCAGCGCGGCCAGCAGGCCTCCCGTCAGGACCAGTCCCGCGGCGATGCGGATGCGCGTGGTTGCGGCAACGCCTGCACGCAGCAGGCGGCCATTGCCCCACGCGCCCAGTGCCGAGCCCAGTGCCAGCACCGCGCCGCTGGCGCCGAACCAGGTGGCTGGCCAGTGCAGGCGCGCAAACACGAAGGGGCCGAGCACATACCAGCTGTACATAGCCACGTTGAAGGCCATCACCAGCAACGCGTGTGACCAGATCCAGCGATCGCGCAGCAGTTCCCGCAGCAGCGGCAGCATGGGCACGTGCGGGATCTGTGCAGGGCGGCTTTCGCGCAGGCCCGCCAGGCATGCGACTGCCAGCAGGGCAGCGATCAGCAGCAGGCCGGACTGTACGCCGACATAGCCATGGGCGGCGACCAGCAGCGTGCCCAGTGCAAGGCCGATGGCCGGGCTCAGGGCCAGGGCCATGCCGATCCAGGAGAACGCCTGCGCCAACGCGAGTCCCTGCAGGTGGTCGCGTAGTACGGTCTGGGTTACCACCGAGGCCGCCGCCGCACCCAGTGCGGCCAGTGCCTGTGCCAGCAGGACCTGGCCGAAGGTGCTGGCCAGCAGGCCGCCGCAGGCGGCCAGTGCGAACACGGCCAGGCCGCATAGCAGGGCAGGGCGACGACCGATACGATCGGCCAGGCGCCCCCACAGCAGCACGCCTGCAGCGAAGCCGAACAGGTACAGGCTCATGGCCTGGCTGGCGGCACTCGGCGGCAGGGCGAAGCGTTCGGCCAGATCGGCCAGGGCCGGGCTGTACAGGGTCTGTGCCAACTGCGGGAACATCAGCAGTGCAATGGCGAGCAACAACAGGCGGCGCGACATGCGGGCGCTCCAGGAACAGGGCCCCGCATTGTGGTCGCGTCCGCAATGGCGCACTCTGTCTATCCTGTCATCGAATGTATGAAATCAGACATGGCCTGGTTGCAGCCGCACGCGCACTTCGACGCCGATGCCTGGAGCGCTCCGGTGCTGGGGATTGCAGCCTCACTGGCGGATCACGACTCGGGTTGGCACCAGCATGCACGCGCGCAGCTGCTGTACACCCGGCAGGGCTGCACGCGCCTGACCTACGGTGATCGCATCAGCCTGCTGCCGCCCGCGCGTGCCGCGTGGATTCCGGGCGGGCTGCGCCATCGCGCGCAGATGCGCCAGGCGGTCGACTACCGTTCGTTGTACTTCGACGCCACGCTGTCGGCCCAGCTGCCCCGGCAGCCGACGATCATCGGCGTGGGGGCGCTGCTGCAGGCCTTGCTGGAGCCGATCGCGCAGGCGCCGTTCGACCATGACTGGCAGTCGCCGCGCGCGCACCACCAACTGGCGTTGTGCGTGCTGGAAATCGCTGCTGCACCGGTGGCGCCGATGGACCTGCCTCTGCCTCGTGATCCGCGGATCGCACGGTGCCTCCCGGTGGCCGAACAGCTGCCGCCCGAACTGGGGGAGCTGGCCGCGCGCACGGGCCTGAGCGCGCGTACCGTCGGCCGGTTGATGCAGCGTGATACCGGCATGAGCTACCAGGCCTGGCGCCAGCAATGGCGCCTGATGCGGGCCATGGAGTTGCTGCTGCTGGGCCAACGCGTGGCGCACGTGGCGCAGGACACCGGCTTCTCCGCCGAGAGCCCGTTCATCGCCTTCTTCCGCGGCATGACCGGCACCACACCCGCCGCGTTCCAGCGCCACGCAAAAGGGGACGGAGGGGATTAAGTCGCTCTCGCCCCTTTGACACAGGCCGTGGCAAAAACGACTTAATCCCCTCCGTCCCCTTTTCAACGAAAAACCCCGGCCTGCGCCGGGGTTTTTCATTTCAGGCGTGCCGGTGATCAGCCGCCGCGCGGGCCGCTGCGGCGCGGGCCGCCCGGACCGCGGTTGCCGCCGGGGCCACCCGGGCCACGGTTGCCACCCGGACCGCCGGGGCCGCGATTGCCGCCCGGACCACGGTTGCCACCACCCGGCCCGCGACCGCCCGGACGGGCGCCCTGCGCCGGCTTGGGGCTGCCATACGGGTTGAAGCCCGGCGTGGCGTGGTCGGACGGGAAGCTCGGGGCATTGCCCGGATGACCATACGGGTGCTTGTTGCCCTGGCCCTGCGAGCGGTTGCCGGCACCGGCCGGACGACCCTGGCCGCCTGCGCCGCCACGGCCTTCACCGCCGAAACCGCCACGGCCCTGTCCGCCGCCGGCGCCCGGACCCTTCGGCTTGCCGTACGGACGGCCCTGGCCGCCTGCGCCCGGACCACGGGCACCCGGGCCGCGCGCGCCCGGACCGGCATTGCGATGGCCGCTCGGGCCCGTGCTCACGCCATCCGGCACGTACCAGGTGCGGAACGCGGCCGGGTTGCCTTCCGGCAGCGAACGGTCGTTCTTCTGGGTGCGCTGCTTGAACGGCTTCTGCGACTGCTTGGCTGCTGCTTCACCGCTGACCGTCAGGCCACCCTTGAAACCGCCGCCCCTGCCGCCGCGGCCACGGCCGCGGTCTTCGCGGACGTTGTCGAAGCGACGCAGCTCGCGGCCTTCGTCTGCGGTGTTATGGCCGTTGACGTAGGCATTGCCACGGCCACCTTCGCGCACGCGCACGGTGGTCTTGGCGGCGCGGCGCTGGCCGATCACCGGCTGCAGGGTCAGAGCCGACGGCGCGCCTTCTTCCAGCTTCAGCTGCGCACGCAGGGCTTCAACCTGGGCGGTGCCCAGTTCCACCGAATGGCCACGGGCCAGTTCGCGCGGCAGGCTCACCTTGCCGTAGCGGGTGCGCTTCAGGCGGCTGACCTGGCAGCCCTGCGACTCCCACAGGCGGCGCACTTCGCGGTTGCGGCCTTCCTTCACCACGACGCGGAACCAGTCGTGCGAGTCGGTGCCGCCGATGCGTTCGATCTCGTCGAACTTGGCCGGGCCGTCTTCCAGTGCCACGCCGCGTGCGAGGCGGTCGACGATGGCGTCGGAGACCTTCTCCTCGCCTTCCGGGGCGCGCACGCGCACCACGTACTCGCGCTCGACCTCGAACGACGGGTGCATCATGGCGTTGGCCAGTTCACCGTCGGTGGTGGCCAGCAGCAGGCCGGTGGTGTTGATGTCCAGGCGGCCGATGGCGATCCAGCGCGCGCCCTTCAGCGGCGGCAGCGATTCGAACACGGTCGGGCGGCCTTCGGGGTCTTCGCGGGTGGTCACTTCGCCTTCCGGCTTGTTGTAGACCAGCACGCGCGACGGTTCGGCCAGGGCGGTGGCGACGAAGCCGCGGCCATCCAGCTCGATCTTGTCGCCGCTCTTGACCGACATGCCGGTCTGCGCGACTTCACCGTTGACCTTGACCAGGCCTTCGGCGATGCGCTGTTCCAGCGCGCGGCGCGAACCCAGGCCGGCCTGGGCCAGCACCTTGTGCAGGCGCTCTTCCAGCTTGAACTGTTCGGAGGTGGCTTCGCGCTTCAGCGAGAGCTTGTTACGGGGGGTGTCACTCATCAGTTTTGCTCCGGCCGACGGTTTCGGGGTCGGCCTCTGGTTCGGAATCGGCTTGGTCAACAGCCACGGTCGTCATCGCGACGGCGTTGTCTTCGCGTTCGTTCAGGGGCACCGCGCGCTCGCCCGGCGCGGAATCGGGGTGCCCATCATCAAGGGGCGAAGGTGCTTGCTCATCGGAAGCCGGCGCAGTCGCTGCGTCGGCGGAATCGGGGGTGTCGCTGCCGGCCAGGCCGGCGTCATCGTTGGCAGCAGCGCCATCGGCGCCAGCTGAAATGTCCGGACCCTCGGCACTGGCGGCGGCCGGTGCGTCGCGGTCCAGGGCCAGCTGGGGTTCCAGCTCGCCCAGGTCCTTCAGTTCCGACAGCGGCGGCAACTCGTCCAGGCGCTTCAGGCCGAAGTAGTCCAGGAAGCCCTTGGTGGTGCCGAACAGGGCAGGCTTGCCGGGCACGTCGCGGTGGCCGACCACGCGGATCCACTCGCGTTCCTCCAGCGCCTGGATGATGTTGCTGCTGACCGCCACGCCGCGCACCTGCTCGATCTCGCCACGAGTGATCGGCTGCCGGTAGGCGATCAGCGCCAGGGTTTCCAGGGTGGCACGGGTATAGCGGGTCTTGCGTTCGGTCCACAGCCGGCTGATCCAGCCATGCACTTCGCCGGTCACCTGGTAGCGGAAGCCGGAGGCGACCTCGACCAGTTCCACGCCACGGCCTTCGCAGGCTTCGCGCAGGCGCTCAAGCGCACGTTCGATGCTGCCCGGCGGTGCCGGCTCCTCTTCCGGGAACAGGTCTTTCAGCTGGGCCAGGGTGAGCGGCTGGCTGGAGGCCAGCAGGGCACCCTCGACAATGCGGTTGATCAGCGTTTGGTCCATCGGCAGTCAGCGCTCACTCGTTCTCGTTGGCGGCGTCGTTGTCGTCGAACTCGCTGCTGAACTGCAGCGGGGCATTGGTGTTGCCGGCGGCCAGGGACTTCACGTAGATCGGCGCCAGCGGCTCTTCCTGGACGATGTCCAGCAGCTGTTCCTTGGCCAGTTCCAGCACCGCCAGGAACGTGACCAGCACGCCCAGCTTGCCTTCTTCTGCGGTGAACAGCCCTTCAAAACGGTAGAACTTGCCATCTTCAAGCCGGCCCAGCACTTCGCCCATGCGTTGCCGCACGCTCAGCGCCTCGCGCTTGATGGCGTGGCCACTGAACAGCTCGGCGCGCTTGAGCACGTCGTGCAGGGCCAGCAGCATTTCCTTCAGGTCCACCGGCGGCGGCAGCTTCACCGCAGCACGTTCGGGCATGAAGGCGTGTGCCACCGTGGTGTCGCGGTCCTGGCGGGGCAGGGCGTCGATGTCCTCGGCGGCCTGCTTGAAGCGTTCGTACTCCTGCAGGCGGCGCACCAGTTCGGCGCGCGGGTCGGCCTCATCGCCTTCCTCGCTGACCGGGCGCGGCAGCAGCATGCGCGACTTCACCTCGGCCAGGATCGCGGCCATGACCAGGTACTCGGCGGCCAGCTCGAAGCGCAGCTCGCGCATCACGGTGATGTATTCCACGTACTGCCGGGTGATCTCGGCCACGGGAATGTCCAGTACGTCCAGGTTCTGGCGGCGGATCAGGTACAACAGCAGGTCCAGCGGGCCTTCGAAGGCATCCAGGATGACTTCCAGCGCGTCCGGCGGGATGTACAGGTCCTGCGGAATCTGCAGGACCGGTTGCCCATGCACCACGGCCAGCGGCATTTCCTGCTGCTGGGGGGCGGGCGGCCGGGTTGGCGGGTTCGCGTCGAGCGCGAGTTCGGAAGTCATCTAATGGACATCAGGATTGCATCGGACCAGTCGCGGCAGCGGGTTCACCGGGCCAACGCCACGGCGCCCCACGGCACCAGACACGCCGGGATCGGCGCGATTCCACACATATCAAACAGCAGGACGCGCCGCAGGAAACGGCGGCGACGGAACTACGGGGAGGTCGTCTACGTGGCCCGGCCAGGTGGTCCGGTTCGAAGCAGCGGGACGGTCGTCGGGGGCTGCATTGGCCGCAGAAACCGACGGGCTGCTGCATCCAGCCACGTGCAATGGTGTCTAGGGTAAGCCTTTGTCGCGCCAGTGTCCAGCCGGGCTGGGGCGAGGGCGGCATTGGCTAGAATCTGCGCACCCGACAACGCAAGCGAGGAAATGCCGTGTGGTATGTGATTGAAGGCTATGACGGCCAGGACGTGCTGGCACAGCGACTGCAGGCACGTCCGGAACACCTGGCGCGCCTGCACGCGCTGCGCGACGAAGGCCGCCTGCTGCTGGCCGGACCGTGCCCGGCAGTAGACAGCGAGGACCCGGGCCCGGCCGGCTTCAGTGGTTCGGTAGTGATCGCGCAGTTCGAGTCGCTCGTGCAGGCCCAGGCCTGGGCTGATGCCGACCCTTACGTAGCCGCGGGCGTCTACACCCATGTACAGGTGCGTCCGTTCCGCAAGGTCCTGCCGTGAACGCGGAGCGGATCGAGCGGATGCGTGACGCACTGCAGCAGGCGCTGGCCCCCAGCGTGCTGGAAATCGAAGACGACAGTCATCGTCATGCCGGCCACGCCGGTGCGCGCGATGGCCGCGGCCATTTCAACGTGCATGTGGTCAGTGAACGCTTCGCCGGACTGGGTCCACTGGCCCGGCATCGCGCGGTCTATGCCGCGCTGGGCGCGATGATGGAGACCGACATCCACGCGCTGTCCATTCGTGCATTGACCCCGTCAGAACAGGGCTGAGCCCTTGTCCCACACTGTCCTGGCGGGTCCGTCAGCGGGCCCGCCACAGACAGATTTCCATGTCCATTTCAGGACATTCGCCTAACGGACTGTTTACAAGCCCAGATGGAAACGCTTACATTCCGCGCCAATGCTGGTAGGTCCAAGCCGTGGAGGGCGGCTTCGTGAACAAGGCAGCTATCACAATCAAAGACGTCGCTCGCGAAGCCCGGGTCTCCGTGGCCACGGTTTCCCGCGCGCTCAACGGGCATGAGAATGTCGCCGAACCGGTCCGCCAGCTTGTGCTGGAGGTGGCCGCACGGCTGCGTTACACCCCGCACGCCGCCGCCCGCAGCCTCAGCAGCCGTCGCACCAATACGGTGGGCGTGGTACTGCCTGACCTGTACGGCGAATTCTTCTCCGAGCTGATGCGCGGCATCGACAACGTCGCCCGCAACCGCCGCCAGCACCTGCTGGTGTCCAGTTACCACGGTGACCAGGAGCAGCAGGGCGCGGCCCTGCGCGCCATGCGCGGCCGCGTCGACGGCCTGCTGGTGCTCTCGCCCTATGCGGAGAGCCCGGGATTCCTTACCGACAACCTGCCGCAGTCGTTGCCAACGGTGTTGATCAACACCTATCTGCCCGGGCAGGACCACCCGGTGCTGAGCATCGATGACCATGCCGGTGCGATGGCGATGACCCGCCATCTGCTTGACGCGGGTCACCGCCGTATCGCTTTCATTTCTGGCCCGGACCTCAACTTCGACGCGCGCGAGCGCCTGCGCGGCTTCCGTGACGCGTTGGCGGCTTTCGGCAGTGACGCCGAAGGCATCGAGCTGCCCGGTGATTTCGACGAAGCTTCCGGCCATCGCGCCGGTCAGGAGTTGTTGGCAGCCGGAGCGCTGCCTGATGCCGTGTTCGCCGCCAACGACATGATGGCGCTGGGTTGCCTGTATGCGTTCACGCAGGCAGGTGTCCACGTTCCGTCCGACGTCGCCCTGGCCGGTTTCGATGACATTCCACTGGCGCGTTTCGTCCACCCGTCGCTGACCACCATGCAGGTCAGCATCGCCGAACTCGGCGATCGGGCCATGACGCGCCTGATGCAGTTGATGGACGGCACCTCCACGGATGGGACAGGGGACAAGCAGACCCTGGTTCCCCGCTTGATAGTTCGCGATTCCACCACTCCGCCATCCGGCCGTTGAAGCCGGAGGCGTTCCTTCTTTTTTGATTGATCGCAGGGACCGCGCAAGCGGTTACCGCCACCCGGAGATTGAGTTGATGATGCACACCACCTTCCGCACGCCGGCACGCCGGCTGCTGAGCACCGCACTGGTCAGCTGCCTGATGCTGGCTGCTGCTCCGAACGTCATGGCGCAGTCGGCCAATGCCAGCCTGCGCGGCCAGGTTTCCGGCGCGCAGGCCGGCGCCGAGGTGACCGCCACCAACGTGGCCACCGGCACCGTCCGTCGCGGTACCGTCCGTGCCGATGGAAGCTACTCGCTGATGGGCCTGGACCCGGGCACCTATGACGTGGTCGCCAACGGCCAGTCGCAGAAGGTCACCGTCACCGTGGCCTCGACCGCTACCCTGAACTTTGCCGGCGCTGCCAGCAGCACCCCGGGTACGACCGCAGCCACCAACCTGGACACTGTCAACGTCGTCGCGCCGACCCTGCTGCAGGAAGTGCGCACGTCCGAAGTCGGCAAGACCGTCAGCCTGCAGCAGATCCAGACCACCCCGCAGGTCTCGCGCAACTTCCTGGAGTTCGCCGACGCAGTGCCGGGCATGATCTTCACCCGCGACGCCAAGGGCAACACCTCGCTGCGCGGCGGCGCCACCAACTCCGACGGCACCAACGTCTACATCGACGGTGTGGGCCAGAAGAGCTACGTCAAGGGCGGCGGCGTGGCCGGTCAGTCCGGCAGTGCCGGCAACCCGTTCCCGCAGCTGGCCATCGGCGAGTACAAGGTCATCACCGGCAACTACAAGGCCGAGTACGGCCAGGTGTCCAGTGCAGCGGTCACGGCCGCGACCAAGTCGGGTACCAACGAGTTCAAGGGTGAAACCTTCTACCGTTATACCAACGACAGCATGCGCGCGATGACCCCGGCCGAGCGTCAGCCGGGCAAGGGCAAGGAGGATTCGGCCGAGAAGGAATACGGTTTCGCCCTGGGCGGCCCGATCGTCAAGGACAAGGCCCACTTCTTCGTGACCTATGAAGCCAAGCGCTTCGATCTGCCGGTGACCATCGCACCGCATGGTTCGGTGACCAACAAGGCCAACCGCGTCCCGGCTGATGCCCAGGCCGGCCTGGGCCCGGCCAGCCAGCCGTTCCAGCAGGACCTGATCTTCGCCAAGGTCGACTTTGAGCCGACCGACAACGATCGCCTGGAACTGACCTTCCAGGACCGTGATGAAACCCAGCAGCAGTTCTCGGACCAGACCGCGCCGATGCACGGCAAGGAAACCAAGAACACTGACCGTCGTTACGCGCTGCGCTGGAACCACAGCGGTGAGCGTTACTACAACGAGCTGATGGTTACCCACGAGGATTCGTTCAACAATCCCAAGCCGCTGAGCATGGGCAACGGTTTCAACTACACCGCGCCGGACGGCAAGAGCGAGGAGCGCGCCATCGTCTCGATCGGTGGTTCCTCGGCAATGTCGTCGCAGGTGAAGGGCCAGAAGGGCTGGTCGATCGAAGACAACCTGACCCTGGATGGCATCCAGTGGGCGGGCGACCACACCATCAAGATGGGTGCCAAGTACAAGCAGATCGACCTGTACGCCTCCGATGCGGCGCAGATCAATCCGCAGTTCTACTACACCATCGACAACCCGACCTTCCCGGACAGCATCCCGTACAAGGCACAGTTCGTGAAGCCGGTCACCGGCGTGTCCGGCGTGTCCGGCGAAGTGCGCTCGAAGGTGAAGCAGATCGGTCTGTTCATCCAGGATGACTGGCAGGTCAACGACCACCTGCAGCTGAACCTCGGCCTGCGCTGGGACTACGAGAAGAACCCGTCCTATTTGGACTTCGTGACCCCGCCGGAAGTGGTCAATGCGCTGTTCGCGCAGGATCCGCGTGCCGCCGCTGGCCAGAGCTACGCCGACACGCTGGCGCTGAGCGGCCTGAACATCAACGATTACATCAGCAACGGCCACAACCGCAAGGCATTCAAGAATGCCTGGCAGCCGCGTCTGGGTTTCTCGTATGACATCAATGCCGACGAGCAGCACGTGATCCACGGTGGTGCCGGTCGTTCCTACGACCGCGACCTGTTCGACTACCTGCAGCTGGAAACCACCAAGCTGGCCCTGCCGCAGCCGACGATCTACTTCCGCAATCCGGCAACCGGTCAGTGCTTCCAGGGCAACGCCGCGTGCTATGACTGGAATCCGAACCTGCTCAACGGTATCGGCAACCTCCAGAGTCTGGTCGGTTCGACCAGCAATGCAGGCCTGGAAGTCGACCTGCTGAACAACAATCTGAAGGTGCCCTACGCTGACCAGTTCAGCCTGGGCATGAGCAACCAGATCGGCGACTGGCTGACCGACGCCACCATCTCGCGCACGCTCACCTATGACGGCTTCGCCTTCACCCTGGGCAACCGCTACCCGACCGGCAACTTCTTCGACGATCCGCGTCTGTGCGGTGGCACCGAAGCCGGTCTGGGTCAGGCGTGGAGCTGCAACGTGCCGGGCTTCGGCAGCCTGATCATCGGCCAGCAGGGCATCAAGACCCGTGCTACCCAGATCCTGTTGTCGGCGCAGAAGCCGTTCACCCAGGAAAGCGGCTGGGGCACCTCCATCGCCTATACCTGGACCACCGCCCGCCACAACCGTGACATCAACGAGCACTACGCGTTCGACCGTGGCGTGATCGGTGACTACCCGACCATCCGCTCCAACGGCGCGCCGCGTCACCGCCTGGTGGTGACCGGTTCGTATGCGGGCTTCTGGGGCATCACCTTCGGTGGCAAGATCACCCTGGCCACCCCGACCGCGATCAACGACTGGTACGGCGTGCCGCAGGCCAATGGTTTCGACCTGCCGACCCCGATGGCGGCGGTTCCGGGTGGCAACGGCAAGTTCCTGCTGGGTGGCAAGATCTTCGGTTATCGCTCGGTCGACCTGCAGGCGACGAAGACGTTCAAGATGCCGGGCGATACCGAGCTGTATGCGCGTATCGACATCATCAATGTGTTCAACTTCGACAATTTCTCGAACTACAACTACTACAAGAATGGCAAGTTGACCGCGAGCTACAACGAGACCGGCGACATCGTCGGTACGCCGCGCCAGGTCAAGGCCGAAGTGGGCTTCCGCTTCTAAGCCCGGATGGATGCATGACCCCGATGCCGCCGCTCCGCCGGCGGCATCGGTCGCGTGAAAACGGCAATGGCCGGCCCTGCGCCGGTCCATTGCCCATGCCGCTGCCGGTCAGGGGGCATCGGCATGGGCAGTGATCGCGGTGTCAAACCACGTTTTTCGTGGTTTTTTAAGAACGCACCTTGTAAACGATTTCAGATCATTGGACGGTATGCTTTCCCATCGATCAGACCACCGGAGAAATCGCGCCATGCAGGCACGTCATCTGTTGTCCGCCGCAGCGTTGAGCCTGGCCATGGCCGCCTGCCAGCCGGCCCAGCAGGAGCCTGCCAAGCCGCGGCCGCCGGTGATCCTGATCGAGGCCGATACACCGCCGCGGCCGATGAAACCTGAGCTGCCGCCGCTGTTCGATGACATCGAGCGCCGCACCTTCCAGTTCTTCTGGGATACCACCAACGAGATCAATGGCCTGACCCCGGACCGCTATCCGTCGCGGCCGTTCGCCAGCATCGCCTCGGTCGGCTTCGCACTGACCGCGTATCCGATCGGCATCGAGAACGGCTGGGTCAGCCGCAACCAGGCGATCGACCGCACCCTGACTACCCTGAAATTCTTCCGCGACGTGCCGATGGGCCCGCAGCGTACCGGCAAGGCGGGCTACAAGGGCTTCTATTACCACTTCCTGGACATGCAGGAAGGCCGTCGCTACGACAGCTGGGTCGAACTGTCCTCGGTGGATACCGCGCTGCTGATGATGGGGGTGCTGTTCGCGCAGTCGTACTACGACGGTGACGATCCGCGCGAGAAGGAAATCCGCCAGATCGCCGACACGTTGTACAAGAAGGTCGACTGGCCCTGGCTGCAGCAGCGTGCGCCGCTGATCTCGATGGGCTGGTTCCCCGAGAGCGGTTTCATCGACCACGACTGGATGGGCTACAACGAGGCGATGATGGTCTACATCCTTGCCCTGGGTTCGCCGACGCACCCGGTCAGCCCGGATGCGTGGACGGTGTGGACGCGCACCTATGACAACGACTGGGGGGTCTACCAGGGCCAGGAATACCTGTCCTTCGGCCCGCTGTTCGGCCACCAGTACAGCCACGTCTGGATCGACTTCCGCGACATCCAGGACGCCTACATGCGCGAGCGCGGCAGTACCTACTTCCTCAACAGCCGCTCGGCCGCACTTGCCCAGCGTGAGTACGCCATCGCCAACCCGATGCAGTGGAAGGATTACGGCGAGAACGTCTGGGGCCTGACCGCCAGCGATGGCCCGCAGAACACCACGCAGGAATACCGTGGCGAGCAGCGCCAGTTCCGCCATTACTCTTCGCGCGGCGCTGGCCTGCGCGAGAACTTCGATGACGGCACCATCGCTCCGACCGCCGCGATCGCGTCGGTGGTGTTCGCGCCGGAACAGGTGATCCCGGCCACGCTGGAGATGCACAAGCGCTACGGCGATTACATCTATTCCAGCTACGGCTTCCTGGATTCGTTCAATCCCAGCTTCAACTACGACATCCCGATCAAGACCGGTCGCGTGGTGCCGGATCGTGGCTGGGTCGCCAGCGACTACATTGCCATCGACCAGGGGCCGATCCTGACCATGATCGCCAACTACCGCAATGATTTCGTCTGGGAAGTGATGAAGAAGAACCCGTACATCCGCAAGGGCCTGGAGCGGGCGGGGTTCAGTGGTGGCTGGCTGGCGCCGGAAGGTTCGTTCCAGCCGCTGGAACTGCAGAAAGACGAAAAGGCCGCGGCGGCACGCGCGGTGGGTATCGCCGAATCACGCGCGGCTGCCGCGCAGGAACAGAAGAACAATGCCAACCGCAACACAGGCCAGGGCAAGTAACCCGATGCCGAACTGGATCGACCGTCTGCGCCGCTGGACACTGCCAGCCCTGGCCGCACTGGCCGTGGCCGGCTGCGCCCGCACCGAACCGGGCACCACCACTGTGCGCTTCTGGGCAATGGGCCGGGAAGCCGAGGTGGTCAGCGAACTGATCCATGAGTTCGAAGCCGAGAACCCGGGCATCAAGGTGGACGTGCAGAACATCCCGTGGACCGCTGCGCACGAAAAGCTGCTGACCGCGTTCGCCGCCGACGGCCTGCCGGACGTGTGCCAGCTCGGCAACACCTGGGTGCCGGAGTTCGCCGAGCTCGATGCGCTGACCCCGTTGCAGCCGTTCGTCGATCGCTCTGCCGTGGTCGATGAGAATGATTATTTCCAGGGCATCTGGGACACCAACGTGATCCACGGCGAGCTGGTGGGCGTGCCGTGGTATGTCGATACACGCCTGATCTACTACCGCAAGGACCTGCTGGCCAAGGCCGGCTACGACCACCCGCCGCGCACGTGGCAGGAGTGGGATGAGCAGATGGCAGCGATCAAGCGCATGCAGGGCCCGAACCGCTATGCGGTGCTGATGCCGATCAACGAGTTCGAGCAGCAGCTGTCGCTGGCACTGCAGCAGCCCGATCCGCTGCTGCACGATGATGACACCCGCGGCAACTTCAGCAGCCCCGGCTTCCGCCGCACGCTGGCGTTCTACGCCAACATGTTCGAGCAGGGCTGGGCGCCGAAGATGTCCGAGACGCAGATCTCAAACGTCTGGGATGAGTTCTTCCGCGGCTTCAACGTCTTCTACATTTCCGGCCCATGGAACATCCGCGAGTTCAAGAAGCTGCAGCCGAAGGAACTGGAAGGGCAGTGGGGCACCGCAGCGCTGCCGGGGCCGGAGGGTCCGGGCGCGGGTATCGCCGGTGGCACCAGCCTGGTGATCTTCCGCAAGTCGCAGCAGAAGGAGGCGTCGTGGAAGCTGATCGAGTTCCTGTCGCGCCCGCAGATCCAGGCACGTTTCCATTCGATCATCGGCGACCTGCCGCCACGCCGCAGCACGTGGAGTGCGCCGTCGCTGGCCAACGATCCGCTGGCCGCAGCGTTCCGTGACCAGCTGGAGCGGGTCAAGCCGACGCCGAAGGTGCTCGAATGGGAGCGCATCGTGCAGGAAATGCGCATCGTCACCGAGAAGGTGGTGCGCGGTGGCCTGCCGCAGGACAAGGCCGTCGAAGAACTCGACCAGCGCGTGGACAAGGTGCTGGCAAAGCGCCGCTGGATGCATGAACAACAACGCCTGCAGCAGCGCGTTCCGTCGCCGCAATCGAGCAGTGCCGTGGCCGCCGGGAGCGCGCAATGAAACGTACTTCACTCGCCGGCTGGATTTTCGCCGGTCCCTCGCTGATCGTGCTGGGCGTGTTCTTCGGCCTGCCGGTGGCTTCGGCGCTGGCGCTGAGCGTGACCGACTTCGACCTGTATGCCCTGGCTGACAGCAGCAACCTGCGCTTTGTCGGCCTCGGCAACTACATCGATCTGCTGCAGACACCGATGTTCTGGAAGTCGCTGTGGAATACCACCTACTTCGTGTTGATCGGCGTGCCCTTGTCGATCGGCGTGTCGCTGGGCGCGGCAATGCTGCTGAATGCGCCGGCCGCACGCTTCAAGGCGTTTTTCCGCACCGCGCTGTTCGCGCCGGTGGTGACCACGCTGGTGGCGGTGGCGGTGATCTGGCGCTACCTGTTCCATACCAGCTACGGCCTGGTGAACTACGGCCTGGGCCATCTGGGCATCAGCCCGATCGACTGGCTGGGTGATCCCAACTGGGCGATGCCGACCATCATGCTGTTCGCGGTGTGGAAGAACTTCGGCTACAACATGGTGATCTTCCTGGCCGGCCTGCAGGCGATCCCGCATGACCTGTACGAGGCCGCGCGCATCGACGGTGCCTCGCGCTGGAAGCAGTTCCTGCACATCACCCTGCCGATGCTCGGCCCGGTGCTGCTGGTGGTCGGCGTGATTACCGTGTCCGGCTACTTCCAGCTGTTCGCCGAACCCTACGTGATGACCCGCGGCGACCCACTGCAGAGCACCGTCAGCGTGCTGTATTTCATGTTCGAGGAAGGCTTCAAGTGGTGGAACCTGGGACGCGCCTCCGCCGTGGCGTTCCTGCTGTTCCTGATCATCCTGGCGGTGACCACCGTGATGCTGCGTTTCGGCCGCAAGAGGCAGTTGGTATGAGTCGTGAAATCGGCCAGTCGCGCTGGTACCCGTGGTTGATCAATGGTGCGTTGCTGGTGCTGGCCCTGGTCAGCCTGGCACCGCTGCTGTGGATGCTCTCGGTCTCGTTCATGCCGCAGGGCGAGGCCAGCCATTTCCCGCCGCCGCTGCTGCCTTCCAGCATCACCACGCACAACTACCATGAGCTGTTCGCGCGCACTGGCATGGGCGGCAACTTCGCCAACAGCCTGCTGGTGTCGCTCGGCATCACGGTCGGTTCGCTGCTACTCAACACCATGGCCGGCTACGCCTTCGCCAAGCTCAACTTCGTCGGCCGCGAGCGCCTGTTCCAGGTACTGATGGCGGCGCTGGTGATTCCGGCGCAGGTGGCGATGCTGCCGCTGTTCCTGCTGATGAAGCAGCTGGGCCTGGTCAACAGCTTCGGTGGCGTGATCGTGCCAGCGCTGGCCAGCGTGTTCGGCATCTTCCTGGTACGCCAGTACGCGCGTTCCATCCCGGACGAACTGCTGGAAGCGGCGCGCATCGACGGGGCAGGGGAGCTGCGCATCTTCTTCCAGATTGTGCTGCCGATGCTCAAGCCGGTGCTGGTGACCCTGGCGATCTTCACCTTCATGGGCGCATGGAACGATTTCATGTGGCCATTGATCGTGCTGACCGACCAGGAGCACTACACTTTGCCGGTGGCGCTGGCCACCCTCTCGCGCGAGCACATCATGGACGTGGAAATGATGATGGCTGGCGCGGTGGTCACCGTGGTCCCGGTGCTGGCGCTGTTCCTGGTGCTGCAGCGGTACTACATCCAAGGTCTGTTGCTGGGGAGCGTCAAGGGATGAAGCGAGCGATCGCCGTTGGACTGGGCCTGTTGTGGACTTCCCTGGCGATCGCCGCACCTCCGGCGCTGCCGGCACCGAAGGTGCTGGACGACTTCGACGACATCGCAGCCTGGACGCTTGTGCTGTCCGATCAGGTCAGCGGTTCGCTGCGCCCGGTCAGTGGCGCCGGTGGTGGCCGCGCGCTGTGCCTGGACTATGACTTCCACGATGTCTCCGGCTACGTCGGCATCCGCCGCGCGCTGAACATCGAATACCCGGTCAATTACCGCTTCGGATTCCAGCTGCGTGGCGAATCGCCGGGCAACGACCTGCAGTTCAAGCTGATCGATGCCAGCGGCGACAACGTCTGGTGGGTCAACCGGCCCGGCTACAGCTTCCCCAAGGCGTGGACGCCGGTCGAGTACCGCCGCCGCCAGATCGACAAGGCGTGGGGTCCCTCGCCCGAGAAGGAGATGGCACGAAGCGCCGCCGTCGAGTTCACGATCTACAGCAAGGTCGGTGGCCGCGGCACGGTGTGCTTCGACAAGCTGACCCTGCAGGGCCTGCCGCCGCAGGATGATTCGGCGTTGGTGCCATCGGTGATTGCCGATACGGCCACCGCGCTGCAGGACCGTATGATCGACGGCAAGAGCGACACGTTCTGGATCAGCGGTGGCGTCAAGCAGCAGACCATCAGCCTGGACCTGCACAAGAGCCGCGAGATCGGCGGTGTAGTGATCGATTGGCTGCCGAACCTGGAAGCCAATCGCTACACCGTGCGGACGTCCGAGGATGGCCGGGACTGGCGCACTGTGCGCGAGGTGACCGGCGGTGCGGGGGGGCGCGATTGGCTGGCGCTGCCGGATACCGACGCGCGCTACGTGCGTTTCGATCTGCGCGATGGCCCGAACTGGCGCTATGGCATCCGTGACATCGCACTCAAGCCGCTGGCGTTCGCCGCCACGCCCAATGCCTTCCTGTCCTCGGTGGCCGCCGATCTGCCGCGTGGCTCGTTGCCGCGTGCCTATGTGGGCGAACAGCCGTACTGGACCCTGCTCGGCCTCGATGGTGGCCAGGAGCAGGCGCTGATCAGCGAAGATGGCGCGCTGGAGCCGGCCAAGGGCAGCTTCAGCATCGAGCCGTTCATCCGCCTGGACGGCAAGCTGCTGGACTGGTCGAAGGTCGCCATCACCCAGTCGCTGCAGGATCACTACCTGCCGATCGCCACCGTCGACTGGGTGCATGAGAAGGCCGGGCTTTCGGTGACTAGTTTCGTGCAGGGCACGCCCGAGCGCGCGCAGCTGATCGGCCGCTACCGGCTGAGCAATCCGGACAAGGTCGCCCACGAGTACACCCTGGCGCTGGCAATCCGTCCGTGGCAGGTCAACCCGCCCACCCAGTTCCTCAACACCGTCGGTGGTTTCAGCCGCATCGATGCACTGGAGGTGGGCGAACAGCTGGTTCGGGTCAACGGTGAGCCGCGCATCTATCCGCTGCAGGTGCCGGATGCGCGCTTTGCCAGTACGTTCGATGGCAAGCTCGATGCGATGCATCTGGAAAGCGGCAAGTACCCGGCCACGACCGCAGTGAAGGACAGCACCGGCATGGCGTCGGGTGCGCTGATGTACATGATCAAGCTCGAGCCCGGCCAGAGCCGCGAAGTGGCGGTGGTGCTGCCGCAGACCGGTGGCTGGGCGCCGCAGGCGCTGGACGTGGCCAGGGCGCAGGCGCAGGTGGCCGATCAATGGCGGCAGAAGCTGGGCGTGGTCTCGCTGCAGGTGCCGGCTGCGGGCCAGGCACTGGTCGATACCCTGCGCACGGCCGTCGCGCACATGCTGATCTCGCGGGTTGGCCCACGGCTGCAGCCGGGCACGCGCTCGTACGCGCGCAGCTGGATCCGCGATGGCGCGATGATTTCCGAGGGCCTGCTGCGCATGGGGCGCAGCGATGCCGTGCGTGACTACATCAACTGGTATGCGCCGTACCAGTTCGAGAACGGCAAGGTGCCGTGCTGCGTCGACGCGCGCGGCAGCGACCCGGTACCGGAGAACGACAGCCATGGCGAACTGATCTACAGCATTGCCGAGTATGGACGCTACACCGGCGACAGCACGTTCACCGAGCTGATGTGGCCGCACGTGCAGGGCGCCTACAACTACATGGAGCAGCTGCGCGCCAGCGAGCGCACCGAGGAGAACCGCGCGCGCAATCCTGCCTTTTACGGCATGATGCCGGCCTCGATCAGCCACGAAGGCTATTCGGCCAAGCCGATGCATTCGTACTGGGATAATTTCTGGGCGTTGCGCGGCTACAAGGACTCGGCATCGCTGGCGGCCCAACTGGGCAAGGTCGAGGCGATGCAGATCGCCGGATCGCGTGACCAGTTCCGTGATGACCTGCAGGCCTCGCTGCTGTCGGCGATGCAGCAGCACGACATCGACTACCTGCCGGGCTCGGCCGAGCTGGGCGATTTCGATGCGACCTCGACCACCATCGCGCTGGCGCCGGGCGGCGAGCAGGGCCGACTGCCCCAACAGGCGCTGGAGGCGACCTTCGAGCGCTACTGGAAGGAGTTCGTGGCCCGCCGCGACGGCAAGCGTGAGTGGAAGGACTACACCCCGTACGAGTGGCGCAACGTGGCGGCGTTCGTACGCCTGGGCTGGCGTGACCGCGCCTGGCAGGCCACCGAGTTCTTCTTCAGGGACCGTGCGCCGCAGGCCTGGAACCAGTGGGCCGAGGTGGTCTCGCGCACGCCGCGCAAGCCGTTCTTCGTCGGTGACCTGCCGCACGCCTGGGTAGCCTCGGACTTCGTGCGCTCGGCCTTGGACATGTTCGCGTACAGCCGTGACATGGACGATGCGCTGGTGCTGGCCGCCGGCATTCCGAGCGCCTGGCTGCAGGGCGAGGGCATCGCCGTGCAGGGCCTGCGCACGCCGCAGGGCCAGCTCAACTACCGCCTGCAGCGCAGCGACAAGCAGCTGGTGCTGGAGGTGCAGCCGGGCCTGGTGCCACCGCTCGGTGGCGTGGTGTTGCCGTGGCCGTACGCCGGTGATCCGGGCGAGGCGACCATCAATGGCGAAGCGGCCGAATGGGTCAACAAGGAACTGCACGTGCACCAGCTGCCGGCGCGGGTCGAGATCGATGTACCGAGCGCGGTGCGCCGCGCCGAGCGCAAGGGGCAGTAACGATGAAGCAGCAGGGGGCAAGAGTGCGCACGATCGTGCGCGCCCTGGGGCTGGCCACTGCATTGGCACTGCCGGGCGCCGCGATGGCGGCCGATCCAGCCGCCGGGGCAGCGGCTGATGTCGCCACCGCGCCAGGCATGAGCATGGTCACCTTCAATCTGCATCATGACCGCGAGGACTGGCCACGCCGGCGCCGCACCATCCTGGCCGAACTCAAGCGCCTGCAGCCGGATGCGGTTGCCCTGCAGGAGGTGATCCAACGCCGCAACGTGCGAAACCAGGCGCAATGGCTGGCCAGCCAACTTGGTTACAAGCACGTGTTCGTGTCCACCGATGCGGTCGGCGCGCCCAAGCGCTACGGCAATGCGCTTCTGACCCGGCGGCCGATCCTTGCCCAGGGGGATCATCTGCTGCAGCCCCTGGACGACTACCGCACCGTGGCCCACCTGCGCATCGACGTCGATGGCACGCCGGTAAACGTCTACGCCACGCATCTGAACGAGCGCAGTGATGAGAGCGGACAACGCATCCGTCGCAGCCAGGTCGAGGACCTGCTGCGCTTCATCAGCGCGACGTCGGCGGGCGCGCCGGTGGTGATCGCAGGTGACTTCAATGCACTGGTGGATGCCGGCGATCTGAGCGAGCTGCGCAGCCACTACGGCGACAGTTACGGCAGCGTGCACGTCAACACCGATCTGTCCGGGGTCAGTACGCTCAACCGCCACTATTACCAGGCGCCGTCGCGGATCGACCACATCTTCTTCCAGCAGGACGAGATGGTCGCGCGCGAGGCGAAGATCCTGTTCGACCAGCCCGACGACAGCGGTCGCTGGGCCTCGGACCACTACGGCGTGTGGACCCGCCTGCAGTTCGCGCCGAAACCCTGACGGGACACGCTTGGGTACGTGCCAACCTTGGTTGGCACGGGCGTGTCCGCGTGCACTCGATCAACGGCGCCAACCAAGGTTGGCCTCTACCATAGCGGTGACCGTGCGCGGGTTGTGCCCTGGTGGGTGCCAACCTTGGTTGGCACGGAGGTGTCCGCTGGCGACCGACCCACGGCGCCGACCAAGGTCGGCCTCTACCAGTGCGCTGTGCGTGCATCAGGTAGGTGCCAACCTTGGTTGGCACGGTTCGGCCCGAAGCACAAACAAAAACGGCGGGGATCATTGATCCCCGCCGGTTCGTTTTCACGCTATCAAGGAGCGATCAGTTCGCCGGCGGCGTGCGCTTGGCGGCCTCGTCGTCTTCTTCATCAGCCTTGGCTTCTGCAGCCTGGGCTGCAGCGTCGGCATGGCCATCGGCGACCGGATCGATCGACGGCGTCACCACCGCATCAGCGCTCGGGGAGGCGGCTTCGATCGGTGCGGCTTCGACCGCTACCGGAGCGACCGGCTGTTCCACGATCGGCGCAGTCTCGACGACCGGCGTGGCTTCAACGGCCGGGGCGGCCTCCACCACCGGGGCACTCTCACTGGCCACCGGCTTGGTTTCAACCACCGGGGTTGCTTCAACCACCTGCGGCTTCGATTCCACGACCGGCGCGGCCTCGACTGCGACCGGCTTCGCTTCGATCACCGGAGCGGCTTCAACCACCGCGGCCGTTTCAACCACAACCGGCTTTACTTCGATGGCCGGCGCAGCAGCGTCCACCACCGGAGTGGCGTTGGCGACCGGTGCGGCAGCGGCGACCGGCTGGACCGGGGTCGCGGCGTCGATGGCATCGAGCATGCTGGTCTGCACCGGCGAGGACACCGCTTCGGTCTTCGCAGCTTCGACCGGTGCCTGCACTTCAGCCACGACCGGGGCGGCGGCTTCGACCACGGCGCTGCTCACCACCGCGACCGGCGCGGCGACAACGGCGGCGGAAGCACGGGCCGGCTTCTCGGCGTCGACAGCGGCGGGTTCGACTTCGTCATCGAAGTCGAACTCCGGCTGCGAACGCGTGGGCTGCACAGCCGCGACCGGCGCAATGCCGGCAGTGCTGTCGATGTTCGGCTCGGCGCTGTCGGCGTCATCACCGTCATCACCCTCGTCCTGGTCATCACCCAGGGCGTCGCTGCCGGCGGCGTTCTCGGCGCCACCGCGGCGACGACGACGGCCACCACGACGGCCACGGCGACGGCGGGTTGCGCCTTCGCCAGCCTGCTCGCCATTGGCGTCGGTTGCAGCCTCTTCACCGGCAACTGCAACCACGTCGGTCGCACTGGCCGCATTGGCAGCGGTGTCGACCGGTGCGGCCGCTTCCACCGGGGCGACCGGGGCGGTGGCTTCCTGCGCGTTCACCCCATTGGCGGCGACGGCCGTAGCGGCTACGGCTGCAGCTGCGGTCACGGCTTCGGCAGGTGCTTCGGCGGCATTGCGCTGCGGCTTCTCGGCCGGCTTGTCACCGTCCTGCTGCTGCGGGCGCGGCTGCTTGGGCTGCTTCAGCTTCGGCTGCTGCTGGTTCTGGCCCTGCTGCTCGTTGCGCGGCTTGTTCTGCTGCTGCGGCGGCTGCTGGCCATCCTTGTGCTGCGGCTCCTTCTGCTTGCCCTGCTGCGGCTGCTGCTGCGCATTGCCATTGTTGCCGTTGCGGCCGTCCTTGCGCTGCTCGCCGCGGTCCTTGCGGTTGCCGCCATCCTTCTGCTGCTGCGCGTTGCCATTGCCACGATTGTCGTCGCGACGGTCCTTGCGGTCCTTGTTGCGATCCTTGTTGCGGTCCTTGCGACCGCCGTCCTGCTGCTGGCGTGCAGCCGGGGCGGCCGGTGCCGGCGCGGGCGCCGGTTCGCCACCGAACACGCGCTTGAGCCAACCGATCACGCCGCCCGCCGGGGCCGGCGCAACAGGCGCTGCAGCGACCGGGGCCGGAGCGGCCGCGGCCGGCTCCACTTCCTCGCGCACCGGGGCCGGGGAAGTGTGCTTGACCTGGGTCACCGCCGGCGGCGGGATGTTCAGCTGGCCCTTGGTCAGCGCGTGCACCGGCAGCTTGCGCGGGGTGCCGCGCTGGTAGCTGGGCTTGCTGCTTTCTTCACCCAGCTCGTTCTCGCGCAGGCGGGTCACGGTGTAGTGCGGGGTGTGCAGCTGCTCGTCGGCGACGATCACGATCGGCGCCTCGTGGCGCTGTTCGATCTCGCGCAGGGCGCTGCGCTTCTCGTTCAGCAGGTAATTGGCGATCTCCACCGGGGCCTGCACCAGCACCTGCCCGGTGTTCTCCTTCATCGCATGCTCTTCAGCCACGCGGATGATCGACAGCGACAGCGACTCGACACTGCGCATGCGGCCGTGGCCGTCACAACGCGGGCAGACGATCTGGCTGGACTCGCCCAGGCTCGGGCGCAGGCGCTGGCGGCTCATTTCCAGCAGGCCGAAGCGCGAGATGCGGCCGACCTGCACGCGCGCGCGGTCGTACTTCAGCGCGTTGGCGAGGCGGTTCTCGACTTCGCGCTGGTGCTTGTTGGAGGCCATGTCGATGAAGTCGATCACCACCAGGCCGCCCAGGTCACGCAGGCGCAGCTGGCGGGCCACTTCCTCGGCCGCTTCCAGGTTGGTCTGGAACGCGGTGTCCTCGATATCGCTGCCCTTGGTGGCACGCGAGGAGTTCACGTCGACCGCGGTCAGCGCTTCAGTCTGGTCGACCACGATCGAGCCGCCCGACGGCAGGCGCACGTTGCGCTCGTAGGCGCCTTCGATCTGCGATTCGATCTGGAAGCGGTTGAACAGCGGAATGTCGTCCTTGTAGTGCTTGAGCTTGCGCAGGGTCTGCGGCATCACCTGCTGCATGAATTCGCGGGCGTGCTCGTACATCTCCTCGGTGTCCACCAGGATCTCGCCGATGTCGGCGCGCAGGTAGTCACGCAGGGCGCGCACGATCAGGCGCGATTCCTGGTAGATCAGGAACGGGGCGGGCTTGCTCAGTGCCGCTTCGGCAATGGCGCGCCAGACATTGAGCAGGTAGTCCAGGTCCCACTGCAGCTCTTCCGCATCGCGGCCGACGCCGGCGGTACGGATGATCACGCCCATGTCGTCGGGGATGTTCAGCTTGTCCAGGGCGTCCTTCAGCGCGGCCCGGTCTTCGCCTTCGATGCGGCGCGACACGCCGCCGGCGCTGGGCGAGTTCGGCATCAGCACCATGTAGCGGCCGGCCAGCGAAATGAACGTGGTCAGGGCGGCGCCCTTGTTGCCACGCTCTTCCTTGTCGACCTGGACGACGATCTCCTGGCCTTCCTTCAGCAGCTCGCGGATGCCGGCCTTGTTGTGGTCGACACCGGCCTGGAAGTAGTCGCGGGAGATTTCCTTCAGCGGCAGGAAGCCATGGCGGCCACCGCCGTACTCGACGAAGGCCGCTTCCAGCGAGGGCTCGATGCGGAAGATCCGGCCCTTGTAGATGTTGGACTTCTTCTGTTCCTTCGACGGCTGTTCGATGTCGATGTCATACAACGACTGGCCATCCACGATGGCAACACGCAGCTCTTCAGCCTGCGTGGCGTTGATCAGCATTCGCTTCATTGTTGCGTTCCTCGCAAGCGGCTACCGCGCGGAACGCCATGGGGTTTCGCCTCTGGACACGGCTCGCCGCCCATTCGCGCAAGCGCGGGGAGGGCGGCTTGGGTTTCCAGCGCTACGACACCACGGCAGGCCGCGGGAGCGCTTCACTCTTATGGTTTTTGGGTGTTGCAGGGCCGCAGGCAGCTGTCAGCCAGGCTGGAGCGCCACGCGGGACATGTTCAGCACGGTTGCGTGTCAGGCATCCGGCGATGGCCGGGAAGGCCGGTGAGCCGCTAACATGGCCGCCCCGCGGGCGGTGGTCGCGCACTGTGCCGGATTCGTCGGAAGCTGGGCTTCTGGCCCTGAGTAACTTCCAACGAAATCAATCCCTTATCTCGCCCCCCGAGTGTAACAGAATAAACAGCCTGATGACCGCCCAAGACCCCACCAAGCCCGCTGGCGACAAGCCTTCCGTGCGCATGATCACCGTTCCCGCCGACCGCGCCGGCCAGCGCCTGGACAACTTCCTGCTCGGCCAGCTGAAGGGGGCCCCGCGCAGCCTGGTCTACAAGCTGGTGCGCAGTGGCCAGGTGCGGGTCAACGGTGGCCGCGCCAAGGCCGAGCGCAAGCTGGAGGCGGGCGACGAAGTGCGCGTGCCGCCGGTTCGTCTCACTGAAGAGGGAGACAAGGTGGGTCCCCCGGAGGCATTCATGCGCCGGCTGGAGCAGGCCATCGTCTTCGAGGACGCGCTCCTGCTGGCCCTGAACAAGCCCACCGGCGTGGCCAGCCACGGCGGCAGCGGCATCAGCTTCGGCGCCATCGAGACCCTGCGCGCGCTGCGCCCGGGGCAGACCCTGGAGCTGGTCCACCGGCTGGATCGCGACACCTCGGGCCTGCTGATCGTGGCCAAGAAGCGCTCGGCGCTGAGCGAACTGCAGGCGCTGCTGCGTGAAGACCACGGCGCCGGCATCCGCAAGCGCTACCTGACCCTGCTGGCCGGGCGCATGCCCGACGGGGTGATGACGGTCGATGCGCCGCTGCATGTCGGCCTGCGCCAGGGCGGCGAGCGCCATGTGCAGGTCAACGCGATCGGCAAGGAATCGATCAGCCACTTCCGGGTGCTGGAGCGCCGCGGCGGCCATTCCTATTGCGAGGTGCGCATCGAGACCGGCCGTACCCACCAGATCCGCGTGCATGCCCAGCACCTGGGTCATCCGGTGGCCGGCGACGATAAATACGGCGATCCGGCGGTCAACAAGCGGCTTCGTGAGCAGATCGGGCTGAAGCGTCTGTTCCTGCACGCGGCCTCGCTGGAGTTCGCGCTGGACGATGGCAAGAGCCCGTATGTGCTGAACGCGCCGCTGGCCGATGAGCTGGTCGAGGCGCTGGATCGCCTCCGCTGACAATGGCCGGGTAGCGCCGGGCCATGCCCGGCCGCTACCTTGTTCGGGTAGATCCACGCCATGCGTGGATGCACCCTTCTGGGCCGTTCACCACTTGAACAGCACCAGGCTGATCGCCAGGGTGCCCATGCCGGCCACCAGGCCATATACCGTCTCGTGGCCCTTGGCATAGCGCTTGGCTGCCGGCAGCAGTTCGTCCAGCGCCAGGAACACCATCACGCCGGCGATCAGTCCGAACACCCAGCCGAAGGTGGCGTGCGACAGTGATCCGGACAGCAGCCAGTAGCCCAGCGCCGCGCCGACCGGTTCGGCCAGACCCGACAGCAGGCTGGCGCTGAACGCATAGAACTTGTTCTGGGTGGCGAAGTACACCGGCACCGCGATCGCGATGCCCTCGGGAATATTGTGGATGGCGATGGCGAAGGCCAGCGGCATGCCCACCGACGGACTTTCCAGCGTAGCGAAGAAGGTCGCCAGGCCTTCCGGGAAATTGTGCGCGGTGATCGCCACCGAGGTCAGCAGCGCGACCCGCTTCAGGTACTCGCGACTGTTTTCGCGGAACGCAGGGTCCTGCTTGTCCAGGCTGTCATGCGGGTTGGGAATGAAGTGGTCGATCAGCACGATCACGATCACGCCGGCCAGGAAGGCCAAGGTGCCGTAGGTGAAGCCGGTGCGCTCGCCATAGGCCAGGGCGAACGATGCGATGGACTTGTTGAGGATTTCCGATAGCGACACGTAGACCATCGCGCCGCCGGCGAAGGCCAAGCCGAACGCCAGCAGGCGCGGATTGGGGCGGCGCGAGAACAGCACCAGCAGGCTGCCGATGGCAGTGGCCAGACCGGCCGCGAGGGTGACCGCCAGTGCGATCCAGACATTTTCGGGGGGAATCTGCAGCATGTACCGACGCGGTCCTGGTCAACAGACAGCCGCCCCGGATGAGCCCGGGGCGGGGAGGGCGAGGCGGGCGTCGGCTGGCCTCGTCGGGGCGCGCGCGATCAGCCGCCGCGGCGCAGGCGTTCTTCGATGGCGAAGCACTGATCGGGCTTCGGCTGCGGCGGGTTGAAGCTGACCGGTACCTGGATGGTGGCCGGCACGGCAGCGCCGTTGCGGGTGGCAGCCTTGAACTGCCAGCCCTGAACGGCCGTTTTGGCCAGTTCGTCCAGCTGCGGGTTGCCGGCGCCGGTCAACAGGGCGACCTCGCTTGGCTTGCCGTCGGTGCCGATGGTCACCTTGAAGGTGCTGGTGCCGCCTACGCCCATGCAGGCCAGTTCAAGCGGGTACTGCGGTGGCGGCGTCTTCACCGCGGCTACTTCGGTCGGCGGCGGCGGCGGTGGTGCCGGCGGTTCCGACGGGCCACAGCCGGCCAGGCCGGTCGCAGCAATCAGGGACAGGCTCAGCAAGCGTACGTTCATGGCAGTTGCTCCGTCAGGGCCGAAGTCTTCGCAGCGCAGATAAAGTCGTTCTCGCTCAGGCCGCCCACGTCGTGGGTGGAAAAGCGCACCACAGCGCGGTCGTAGTGCACGCCCAGGTCCGGATGGTGGTCCTCGCGGTGGGCAATCCAGGCCAGCGCGTTCACGAAGGCCATGGTGGCGTAGTAATCCTTGAAGCGGAAGGTGCGCGTCAGGGCCTGTCCGCCCTCGCTCAGCTCCCAGCCGGGAATCTGCGGCAGCAGTTCGGCCAGGCGGGCTTCGCCGAGCTTGTGGTCGCTGCCTTTGCGCGGCACGCAACGGGCCTGGGCCAGTGGAATCAGGTCGGCCATGGGAATCTCCACCTCGTGTTGACTGAACAATGCGCCGGACGGTGTATAAATCGAATGAGCGGCTGACGCTTACTTGGCTAGAATAGCCTGATGATCCAGATCTCCGACACTGCCCAGACCCATTTCCGCAAGCTGATCGAACGCGAGGGCGTGCCCGGCATGGGTGTGCGCTTGAGCGCGGTCGATCCCGGCACCCCGCGCGCCGACGCCCGGCTGGAGTTCGCCGAACCGACCGACCTGCTCGGCGACGAGTGGGCGGTGGACTGCGATGGTTTCACGCTCTACGTTGATGCCGGCAGCGTCGGTTGGCTCGATGGCGCCGAGATCGACATCGTCGCCGGCAGTGCCGGTACCCAGCAGCTGACCATCAAGGCGCCGCGCATCAAGGGCGAAGCGCCCGGCGATGCCGCCTCGCTGGTCGAGCGCGTGCACTGGGTGGTGGAAAACGAAATCAATCCGCAGCTGGCCTCTCATGGCGGCAAGGTGGCCGTGCAGGAAGTTTCGGCCGAAGGCGTGGTGCTGCTGCGCTTCGGTGGCGGTTGCCAGGGCTGCGGCATGGCCGACGTGACCCTCAAGCAGGGCATTGAAAAGACACTGATGGGCCGCGTGCCGGGCGTGACCGCCGTGCGCGACGCGACCGACCACGACAGTGGCCACGCGCCGTATATCCCTCGCGGCAACGCCGCCTGATCGCTGACGCGTGCCTCTGACCCGGGCCGAGCAGTTCATCGACCTGCTGCTGGCCCGCCAGCAGCCCAGGGCCGTCCTGGAGAAAACCACGCGCCTGCCGTACGGCTGGGCGCTGTGGCTGCGCTCGCTCGGTCCGTTGCCGCGGCCGCTGCACGCCAGCGAGTTGATCGCGGTGCTGCTGCCGCGTCCGCTGCCGGGGCCACCCGGGCAGTTGCCCCGGTTGTCACCCTGGCAAGCGTTGCGCCGTCTGTTCTGGCAGGACTGGGATGCTGCGCCGCGCGACCAGCGCTGGATGCGCTGGGTCTCGGCCTTGGCCAGTGCGCTGCTGCATCTGCTGTTCTTCATGCTGCTGCTATGGGTGGCAGTGATCCGCACCTCGGCGCCGGAAGAACAAGGCGCCGAGGGCGAGCGCGTGCAGGTGGAGTTCGTCGGTCGCGCTACCCAGGAGGGCGGTGGCGATCAGCCAGGTGCGGAAGCGGCGGCCGCTGCACCGCCGGGCCAGGTTGCAGCTGGCCAGAACGCAGGGGCCGCAACGGCGCCTGAGCCGCGTCCGGCGTCCGCGTCGGCAGCTGCGTCCGCACCCGCTCCGGCTGCAGTGGCCAGCGTGCCACCGCCGCCCGCCGAATCCGAGCCGGCGCCGGTCGCGGCACCGCCGCCGTCTCCGGTGCAGGCCACCGAAGTAGCCGAGGCCAGTGCGGATTTCGTGGTGCCGCCTGTCAGCGTGCCGCGCACGGAGATCAGCATCGTGCCGCGCGACACGGTACCGACGGTGCGCGAGCGCAGCTTGCAGCCGGTGCAGGCGCCGCCGGCCCCTGCCGCACTGCGTGCGCCGGAGATCGCGGTGCGGACGCCGCAGCTGCGTGACATCCCGGTGCAGGAGCGTGAAATCAGTACGGTCGATGCACCGGCGATATCGCAGCCGCTGCGCACGGCCGATGTACAGGTCCGTGTGCCGCAGCGCGATGTGCAGGTGCGCGAGCGCGAAGTGCAGGCCGTGGTCGATCCGCAGGTACGGATGGCTGCTGTGCCCGGGCGCGAGCCGACCGTGCGTGCGCCGGCAGGCCGTGACCTGCAGGTGCGCGAGCGCGAAGTTGCGTCGGCACCCGCGGCGGCGCCTTCAACGTCCAGTGGCAGCGCGCCAGCGGCAACGCCGGCGTCTGCGGCCAGTAGCACTGCAACCCAGGCCAACAGCAGCACGCCACGGCCATCCGCCTCCAGCACGACACCGGCCCAGGCCGGCGCGCGTCCGGCTTCCAACCCGGGCAACTGGGCTACGCCTGCCAAGGGCGACGACTGGGGCGCGTCGAGCCGCAACCACGACGGCGCCAGCAGGGGCGCAAGCCAGGCCAGTGCCGCCGGCAAGGGCAATGGCCTGTTCAATGCCGACGGCAGCGTGCGCGTGCCGGGGCAGGAAGGTGGCGGTCACGCCGAACGTGGTGCCCCCGGGGGCGCCAACGATGGCTGGAGCAAGGAGCGCATCGCGCAGTCTGGCACCTGGTTGAAGCGACCGCCGTACGACTACACGCCGACCTCGTTCGACAAGTACTGGGTGCCGCAGGAATCACTGCTGGCCGAATGGGTGCGCAAGGGCATCAAGTCGATGGAGATTCCGTTGCCGGGCACCGGTACGAAGATCTCCTGCGTGATCTCGATCCTGCAGGCGGGTGGCGGCTGCGGCCTCACCAATCCGAACATGCAGGACCAGCCGGCGGTGGCACGGCCGCCGCCGGACGTTCCGTTCAAGAAAGAGCTGCAGGAAGATAACGGGAGCCGCTAGGCAAGGCGCGCGCGCCACACGCTGGCCGGCTCGCGCTTGGGTAGGTGCCAACGTTGATTGGCACAGAAGCGCCGACCGAGGTCGGCCTCTACCAAGGCACCAGCGCATGCCGACCAAGGTCGGCCTCTACCAGGGCATTGCCCTACGCGCTCTGCGACAGGAACACCCAGAACGGCACGTCGCGGCCGACCCAGTCGCGGCTGGCTTCGTCCATCACGTCCAGCAACGTGTCGAAATCCTTCTGTGTGGAGGCGCGCAACGTATCCACGTCGGCCAGGAACAGCGCGTAACCGTCGGCCGGCAGCCATTGCAGATCACGCAGGTTGTCCGACAGTGCATCCCAGTTGCCGCCGAAGCCAGCCGGGAAATCCAGCTGCGCCGCCAGCCGGGCGAGCAGGGTGCGCTTGTCGGCCACGCCTTCCAGGTCGATGCGGATCACCTTCAGGCCGGCATCGCGCATCGCTGCGGCCAGTGCGTCGATGTCGTCGCTGTCGATGGCGTAGACGCCGGCATTGTTGATGTCATGCAGGCCGAGGCCGAAATCATCGTGGCTCATCACTGCGCTCCCTGGGCTGGTACGGTGAAGCTGCGGAACGATGCGTAGTGGTCGTCGGTGTAGTACCACGCCTCCGGCGGATCGCCGCCGGTGACGATGCGGCGCGTGCCACGGGTGCGCGCGCCGGGGGTGTCCACGGTGTATTCGCGGTAGTAACCGCGCGGACGCTGCGGCAGCTGCTGTTCGCGGTTGCCGAAGGTGCTGCCATCCTGGCGGTGCGGGAACGGCCCGCCGCGCTGGATCAGCGCGATCGTCTGCAGGGCTTCGGCGGGCAGGAAGGCGGGCAGACCGTTGCCCTTGCCGGGCGTGGCCGTGGCCGGTGCGCGCGCGGCAGGCGCACCCTGCAGGTCCGGCGCGAACTGCGGCGCCGGCGGGCGCTGCATGAAATGGTTGACGACCAGGCCGAGCAGCAGCAGGGCGATGGCGGTGATCAGCAGCCGGGGGTTGCGCATGGGCAAGGAAGCGGGCGAGGGTGGTGCTCGCACTGTAGCGCCTGCGCGCTGCACGGTGCATGAGGACGGCGCTGCGTCACCGCTGCGTAACAATTGCCCTCGTGCTCACCGGCAGGACGCAATTTCCTTTACATCCACCTTGGTAATCTGGCGGTCTGTCCCCATCATTCACCGCGCAACGCCCGACACCGTCGGGTGCCCTCGCAATCAGGAGATGCATCATGGCCTATACCCTGCCCAAGCTGTCCTACGCCTACGACGCGCTGGAACCGCATATCGATGCGGCGACGATGGAAATCCATCACACCAAGCATCACCAGACCTACATCAACAACGTCAACGCGGCGCTGGAAGGCACCGAGTACGCTGACCTGCCGGTCGAAGAACTGGTGAAGAAGCTCAAGTCGCTGCCGGAGAACCTGCAGGGTCCGGTGCGCAACAACGGTGGCGGCCATGCCAACCACTCGCTGTTCTGGACCGTGATGGCACCGAACGCTGGCGGTAACCCGGTGGGCGACGTGGCCAAGGCCATCGACAAGGACCTGGGCGGCTTCGACAAGTTCAAGGACGCCTTCACCAAGGCAGCGCTGACCCGTTTCGGCAGCGGCTGGGCCTGGCTGAGCGTGACTCCGGACAAGAAGGTGGTGGTCGAGAGCACCGGCAACCAGGACAGCCCGCTGATGGAAGGCAACACCCCCATCCTCGGCCTGGACGTGTGGGAACACGCGTACTACCTGAAGTACCAGAACCGCCGCCCGGAATACATCGGCGCGTTCTTCAACGTCATCGACTGGAACGAAGTCGAGCGCCGTTACCAGGAAGCGATTGCCTGATCTCGTTGGCTAGATGAAATGAAAAGGCCGGGGGAGACCCCGGCCTTTTTGTTTTCCGCATTGGTAGTGCCGGCCGTGGCCGTATCGCCCTGCAGGCGCAGGGTGGCCATTACGCCCAGACGCAGGCCCGGCAGGTCACCGTCGGCCGGCAGCAGGATCGGCTGCTGGCGGATGCCGCCGAAGTGCTTGACCTGGAACAGCACGTCCAGGCCATGACCACTGGCGCCACCGCCGCTGGCCGCCGGCGGCTCGGGGCGGCCGCCCGGATTGCGCCGGGCCGGCTGGAACCCCGGGGTACTGCGCACGAGCTCGACGGTGGTTGCCGAGAAATCACCGGCGATCAGGCTGGGCATGCCCTCGGCGGTGGCGCCTATCCAGGTCATCAGGTCGCTGGTCTGGTGCTGGCGGGCAGTGGCCTCGTCCGGGTCCGGGCGCAGCCGTGCCACATAGATGTTGACCAGCGCCTGGCCCAGCTTCAGCCGCATCATGCCGGCGGCGCTGAAGGTTCCGGGTGGGTGCAGCAGGGTTACGCCATCCTCGCTGACCGGCAGCCGGGTCAGCATCGCGTTGCCGTGCCGCAACGGCTGGCTGGGCGGATCGGCGGTAACGAAGTCGCAGCTGTAGCGCAGCCGGCTGGCCAGCCAGCAGGCCGGATTGCGGCCCTGCTGCTGCAGCACCTGCTGTACGGAGATCACGTCCGGCTGCAGCTCGGTGAGCAGGTGCGCCACCTGTTCGCGGCGCTGCTTCCACTGCGCATCATCGCGGCTGGGCAGTTCCAGCGCGGCCACGGTCAGCTGCCGGGGCTCGGCCTCACCGCTGGCGGCGGCCGGTGCCTGCGGCCGCGCCTGTGCCTGCAACGCCAGCAGCAGCACGAGACAGCTGAGCAGGAGACGGGCGTGGGCGAGGGGGCGCATAACGATAAGTTTACGCTTTTGTCGTGCAGGTGCCGTGACTTCCGGCATGTAGTGACGTTGCCTGCCATGGATTGGCACCGTTGTCATGCAGCCCTGCAGCGTGCTTCGCAAGCCCCGCTTCCGGTAACCTTGCGCCTTTCGCTTTGCAGGATTGCCTTACAGGATGAGCCACGACGCAGTTGCCCCCATCGCCGGCCAGGGAAAGATGCCGCGCCAGATCCCGTACATCATCGGCAATGAGGCCTGCGAGCGGTTCAGTTTCTACGGGATGCGCAACATCCTGGTGCAGTTCCTGATCACCTCGCTGCTGCTGCAGGAAATCACTGCGGAAGGCCGTGCCGGTGAAGCCAAGGACATCATGCACAGCTTCATGATCGGCGTGTATTTCTTCCCGCTGCTCGGAGGCTGGCTGGCCGACAGGTTCTTCGGCAAGTACCACACCATTCTCTGGTTCAGCCTGGTCTACTGTGCCGGCCATCTGTGCCTGGCGCTGTTCGAGAACAGCCGCGAGGGCTTCTTCCTCGGTCTGGGCCTGATCGCGCTGGGTGCCGGTGGCATCAAGCCGCTGGTGGCCTCGTTCATGGGCGACCAGTTCGACCAGAGCAACAAGCACCTGGCCAAGATCGTTTTCGACGCCTTCTACTGGATCATCAACTTCGGCTCGCTGTTCGCCTCGCTGCTGATCCCGCTGGTGCTGAAGAACTGGGGCCCGCAGTGGGCGTTCGGCATCCCGGGCATCCTGATGTTCATCGCCACCTTCGTGTTCTGGCTGGGCCGCAAGCGCTACGTGCTGGTGCCGCTCCCGCCGAAGGACCCGCATTCGTTCGCCAACGTGGTGCGTACCGCGCTGACCACGCGCGTGGCCGGCCAGGGCCGTCCGGGCCTGGTGATCGCCGTACTCGGCCTGGTCCTGGCAGTGGCCTCGTTCGGCCTGGTTGGCTCGCTGGGCATCGTCATCTGCCTGTGCCTGGCGCTGGTGTCGATCCTGGCCGGTATTGGCGGTGGCACCTGGATGCAGCTCGATCGCGCCCGTGGCCTGCACCCGACCGAAGCCGTGGAAGGTGTACGCTCCGTGCTGCGCGTGCTGGTGATCTTCGCGCTGACCACGCCGTTCTTCTCGCTGTTTGACCAGAAGGCCTCGACCTGGGTCCTGCAGGGCCAGCAGATGCAGATGCCGAGCTGGTTCACCGCCTCGCAGATGCAGGCGCTGAACCCGCTGCTGGTAATGATCCTGATTCCGTTCAACAACCTGGTGCTGTACCCGGCCCTGCGCCGCTTCGGCTTCGAGCCGACCGCGCTGCGCCGCATGACCGCCGGCATCGCCTTCAGTGGCCTGGCCTGGATCGTGGTCGGCGGCATCCAGGTGGTGATGGACGGTGGCAATGCCATGTTGATCTTCTGGCAGATGCTGCCGTATGCGCTGCTGACCTTCGGTGAGGTGCTGGTCTCGGCCACCGGCCTGGAGTTCGCCTACAGCCAGGCGCCGCAGGCGATGAAGGGCGTGGTGATGAGCTTCTGGAACCTGACCACCACCATCGGCAACCTGTGGGTGCTGCTGTCCAACGCTGCTGTGCGCAACGATGCGGTGACCCACAAGATCGCCAGTACGGGCCTGAGCGAGGCGGCATTCCTGATGTTCTTCTTCGCCGGTTTCGCCTTCGTTGCGGCGTTGGCCTTCGGTTGGTACGCGAAACGCTATCGTATGGTCGACAACTACCGTAGCGCCTGAGCCTGACATGACCCCCGTCAATCTGCTGTTGATCGCCATCACCGCCCTCCTGTCGTGGATGGCGTTCAACAACCGCAAGCTGGCCGACCGCCTGATCCTGTGGCCGCCGGCCATCGACCGTCACCGCCAGTACGACCGGCTGGTGACCTATGGCTTCATCCACGCCGACTGGTCGCACCTGATCTTCAACATGATCACCCTGTTCTTCTTCGGGGGATTCATCGAGAGCGTGATGGTGCAGCTGACCGGCAGCTACCTGACCTATCCGGCGTTCTACATCGGTGCGCTGCTGGTCTCGATCCTGCCCAGCTACTTGAAGAACCAGAAGAACCCGAACTACCTCAGCCTGGGCGCGTCCGGTGCGGTGTCGGCGGTGTTGTTCGCCTTCATCCTGATCAAGCCGTGGTCGATCATCCTGGTGTTCTTCATCCCGGCACCGGCCATTGTCTATGCCGCGTTCTACGTGGGCTACAGCATCTGGATGGACAAGCGCGGTGGTGATCGCATCAACCACAGCGCCCACTTGGCGGGCGCGGCGTTCGGTGTGATCTTCATGCTGGCCATGCAGCCGAGCATCTTCACCCACTTCCTGCGCGAGCTTTCCAACCCGACCTTCCGCCTCGGCGGCGGTTGAGGGGGCTGGGGTCGGATCCACTGGATCCGCCCCCGGGGGCAGGGACCCGCTCCTGGTCAGGCGCGGGTCTGCTGGCCGTAGGTGTCCAGCAGGCGGGCGAATACCTCTTCGCCGATGCGCTGGAAATCCTGATCTTCGGTCTGCCCTTCCACCGCCAGCTGCAGCAGGCCCTCCAGCAGGGCGCGGTCGGTGTCGGAATGGGAATCGCTGGGGTGCATCGGAGCCTCCGCGGTGGTGCGCATGATCAACGGTCGCAAGGGCCGTGCCAGCATGGCCGTACCCCTCCACAGGCGATAGCGGCCGTCCTCGCTCCAGCTTGAGGGTCGAAAACTGACGTGAATGGATTGGACTTGCCCCTGTTCAGGCTTCACGCGATCATGGCGCCCGGCTGCGCACCATCCACGCAGTCGCCGCAGGAGACAGTTCCATGGCTTCGGTCACGCCCCCCGGTCTGGCCTATGAGGTCGAACACGACCTGGCCAACCATCGCTTCACCGCCCGTGTGCGCGGACAGCTGGCGGTGCTCGATTACCAGATCAAACGCAGGCGCATGGTCATCACCCACACCGAGGTACCCGAGCCGATTGCCGGCCGTGGCATCGCAGGTGAGCTGACCCGCGTGGCACTGCGCTTTGCCCGCGAGCAGAAGTACAAGGTGGTGCCGGCATGTTCCTACGCCGAGGCCTTCCTGCAGCGGCACGAGGAGTACCACGACCTGCTCGCTGGCTGAATGCCAGCGGGCCACGCTTCAGCCATGGCAGGCGATGATGTACAAACATGAACAGGGGATCCCGATGAAGATTGGAAACAACCGGCCATTGCACGGCAGCGTGCTGGCCGGCGTGGTGGGCGTGCTGTTGCTGGCCGGTTGCCAGCGTGAAAGCGAGCCGGCACCGGCGACCGACGCGGCTCCCGCCGCCGAGGCCACTGCCGCAGGTGAAACGCCGGCCACGGAAGCGCCGCTGGACCTGCGCGACGTGATCGAGAACAACGAGCGCGAAGTGGTGGGCATCAGCTACCCGGCCGGCATCGATCGCTACCCGGGCCTGGCGCGCGCGCTGCAGAACTACGCAACCAGCGCACGCAGCGACCTGCAGCAGGCACTGGACGGGCTCGGCAATGACAAGCCGACCATGCCCTACGAACTGTCGTTGAGCTTCGAAAAGCTGCTGGAAACGCCGCAGCTGGTGGTGGTCAGTGCCGATGGCAGCCGCTATACCGGTGGCGCCCACGGCGAGCCGCTGGTGGCGCGTTTCGTGTGGCTGCCGGCGCAGCAACAGATGCTCAGTGCCGACAAGCTGGTGGCCGATGCCAAGGGCTGGAAGGCGATCAGTGATTTCGTCGCCGACCAGCTGCGCGAACGCGTGGCCACCCGCCTCAGTGGCGAGGACATGGACCCGGCCCAGCTGCAGGAATCGCTGCGTAACGCATCGCGCATGATTGCCGACGGTACCGGCCCCCAGGCCGACAATTTCAGCCAGTTCCAGCCGCTGACCAACGACAAGGGGCAGATCACCGCGCTGCGCTTTGTTTTCCCGCCGTACCAGGTGGGTCCATACTCGGACGGCACCCAGACCGCCGACGTACCGGCGGCGGTGCTGTTGCCGCACGTGGCCAAGGACTACGTGGAGCTGTTCGCACGCGGTTGACCGCAGTCGAGGAGGTGGCGTGGATACAGGGTTGCAGGAGCGGGTCGCCGGCCTGCTGCAGGAAGCCGGGGTCCGCATCGGCGGCACCCAGCCACAGGACATCCAGGTGCATGACCCGCGCTTTTTCGCGCGGGTCATGGCGCACGGCTCGCTCGGCCTCGGCGAGAGCTACATGGACGGTTGGTGGGATGCCAACGTCCTCGATGAATTCCTCGTCCACCTGATGCAGGCACACCTGGATGAACGGGTGCACGGTTGGCGCGAAGTGGCCGATGCGCTGAAGGCGCGCCTGTTCAACCTGCAGGTCGGGCAGGGCAGCTACGAAGTGGGCCGCCGCCACTACGATCTTGGCAACGACCTCTACCAGGCCATGCTCGGCCAACGCCTGGTGTACAGCTGCGGCTACTGGCGCAATGCCGGTGATCTCGATGCCGCGCAGGAGGCCAAGCTGGACCTGGTCTGCCGCAAGCTGGGGCTGCGCCCCGGGCAGCGTGTGCTGGACATCGGATGTGGCTGGGGTGAAGCCCTGAAGTTCGCAGCAGAGCGCTACGGCGTCAGCGGCGTCGGCGTGACCATTTCGCAGGAACAGGCCGGGTTCGCACGCGAACTGTGCGCCGGCCTGCCGATCGAGATCCGCTTGCAGGACTATCGCGAATTGGATGAGCCGTTCGATGCGATCTTCTCGATCGGCATGTTCGAGCATGTCGGCGACAAGAACTACGCCAGTTTCTTCGAGGTGGCCAGGCGCTGCCTGTCTTCGCGCGGGTTGCTGCTGCTGCACACCATCGGCACCAACATCTCGCGGCATCGCACCGATCCGTGGATCGCGCGCTACATCTTCCCCAATTCAATGCTGCCGTCGGCGGTGCAGATCAGCAAGGCGTTCGAAGGGCGCTTCGTGCTGGAGGACTGGCACAACTTCGGCACCGACTACGACCTCACCCTGCAGGCTTGGCGACGCAACGTGGAAGCGGCGTGGCCGCAGCTGGACGCGCGCTACGACGAGCATTTCCGCCGCATGTGGCGGTTCTACCTGGCCGGATCGATGGCCACCTTCCGCTGCCGGCACGCGCAGCTGTGGCAGCTGGTGCTGTCGCCGGAAGGCGTGCCGGGCGGGTACGTGGCGCCGCGCTGAAGCCAGCGCGGGGCGGAAACCCCGGGGTCAGATCCCTTTTCTCAGAAAAGGGCTCTGACCCCAACCACAACAAAAAACCGCCCGGTTTCCCAGGCGGTTTTTCGTTTCAGGCTACTGCGCGGGCGATCAGTTGCCGGCGCCGGTCAGGCCACGCTTTTCCAGCAGCGGTTCGATCTGCGGCTCGTGGCCGGCGAAATCGCGGAACAGCTGCATCGCGTCGACGCTGCCGCCCTTGGACAGCAGGGTGGCGCGGAAGTGGTCGCCGTTCTTGCGGCTCAGGCCGCCGTTGTCCTTGAACCACTTCTGGGTGTTGGCGTCGAGCACTTCCGACCAGATATAGGCGTAGTAACCGGCCGAATAGCCGCCCATGATGTGGCTGAAGTACGGGGTCTTGTAGCGCGGCGGCACCGGCGCGTAGTAGATGCCGTCCTTCTCCAGCGCGGCGCGCTCGAAGGCCATCACGTCCTTGGCGGCCGGCACCTGGTCGGCGCCGATCTGGTGCCAGCGCTGGTCCAGCATGGCCGCACCCAGGTACTCGGTGGTAGCGAAGCCCTGGTTGAACTTGGCTGCCGCCAGCACCTTGTCCAGCAGTGCCTGCGGCATCGCCGAACCATTCTGGTAGTGCTTGGCGTAGTTCTTCAGGATGACCGGGTTGTCGGCCCACATCTCGTTGACCTGCGAGGGGAACTCGACGAAGTCACGCGGCACCGAGGTGCCCGAGAAGTACGGGTACTTCACGTTGGAGAACATGCCGTGCAGGGCGTGGCCGAACTCGTGGAACGTGGTGTTCACCTCGTCCCAGGTCAGCAGGGTCGGCTGGCCGGCCGGCGGCTTCGGAATGTTCAGGTGATTGGCGACCACCGGCTTGAAGCCGGTCAGCTTGGACTGCGAGACGTAGGAGTTCATCCACGCGCCACCGCGCTTGGAGGCGCGTGCATACGGGTCGAAGATGAAGATCGCCAGCTGGCTGCCGTCGGCGTCGAACACGTCGTAGACGGTGACGTCATCGTGGTAGACCGGCAGGTCGGTGCGCTGCTTGAAGGTCAGGCCGAATTCCTGGCCCGCGGCGTAGAACACGCCGTTCTCCAGCACGTTCTTCATTTCGAAGTACGGCTTCAGCTGCGACTCGTCGAAGTTGTACTTGGCCTGGCGCACCTTCTCGCTGTAGAAGGCCCAGTCCCACGGTTCCAGCTTGAACGTCGGCTTGCCAGCGGCCTTCTGTTCCTGGTCGATCATCGCCTGCAGGTCGGCGGCTTCACGCTTGGCGTTGGCCACCGCGGCCGGGGCCAGCTTGCCCAGCATCGCGTTGACCGCTTCGGGGGTCTTGGCGGTCTGGTTGGTCAGGTTGTAGGCGGCGAAGTTCGGGAAGCCCATCAGCTTGGCCTTGTCGGCGCGCAGCTGCATGATGCGCGAGACCAGCGCGGTGTTGTCGAACTCACCGCCGCGGCTGCCGCGGCTCACCGATGCTTCGTAGATCTTCTGGCGCAGGGCGCGGTTGGCCAGGTTGGTCAGCGGCGGCTGGCCGGTGGTGTTGAGCAGGGTGATCACGTACTTGCCGTCCTGGCCGCGGGCCTTGGCGGCTTCGGCGGCGGCGGCGATCTGCTCCTTGGACAGGCCGTCCAGTTCCTTGACGTCGTCGACGGTGATCGCCGAAGCGTTCACCTCCGACTGCACGTTCTGGCTGAACTTGGTCCCCAGGTTGGCCAGCTCGGCGTTCATCTCCTTCAGCTTGGCCTTGTCGGCGTCGGACAGCTTGGCGCCTGCGCGCACGTAGTTGTCGTAGTACTTCTCGACCAGGCGCACGCCTTCGGCGTCCAGGCCCAGCTGGCTGCGGGTGTCATACAGCGCCTGGATGCGGGCGAACAGCTTGCCGTTCAGCGCGATCGCATCGCTGTGCGCGGCGAACTTCGCCGAGTAGTCGGCCTGCAGCTTCTTGCGGGTGTCGTTGGTGTCGGCACCGACCAGGCTGAAGAACACGGTGGTCGCGCGGTCGAGGACATCACCGCTCTTTTCCAGGGCGATGATGGTGTTGTCGAAGGTCGGCTTGGCCTTGTTGTTGGCGATGGCCTCCACTTCCTTCAGCTGCTGCGCCATGCCGGCGTCGAAGGCCGGGGCGAAGTCGCTGTCCTTGATCTTGTCGAACTGCGGGAAGTGCAGCGGCAGCGGGCTTTCGGCGAAGAACGGATTGGCCTGCTGGGCGGTGCTGCTGGCGGCCGGGGTGGCGGCGCCGGCCGAGAAGGCGGGCAGGGCAAGGCCGAGGGACATGGCCACGGCAAGGGCAAGGCGGGTGGTCAAGGCAGGAACTCCGGTAAGGCAAACAAGGGCCCGAGGGTAACCCGGCCGGCGGCGCCCGCACTTGTGTCAAAAGGCATGTTGCCGCGGCCGGGCGCGGGTACCATGCATTCACCGCCCACGGTTCACCGCCATGACCACTGCCTACGATTTCAGCTTCCGCGACCTCGACGGCCAGCCACAGGCCCTCGCCGGGTACCGGGGTCACCCGCTGTTGCTGGTCAATGTCGCCAGCCGCTGTGGCTTCACCCCGCAGTACACCGGGCTGGAACAGCTGTGGAAGGAATATCGCGAGCGTGGCCTGGTGGTGATCGGCTTCCCATGCAACCAGTTCGGCGCGCAGGAGCCGGGGGACGCCGCGCAGATCCGCCAGTTCTGTTCGCTGGATTATCCGGTCAGCTTCCCGCTTTCGGAGAAGATCGAGGTCAACGGCGAGGGGGCTGATCCGTTGTGGGCATGGCTTTCACACGAGAAGCGCGGCCTGCTGGGTAGCGCCCGCATCAAGTGGAATTTCAGCAAGTTCCTGGTCGATCGCCAGGGGCGGGTGGCTGCGCGCTTTGCGCCAACCACCAGGCCGGAACAGCTGCGCAGCGCGATTGAAGCGCTGCTGTGAAGGGGGTAGTGCCGGCCGCTGGCCGGCAATCCCGGAGCGCACGGAGAGCCGGCCAGCGGCCGGCACTGCCGTTGCAGATCATTTCTCGACGAACGCGCGCTCGAACACGTAGTGACCCGGCTGGCCGATGCGCGGCGAGACCTGGAAGCCGCGGGCATCGAGCACGCTGCGCAGATCAGCCAGCATCTGCGGGCTGCCGCAGATCATCGCGCGGTCGTTTTCCGGGCTCAGCTCCGGCAGGCCGAGGGTGCGCTGCATCTGGCCGCTTTCCATCAGCTGGGTCAGGCGGCCCTGGTTGGCGAACGGCTCGCGGGTGACGGCCGGGTAGTACAGCAGCTTGTCGCCGATCATCTCGCCCAGGAACTCGTGCTCACGCAGTTCCTTCTCGAAGTAATCGCGGTAGGCCAGATCCTTCTCGTAGCGCACGCCGTGGCAGAGGATCACCTTCTCGAAACGCTCGTAAGTTTCCGGGTCCTTGATGACCGACAGCCACGGCGCCATGCCGGTGCCCGTGCCCAGCAGGTACAGGTTCCTGCCCGGGTGCAGGTCGCTGATCAGCAGGGTGCCGGTGGGCTTCTTGCCGACCAGCACCTTGTCGCCCGGCTTGATGTGCTGCAGGCGCGAGGTCAGCGGGCCGTCCTGCACCTTGATGCTGAAGAACTCCAGGTGCTCTTCCCAGTTGGCGCTGGCGATGGAATAGGCGCGCAGCAGCGGCCGTGCCTCGGTTTCCAGGCCGATCATCACGAACTGGCCGTTCTCGAAGCGGAAGCCGCTGTCGCGGGTAGTGGTGAAACTGAAGTAGGCATCGGTCCAGTGACGGACCTCAAGCACCGTTTCGGCGCCGAAAGCGGAGGACATGGGCGTATCTATCGGAAGTCGTCGGGGTTGATTCTATCTCAAATGAGATGGGTTCTCATTGGGCGGAACGAGAGGCGTTCTCAGCGGTAACCCGCCGCCTGCAGCTCGAACAGCTCGGCGTACCGTCCTCCCTGGGCCATCAGCTGCGCATGGGTGCCGCTGGCCTCGATGCGGCCATCGGCCAGCACCAGGATGCGATCGGCCATGCGTACCGAAGAGAAACGGTGGGAAATCAGCACTGCCGTACGATTATCCGCCAGCTCCCTGAACCGCTGGAACACTTCGAACTCACTGCGCGCGTCCAGCGCTGCCGTTGGCTCATCCAGGATCATCACCTGCGCATTGCGCATCCACGCGCGGGCGATGGCGATCTTCTGCCACTGGCCACCGGACAGGTCCACGCCCTGCTTGAAGCGGCGCCCGATCAGCTGGTCGTAGCCGCCGGGCAGGTCGTCGATCACTTCCTCGGCCATGCCTCGTCGCGCGGCATCGGCGATGCGTGCCTGGTCGTCCATCGCCTCGACCTGGCCGACGCCGATGTTCTCGCCGGCGCTGAGGTTGTAGCGCACGAAGTCCTGGAAGATCACCCCGAGGTTGGCGCGCAGGTCGTCCAGGTCGTAGTCGCGCAGGTCGCGGCCGTCGAGCAGGATGCGGCCTTCGTCGGGCTCGTACAGCCGTGCCAGCAGTTTCACCAGCGTGGTCTTGCCCGCGCCGTTCTCGCCGACCAGGGCCAGCACTTCGCCGGCCTGCAGCTGGAAATCGAGGTGGCGCACCGCCCACTGTTCCGCATCGGGATAGCGGAAACCGACGTTCTCGAACACGAAACCCTGCTGGATCGGCTGCGGCACGCGCACCGCACCTTCGCGCGAGTGGATTTCCGGCTCGATCTGGAAGAACGAGAACAGGTCGTCCAGGTACAGTGCCTGGCTGGCCACCTGCGAGAAGCCGATCAGCAGGCCTTCCAGCAGCTGGCGCAGGCGCAGGAAGCTGCCGGCGAGGAAGGTCAGGTCGCCGATCGAAAAGTCGCCGCGTACCGTACGCCAGGCAATGTAGGCGTAGGCGGTGTAATACCCCAGCGTGCCCAGCGCGGCCAGCAGCGTGCCCCAGAACGCGCGGCGCCGGGCCAGTGCACGGTTGGCCTGGAACAGCGCCACCGACAGCCGCCGGTAGCGTTCCACCAGGAAGCGGTGCAGGTTGTAGATCTTCACTTCCTTGGCCGTTTCCACGCTGGCACCGAGCTGGCGCAGGTAGTCGAGCTGGCGGCGCTCGGGCGTCCACTGGAAGTTGAGGCTGTAGCCGGCCGCGTTGAAGTGCGATTCGCCGATGAAGGCCGGCACCAGTGCCAGCGCCAGCAGCAGGATCAGCCACGGCGCGTAGACCAGCAGGCCGACAGCGAGGCTGGCCACGGTGATCGCGTCCTGGACCTGGCCGAACAGCTGGCTCATCAGGTTCATCCGGCCCATGGTCTGGCGCCGCGCACGGTCCAGCTTGTCCTGCAGGTCAGGGTCCTCGAAGTCCTCCAGATCCAGCGTCGCCGCGTGTTCCATCAGCCGGATGCTGGTGACGTTGGCGAACAGCTCGGAGAGCAGGGCATCGGCGTAGCTGACCAGCCGGCCGAGCAGGTCCGAGGCGATGGCCAAGCCGAATTCCAGCGCCAGCAGGCCCAGCAGCGGATTCAGCACGCCGCTGGACAGCGCTTCGCCCAGCGGCGGGAAGCCCGCGTCGTGCTGGCTCAGGTGCAGGGCGCTGTCGATGATCAGCTTGCCGACGTACAGCATCGCCACCGGCAGCAGCGCGCGGATCAGGCGCAGCCCCAGGCTGGCCAGGGTGAGCGCGGGACTGGTCTTCCAGACCATGCGCAGGAACGGCGGCAGGTTGCGCATCGCCCTGAAGCGCTGGCGCAGGCTGGGTTTCTTTGCGGCGTCAGCGCCAGCGGTGGGGGTGGCAGGCATGCGCGTATTGTGCGCGCCTGATACGTGCAGAGGGGGTCAGTGCAGGCGTGTGGCTGGCGCCGGGGTCAGATCCCTTTGCGCGGCAAAGGGCTCTGACCCCAGCGACCCACAGCGGGTCAGATCCCTTCGCGAAGCGAAGGGATCTGACTCTCCCGCATCCACGCGTAGCGTGGATCTACCGTGTCGACCAAGGTCGACACCTACCAGCAGCTCCAGTGAATTGTCGAAGGCGGGGTGGGTCAGGCCGGCAGCGGCGGCAGCAGGCCCGCACCCAGCCGGTTCCAGGCGTTGATCACCGCAATTCCCATGCTCAGGTCACTGATGCCCTTCTCATCGAAGTGCGGCGCCAATGCATCGAACGCCGCCTGCGACGGCGCGCCGTCGGTCAGCCGGGTCAGTGCCTCGGCCCAACCCAGCACCGCGCGCTCGCGTTCGTCGAAGAAGCGGCTCTCGTGCCATGCCGGCAGCGTGTCCAGCTTGCGCGGCTCGATGCCACCCTTGCGCAGCGCCGTGCCGTGCATGTCCATGCAGTAGCCGCAGCCGTTGAGCTGTGACACGCGCAGGAACACCAGTTCCATCAGGGTCGGATCGATCGAGCTGTCATGCACCGCCTGGCTGGTGGCCAGCAGGCCCTTGAAGGCCTCGGCGGCCAGGCGGGTGTAGGGGACGCGGGGAGAAGTGTGATTGGACATCGGGGGCTCCACGGCGGCCACGATGGCCGCCTTTCACTACCAGGACGCCGCAGCGTCGCCGCGCGTGACAACCTTCGGCAACTTTTCCGGATTCAACACGCTGTAGACATTGGCGATGCGGCCGTCGACCACTTCGATGGTGGTGACCGAGTGCAGGCGCTCGCCGTGGAAGCGCAGGATCGCCGGTTCGCCGTTGACATAGCCCAGCTGCGCCGGATGCGCCGCGCTGCGGCGGGCGATGGCCCAGAACAGGCGGCCGATGCGCTCGGCGCCCCGCAGCGGGCGGATCGCGGCGGTAACCACGCCGCCACCGTCGGAGACCAGCAGCGCGTTGGCGTGCAGCAGGGCCTGGATCGCCTCGCTGTCGCCGCGCTGCGAGGCGTCCATGAAGCGCGCCAGCAGCTGCCGGTGCTGGCTGGCATCGGCGTTGAAGCGCGGCCGTCCGGCGTGCAGGCGCTGCCGGGCACGGTGTACCAGTTGCCGGCAGTTGGCTTCGCTGTGGCCGATCAGCTCGGCGATTTCGCGGTAGTCGTGGTCAAAGGCCTCCTTCAGCAGGAACGCGGCGCGTTCCTCGGGGCCGAGCTGTTCGAGCAGGGTCAGGAAGGCGACCGAGACGTCGTCGGCCAGCGCATGCAGCTGCGCCGGGCCGGGCGCCGGGTCGGGCTCCAGGGTGACCGCCAGCGGCTCGGCCAGCCATGGGCCGACGTAGTGCACGCGCTCGCGCTTGGCCGCGCGCAGCCGGTCCAGGCCGAGCCGGGTGGTGGTGGTGACCAGCCAGGCTTCGGGGTCGCGGACGGCCGCCGGGTCGGCGCCGGACCAGCGCAGCCAGGCATCCTGGAGCACGTCTTCGGCGTCGGCGCGGCTGCCAAGCAGGCGGTAGGCCAGGGCCATCAGGCGCGGGCGGTGGGTCTGGAAAGCGGTTTCGGCGTTCATGTGGGCAAGGACGCCGCAGTGGCGCGTGGCGTGACAGAGCGTCGGGGGAATCTTGCCGGCCAGCGGCCGGCACTACCACCCCGGGGCCGGGGGAGGGGGTAAAATGGGCGGATTACCCCCGCCAGCCTCGAGCAAGCGAGCAAGACGTGACATCGATCAAGCAGGAAGACCTCATCCAGTCCATCGCCGACGCGCTGCAGTACATCTCGTACTACCACCCGGTCGACTACATCAAGAACCTCGCCGCCGCTTACGAGCGCGAGGAGTCGCCGGCCGCGAAGGAAGCGATGGCCCAGATCCTGATCAATTCGCGGATGTGCGCCGAAGGCCACCGTCCGATCTGCCAGGACACCGGCATCGTCACCGTGTTCCTGGAAATCGGCATGGACGTGCGCTGGGACGACGCCACCATGGGCGTGGAAGACATGGCCAATGAAGGCGTGCGCCGTGCCTACATGCACCCGGACAACAAGCTGCGCGCTTCGGTGCTGGCTGATCCGGCCGGCAAGCGCATCAACACCAAGGACAACACCCCGGGCGTGGTCAACGTCAAGGTGGTGCCGGGCAACAAGGTCGACGTGATCGTCGCCGCCAAGGGCGGTGGTTCGGAAGCGAAGACCAAGTTCGCCATGCTCAACCCGTCCGACTCGATCGTCGACTGGGTGCTGAAGACCGTGCCGACCATGGGCGCCGGCTGGTGCCCGCCGGGCATGCTCGGCATCGGCATCGGTGGCACCGCCGAGAAGGCGATGCTGCTGGCCAAGGAAGCGCTGATGGAGCCGATCGACATCACCGAGCTGCAGGCCCGTGGTGCGTCCAACCGCATCGAAGAGCTGCGCCTGGAGCTGTACGAGAAGGTCAACGCGCTGGGCATCGGTGCGCAGGGCCTGGGTGGCCTGACCACCGTGCTCGACATCAAGATCAACGACTACCCGACCCACGCGGCCAACCTGCCGGTGGCGATGATCCCGAACTGCGCGGCCACCCGCCATGCGCACTTCACCCTCGATGGCAGCGGCCCGGTGATGCTGGACCCGCCGTCGCTGGAAGACTGGCCGAAGCTGACCTACGACGCATCCAAGGGCACCCGCGTGGACCTGGACACGATCACGCCGGAAGACGTGGCCAGCTGGAAGCCGGGCCAGACCCTGCTGCTCAACGGCAAGCTGCTGACCGGCCGCGATGCCGCGCACAAGCGCATGGTCGACATGCTCAACAAGGGCGAGGAACTGCCGGTTGATCTGAAGGGCCGCTTCATCTACTACGTTGGCCCGGTCGATCCGGTGCGCGACGAAGTGGTGGGCCCGGCCGGCCCGACCACCGCCACCCGCATGGACAAGTTCACCGAGCAGGTGCTGGCACAGACCGGCCTGCTGGGCATGGTCGGCAAGGCCGAGCGCGGCCCGGCCGCGATCGAGGCGATCAAGAAGCACAAGTCGGCCTACCTGATGGCCGTGGGTGGCTCGGCCTACCTGGTGTCCAAGGCGATCAAGGCCGCCAAGGTGGTTGGTTTCGCTGACCTGGGCATGGAGGCGATCTACGAGTTCACCGTGCAGGACATGCCGGTGACCGTGGCAGTCGACTCCACCGGTGAATCGGTGCACAAGACCGGCCCGCGCGAATGGCAGGCCCGCATCGGCAAGATTCCGGTGGTGGTGGAGTAACTCCCCGCACGCTTCGGTCCAGACAACGGCGCCCGTGTGGCGCCGTTGTTGTATCCGGGGGGAGGATTAACGCGCCTGTAGCCCTTGCTCTGCTACGGTCGGCACACCCTCGCACAGGACGTGTCCATGGCCCTGCATCGATTCATCGTGGTAGGCATGCTGCTGGCGCTGGCCGGCTGCAACACCCCAGCGTCGTACGAAGGCGCGGATTTCCCTGCATCGGCGCAGTGCCGCGTGCAGTGCCAGGCCGGCTATCGCAGCTGCATGGCGCAGAATGACTCTCTCGGCAGCCGCCAGAGCAATTGCGAGCAGCGGATGGTGCCGGCGCCGGACAAGCGCTGCAAGGACGTGGACAACCCGGACCTGCGCCATGCCTGCGAACTGAAGACGCATGACTGTACGATGCGCGCGCCGATGATGTCCTGTGGCGAACGCCGGGATTCCTGCATGAGCAGCTGCGGCTGAGCAACGATCGTGCGCGCGGGCGCATAATCGGCTGATCCACCTGTACAGGATCTTCTGCATGAGCACCACGCTGTATGGTTCGACCAGTACCGCCGCGCTGGTGGTGCACTGGCTGCTGATCGAGCTGGGCATCGAGCATGAACTGGTGCTGCTGGATTTCGACGCGCGAGAGCACAAGTCGGCGGAGTACCTGGCGCTGAATCCGGCCGGTGTGGTGCCGACACTGCTGATCGATGGCCTGGTACTGACCGAGGCGGCGGCCATTGCGTTGTACCTGGCGGATCGCCATCCGGACGCCAACCTGCTGCCCGCGCTGGGCACGCCGCAGCGCGCCGATGCCTACCGCTGGATGTTCTGGTGTGCCAATACGCTGCAGCCGGCCTATCGAGCCTGGTTCTATCCACACGAAATGGCGGGCGAGGCGAATATCGAGGCCAGCCGCGGGATGGCACGGCAGCGCCTGGAAGCGGCCTGGCAGCATGCGGCCGCGCACCTGCATGCACATGGCCCCTGCCTGCTGGGCGCCACGCCCTGCGTGGTCGACTACATGCTGGTGATGCTGATGCGCTGGTCGCGCAACATGCCCAGGCCTACCGATACCTGGCCGGTACTGAAGGCGCACGCCACGTTGATGAAGGCGCGCCCCGCGTTCGCCGAGGTGTACCGCCGCGAAGGCATCACCGACTGGCTGTAAGCCAGCCGGGGAGGAGGGCGTCCGGGTAGAAGAGGGCGCTGGGGTAGAGTCGACTGTCAGTCGACTATCGCACGCAGTGCGGGCTTTTCCGCGGATGCATATGAAGGGTGAGGAGGGAGTCGACTAACAGTCGACTCTACCAACAGTCGACTCTACCAACACGCTCCGCTACGCGGCGGCGAGGCGGGTTACAGGATCTCCAGCACTGTTTCCGGTGGACGGCACAGGCGTGTGCCCTTGTCCGTGCGCACCACGGGGCGGTTGATCAGTCGCGGGTGTTCGGCCATCGCGGCCAGCAGCGTGGCCTCGTCCGCACCTTCCAGGCCCAGTTCGGCGAACTGCGCCTCCTTGCTGCGCACCAGTGCCTGCGCGTCCAGGCCGGATTCGGCCAGCACCTGGCGCAGTGTGGCCACATCGGGTGGATTGCCGAGATACTCGATCACCACTGGCTCGAAGCCGGCATCACGTATCAGCTTCAATGCGCCGCGCGAGTTGCTGCAGGCCGGGTTGTGCCAGATCGTCACGGGCATCAGAACCACTCCAGCAGCGACACGCCCACGCCCACGTAGGTGGCCTTGTGGTTGTAGTCGATCAGGCTTTCGCCGTAACCGTCGAACACCTGCACATGCCCGCGCAGCAGGTTGCTGATCGGGAAGCCGTAATCCAGCTGCAGGGCACCGTGCGAGCGGCTGCCGGTGCGCAGCGAATGGCGCGCCATCAGCGAGACTTCGTGGCCGTTGCGGTTCCAGGTCAGGGTCGCATCACCGCGGCCCATGTAATCCTCGATGTCCGGGTTGTTGTCGTCGCTGCGGGTCTCGGGAATGCGGTACCAGGGGCGCAGCACCAGCGCCCAGTTCTCGCGGTCCAGGCCGATGTTGAGCATCACCCGGTTCCAGCTGCGCGAAAGCGGGTCGGCGCGGCCGTTGGATTGGTGGTTCAGCGCGATGCCGGTCATGCGCCCGCGCCAGCCACCGATCGAGTAGCCGTTGCGGAACACCATCATCACTTCCGGCTCGTAATTGGTTTCGCGGAACGGGCGTGAATCCTCGCCGTTGTAGGCCTGCCAGCGCGAGCTCTGGGTGTAGCCGGCCCAGATGTCGCCGTTGTCGCCGAACAGGTTCTCGGCGATCTTGGTCTTGAAACTGATCTGGAACTTCAGCTCGGCACTGTCCAGCACCTGCGGCGTGGTGACCGTGTTGGCCGGGTTCGGCGAATGCGGCGTGGTGTTGCGATCGCTGGTCCAGAATGCCGGCAGCAGGTACACCGGCTTGTAGGCGCGCAGCTGGAACGGGCCCAGCTTGGAGTCCTCGGCCAGTTCCCAGCGGCTGTCCAGCAGCGAACCGCGGCCAGCATTGGCCAGTGCGCTGTCAGGGGCTGCTGGACGGAACAGATCGCTGACCCGCTCGCGCAGCTTCTCTTCGCCCTGGCTCACGCGTGCAGTCTGGCGTTCTTCGCGACGGGCCTGCGCGGCCGCCTCGGCCGCAGCGTCGGCCTCGGCAGTGGCCTGCGGGGTACGGCCGAACTGGCGGTCATAACAGGCCAGGCGGGCAGCATCGGTAGTAATCGCCGCGCACGCGGCCGGCGAGGCTTCGGCGCTGGGCGCGAACTCCTGCGCGGCCAGCGGCGCACTGGCCAGGGCCAGCGCCAGCGGCGCGAGACGGGGAAGCAGCGGAGACAGGGTCATTGCAGCAGGCCCTTAGGTGAATACGGGAATCGCACAGTGTGGCGGCTGCACCGGTTCACGGCCAGCCCCCACGGTTTATGCACGGGCACCGCGTGCGCGCGGCGTGAAGGCAGTGCGGGTTACAGGAACCAGGCGAAGGCGAACAGGCCGAGCATCGCGATCACCACGGCCAGTTTCAGCGCCAGGCCGAGCAGGATACCGAGCCAGGTGGCCAGGCCTACCTTGGTCGAGCGCCCCAGTTCGCGGGTGTGCCAGTACTCGCCGGCCAGGGCGCCGATCAGGGGGCCTGCAAAGAGGCCGATCGGCATGAAGAACAGGCCGACGATGCTGCCGACGAACGTACCCCACAGTGCCTTGCGGCTGGCACCGACCCGCTGCGCACCCACCACCGTGGCCAGCACGTCCACCAGCAGCGAGAGGACGGTCAGTACGCCCAGCGCGACCAGGGTCGGCCAGCCGACGTGGGTGAAGCCGTCCGCCCAGGCCGCCAGCAGCAGTCCGATGAACACCAGCGGGATGCCGGGCAGGGCCGGCAGGATGATTCCGGCAATGCCGACAAGGACAAAAATGACCGCTAGCAGATATAAGATGAATGAGAGTCCCATGCTGTCCCGTATGGTAGCCGTTTTGGGGTTGACAGTGAAAGATTTTGCCAGTTGCTTTTTCGTTTTGGGCGGGTTAAGTTGCAGTCGCTGAGCTTGGCAAGGTCACCGTGGATCGTGGCCTGATGAAGCAAGATCTTCCCGATCCGCTGCATCGATGCACCTCGCTTCCCCCTTGCTTGTCAGCCGCCCACCAGGCGTTTCCAACAACAAGAGAGAGTCACCAGGGAGTTAGTGAGATGTCTGATCGCGAGACCGGTACCGTCAAGTGGTTCAACGATGCAAAGGGCTTCGGCTTCATCAGCCGTGAAAACGGCGAAGACGTGTTCGTGCACTTCCGTGCCATCCAGACCCAGGGCTTCAAGAGCCTGAAGGAAGGCCAGAAGGTCACCTTCACCGTCGTGCAGGGCCAGAAGGGCCTGCAGGCCGACGCCGTGCAGCCGACCTGATCGCGCTGCAAGCCGTCACATGAAAAAGGCCCGCGCAAGCGGGCCTTTTTCTTTGCCGCCGGCCCGGCGCAGGTCAGCGCAGGATGACCTTGCCGTTGACCACGCGCACGTAGGTGTTTTCGCGGATGCCGCCGAGGTCGCGCTGGTTGACCACGATGGTGCGGCCATCGTCCATGCGCACGCTGATGTCGTAGGTATCGCTGGTGACGTTCTTCTGGATCTGGTTGCCGGCCAGCGCGCCACCGACCGCGCCTGCGGCCGCAGCGATGTTCTTGTTGCCACGGCTGCCACCGGTGTGATCGGAGATCTCATGGCCGGCCACGGCACCGACGATGCCGCCGAGGATGGCGCCGGTCGCACTGGGCGCGGTGCGGCCCGACGGCACGGTGTTGATGCGGGTGACGATGCCACAGTCAGCGCAACGGCCCTGGTTGTAACCGCCGTTGTTGCCGTAGCCACCATTGTTGTAGCCGTTGTTGTAACCACCGCCACCGTAGCCGGGCGAGGTGGCACAGCCAGCCAGGGCGAGGGTAGCGATGGCGCTGGCGGCAATGAGCTGGATCTTCATGGAGCGTCTCCTGGCCGTGAAGGCGGGTGTGTTGGGTGGTACTGCGTCATGCAGCAGGGTGGACGAATCCTCTCCTTTCGAACGTGAACAAGGTGCCAACCAGGCGTGCCTTGCCCGGCTACAGGATGAATGCGCGTCAGCGGAAGTCCTGGTGGCAGGCGCGGCAATCGGCCTGCACGGTTTCCACGACCTTGGCCAGAGCGGTGCAGTCACTGGGCGGAGCCGCCAATGCAGCGTTGAGGTTGCCGCGCAGTTGGCTGGCGTGCTGCTGGAACCGGCCGTTGTCCTTCAGCCCGGGAAAGGCCAGGTCGAAATCGTTGGACAGAAGGCGCAGGGCCTGCAGCCGCGGCACGCTGTCGGCCAGGCTGCAGCGGTTCTGCTGCTGGGCCTGCTGCAGCAGCTGCGATTGCCGCTGCATCACCTGCATCAGGCTGTCCGGGAACGGGTCGCGGCGGGCCTGCAGGGCGCGGCCGACCATGACCGTGGCGACCAGGCCGATCAGCAGGCCCAGGCACAGCACGAACAGGTACCGCTGGGCAGTGGACGGGCGGCGGGGCGGGCTGGCGTTCATGGCGGGCTCTCCTGGCGTGCAACGGTGGGTTCGATGCCGGCGCGCTGTAGGCGCTGGCGCCTGCACGTTAAAATAGCCGCATGAACGAACAGGTCAAACAACGCTTCGCCGGCATCGAACGGCTGTATGGCGTAGGTGCGCTCGAGCGCCTGCAGGGCAGCCGCGTGGCGGTGGTGGGCATGGGCGGGGTCGGCTCGTGGGTGGTGGAAGCGCTGGCGCGTTCGGCGGTCGGCCACCTGACCCTGATCGACGCCGATGACATCTGCGTGTCCAACACCAACCGGCAGCTGCCGGCGATGGAGGGCAACTACGGACGCAACAAGGCAGAGGCAATGGCAGAGCGCTGCCGCGCCATCAACCCGGACATCGAGGTCGATGCCGTGCAGGCATTCCTGACCGTGTCGAACATGGCCGAGTTGCTGGACCGTGGCTTCGACCTGGTGATCGATGCCTGCGACAGCTTCCGGGTGAAGGTCGAGACGATCGCCTGGTGCCGTCGCCGCAAGCTGCCGCTGCTGACCGTGGGGGCTGCCGGTGGTCGCACCGATCCGACCCTGGTGCGCATCCGCGATGTCTCGCGCACCGAGCACGACGCCATGCTGGCGCTGATCCGCAAGAAGCTGCGCAGCGAGTTCAATTTCCCGAAGAATGCCAAGCGCTATTTTGGCGTACCGGCGGTGTACTCGCTGGAAAACGTGAAGTATCCGCAGGCCGATGGCAGCGTCTGCGGCATCCGCCCGAACCTCGGTGCGGATGCTGCATTGAAACTGGACTGTGGCGCAGGCCTCGGTGCGGCAACCCACATCACCGGTGCCTTCGCCTTCGCGGCGGTCGGCAAGGCGCTTGAAATGCTGCTGGAGCCGAAGAAGGTGAAGGCCGAAGTGGTCGATTCCAGCGAGGTGTGATGGATCGTGCCGGCCAGCGGCCGGCACCTACCCGTTACATTGCCGGCAGCGCGAACAGGCGCCGCGCATTCTCCGTCGTGGCCTGGGCCACCGCGTCCAGCTCCATCCCGCGCAGTGCAGCCACATGGCGGGCGATGACTGCCAGTCGCGCTGGTTCGTTGCGCTGGCCGCGGATGCCGGCGTCAGGCTGGTCGGGCGCGTCGGTCTCCAGCAGCAGCTGTTCCAGCGGCATCCCGCGCACCAGGCGCTGCAGCCGTTGCGCGCGATCGTAGGTCAGCGGACCACCGAGACCGAGCAGGAAGCCTTGCCGGTGCAGTTGCGCGGCCTGTTCCGGGCTGCCGGAAAAGCTGTGCACCACGCCGCGCAGGCCGCCGACGCGACGGATCGCGGCAATGACCGCATCCACCGCGCGTCGCGCATGCACGATCACCGGCAGCTCGAACTCGCGGGCCAGTTGCAGCTGGCCGATGAAGTACGCCTGTTGCGCCTCTGCATCCAGTCCCTCGACGAAGAAGTCCAGCCCGCATTCGCCGATCGCGCACGGGCGTTCGCGAACGATCCATTCGCGCAGCAGCGGCAGATGGTCGGGCCGGTGCTCGGCCAGGAACATCGGATGCAGGCCGTAGGCCGGGTACAGCCCCGGTGCCTGCCGGCAGACCTCGCGCAGCTTCGGCCAGCTGGCGGCCGTGACGGCCGGTACCACCTGCTCGCGCACGCCCGCGGCGCCTGCGCGCTCGATCACCGCCGTGCGGTCAGCATCGAATTCACTGGCATCCAGATGGCAGTGGCTGTCGACCAGCGGGATCAACGCTGTTCCAGCGGCGGCGGGGCCGGGACTGTATTGCGGCTCTTCCAGTTGGCCAGCAGCAGGGTGCCGAAGCCCAGTACCAGCTCGTCGACGAACGGAATCGGGTCGGGAATGAACAGGGTCAGCACGAACAGGCCGGCGGTCAGCTTGAACAGGGTGGGGTAGCGCAGCCGGCGGGCCCATTGCAGTACCGGCAGCAGCATCGGGTTGGCCATGGCGTGGATCCTCGTGGGGAATATGCAAACGCTACCACGGGCCCAGCATTTCCCGATGCTGAATGGGTTACAGGAATGAGCAGGAAATGTGGAGATTCCGTTCAGGCAGTGCATGCTGCAATCTGGGCCGAGAACGTTGCGGATGGTCCGCAAGGAGCAGGTCATGAAAAGCACAACTACAACTGTCCTGGTCGCAGCGGGCGCGCTGCTGGTCGGTGGCATCGCCACCGCCGCCTTCATGAAGAGCGGCGACAAGTCGCCTGATTCCATCAGCGCCGGAACCCCCAACGGTGAATCGCGGCTGGTTGACGGCAATGCCGTTGACGATGGCGCGCGTGGTGACAAGCTCGACCCGTCTGCACCGCGCGGGCTGGAATACGCCGACGTGCTGAAGGTCGACCCGATCACCGAGAAGCAGAAGGCCTACGCCACCGTGATCGGCACCGATCCCGTGCGCGAGACCTCCACCACCCAGACCCCGCACGAGGTCTGCCAGGACGTGACCGTGCAGGAGCGCTTGCCGGAGCGTGACGGCAACGTCGGCGGCACCGTGGTCGGCGCGGTGGTCGGCGGCCTGCTCGGCAACCAGGTCGGCGGTGGCAACGGCAAGAAGGCCGCGACCGCAGCCGGTGCCGTGGCCGGTGGCTTCATCGGCAACCAGATCGACAAGCGCCACGTGGGTGGCCGCGTGGTCAACCGTACCGAGCGCCAGTGCCACACCGAGACCGCCACCTCCGAGTCGAGCCGTGTTACCGGCTACAACGTGACCTACCGCAACGAGGACGGCACCACCGGCACCATGCGCATGGCCAGCAAGCCGGGCAACCGCATCGCCATGGGCACCAATGACGTGGTGAAGGGCTACAACGTGACCTACCGCTACGACGGCGCCGAGAAGACCGTGCGCATGGACAACAAGCCGGCCAGCGATCGCCTGCCGGTGGTCGATGGCCAGCTGGTCACGCAGACCGCTGCTGCCAGCGCCACTGCGGCCACGCGCCAGTAATCCAGAATACGTGCTGTACCCGACGGGCCGGCGCATGCCGGCCCGTTTCGTTGTGAGCGCGGGCATTCATCCGTGTGGAGGCGGAATCCACCATCATGGTGGCCCCTTCGACATGGAGTCGGCATGAGCATCTTCGACCTGCGCCTGGAAACCGAGCGCCTGATCCTGCGTCCGCTGCTGCGCGAGGACTACGAACCCTATCTGGCGTTCTGCGCCGACGAGGAAACGATGCGCACCCTCGGTGGCGTGCAGCCGCCTTCGGTAGCCTGGCGCGGCTTCTGCAGCCTGGCTGGCGCCTGGCAGCTGTTCGGCTTCTCGATGTTCAGCGTGATCGAAAAATCCAGCGGGGACTGGATCGGGCGGATGGGCCCCTGGCAACCGCAGGACTGGCCGGGTACCGAGGTCGGCTGGGGCATCCGCCGCGCCAGCTGGGGCCGGGGCTATGCGCCGGAAGCGGCGGTCGCGGCGATCGACTGGGCCTTCGACACGCTGGGTTGGCACGAGGTGATCCATACCATCGCCGAGAACAACGACAACTCGCGGGCGGTCGCGCGCAAGCTGGGCAGCACGTTGCTGCGGATGGGCGAACTGCCGCCGCCGTACAACGACAAACCGATGCAGATCTGGGGCCAGTCGCGCGAACAGTGGCGGCAGCGTGCACGCTGAACGTGGCCCGGTAGTGCCGGCCGCTGGCCGGCAACCTCGCTGCAGCAGGATTCGTGCGATTGCCGGCCAGCGGCAGGCACTACCGGGGTGCCATGCTGCATCCGCGCTTGGCATTCCCTGGCGCACTTGCCAGACTGCACGCAGCCGGCCGCCGGCCGGATCCGATGGAGCAGGCAATGGTGGAAGAGCGCGTCCCGCTGACGGTGCATGGCATGTCGGTCTCGGGCAATTGCCACAAGGTCCGGCTGCTGCTTGAGCAGCTCGGCAGCCGTTACCGCTGGGTGGAAGTGGACAGTGCCCATGGCCAGACCCACACGCCCGAATTCCTGGCGCTCAACCCGAATGCCAAGGTGCCGCTGATCGTCCGCGACGACGGCCGCGTGCTGACCGAGTCCAACGCGATCCTGTTCTGGCTGGCCGAAGGCACGCCCTACCTGCCCAGCGATGGCTGGGAGCGTGCGCAGGCGTTGAGCTGGATGTTCTTCGAGCAGTACACGCACGAGCCGTGCGTGGCGGTAGCGCGCTTCATCCGGGGCTGGACGGCGCCCGACTCGCCACGCCGTGCCGAACTGCCACGCCTGCACGAGCGTGCCGCCACCGCGTTGGCGGTGATGGAGCAGCACCTGCGCGAAGCGCAGTGGTTCACCGGCAGCGGATACGGCATTGCCGATATCGCCCTGTTTGCCTATACCGATGTGGCGGGCGAGGGCGGCATCAGCCTGGAGCCGTTCCCGGAAGTTCGCGCCTGGCTGCAGCGGGTGCGTGCGCAGCCGCGCTTCCTGCCGATGCCGGCGGTGACCGCCGAGGTGCGCTCGCGTTTCGAGGCGGCTTGATGCCCACAGGGTAGCGCCCGGTATTGCCGGGCGGAACGCAACAACGACACGGAGGGTGTTCGATGTTCGCTGTGGTTCCGGATCCGATTCCCGCACGCATGCGGGGGCTCAACCGCGCCGAGGTGTGCGACGTCAATTTCCTTGAGGCGGTGCGCGGGTGGCGCGGGACGCCGCGCCCGCGACCCGCGGCAGATGCTCCGATCCTGCCCGGCAGTACGCTCACCGCTGCCGCCTTCGATGAACTGTTCGACTCGCAGCTGGCCAGTCGCCAGCTGGACCTGATGGCGCGCGTGCTGCGCGTGCAGAACAAGGTCTTCTACACCATTGGTTCGTCCGGCCATGAAGGCAACGCGCTGCTGGCGCGGGCCTGCCGGCACACCGATCCCGCCTTCCTGCACTATCGTTCCGGCGCCTTCATGGCCGAGCGTTCGCGGCAGGTGCCGGGCATCGACCCGCTGCGCGATGCGGCACTGTCCTTCGCCGCCAGCGCGGATGATCCGGCCAGCGGTGGCCGCCACAAGGTGTGGGGCAGCAAGCCATTGTGGGTGCTGCCGCAGACCTCGACGATTGCGTCGCACCTGCCCAAGGCGCTGGGTACCGCGCTGGCCATCGAGAGTGGCAAGCGGCTGGGGCAGGCGCTGCCCATTCCCACCGACAGCATCGTGCTGTGCTCGTTCGGCGATGCGTCGGCCAACCACGCCACCGCGCAGACCGCCTTCAATACCGCGATGTGGTCGGCCTACCAGAAACTACCGGCGCCGATCCTGTTCGTCTGCGAGGACAACGGCCTGGGCATCTCGGTGAAGACCCCCGATGGCTGGATCGCCGAGCGCTTCAGCCACCAGCCGGGGCTGGACTATTTCTTTGCCGATGGTCTCGACCTGGCTACCGGGCACGCCCAGGTGCAGGCGGCGGTGGAACACTGCCGGCGTACGCGGCGGCCGACCTTCCTGCATCTGCGCACCACGCGCCTGATGGGCCATGCCGGCACCGACTTTGAAGTGGAATGGCGCGCGCTGCCGGAACTGTGCGCGGCCGAGGCGCAGGATCCGCTGCTGCGCTCGGCGCAGATCGCGCTGGAATCAGGCTGGATGGATGCGGACGCCATCGAAGTGGCCTACGAAACGATGCGCGCGCGCTGCATGGCCGCTGCCGCCGATGCCGAAGGCAGTGCGAAGCTGCAGTCGCTGCGGGAGGTGATGGCGCCGCTGGCACCGTACACCCCTGCAGCGGTGCAGGCCGAAGCGCAGCGCGAGGCCGCTGCCGAAGCACGCGAGGCACTCTATGGCGGTGCCGAGGCATTGCCGGAACGACAGGCGCCGCGGCATCTCGCAATCCAGATCAATCATGGTCTGCAGGAGCTGCTGGCCAAGTATCCACAGAGCCTGCTGTTCGGCGAGGACGTGGCGCAGAAGGGTGGTGTCTACACCGTCACCAAGGATCTGCTGCGCCGCTTCGGGCCGCGCCGGGTGTTCAACACCCTGCTGGACGAAACCATGATCCTGGGCATGGCGCAGGGCCTGGCCAACATGGGCATGCTGCCGATCCCGGAGATCCAGTACCTGGCCTACCTGCACAACGCCATCGACCAGCTGCGTGGCGAAGCCTGTTCGCTGCAGTTCTTCTCCAACGACCAGTACCGCAATCCGATGCTGGTGCGGGTGGCCGGGCTGGGCTACCAGAAGGGTTTCGGCGGCCATTTCCACAACGACAACTCGATCACCGCCCTGCGCGACATCCCCGGGCTGGTGGTCGGCTGCCCATCGCGCGGCGACGATGCGGTGATGATGCTGCGCACGCTGGCGGCGCTGGCCCGGGTGGATGGGCGCGTGGCCGTGTTCCTGGAGCCGATCGCGCTGTACATGAGCAAGGACCTGCATGAGCCGGGCGATGGCCAGTGGCTGTTCGACTACCCGGCCCAGGGCCGGGCACTGGTGCCGGGCGAAGGCCGTGTTTACGGGCCGGAGGCTGGCGAGCTGGTGGTCTACACCTACGGCAATGGCGTGCCGATGGCGCTGCGCGCAGCGCGAGCCATCGAACAGCAGCTGGGCTGGCAGGTACGGGTGGTCGACCTGCGCTGGCTGGTGCCGCTGGACGCCGGCTTCATCGCCAGCCAGGCCGCCAGCGCACGGCGCGTGCTGGTGCTGGACGAGGGCCGCCACAGTGGAGGGGTGGGCGAGGGCGTGGTCACCGCACTGGTCGAGGCCGGTTTCGGCCACCTGCCGCTGCGCCGGGTCTGCGGCGCCGATACCTATACCCCGCTGGCAGGGGCAGCAATGTTCGGGCTTCCAAGCGACAATGCGGTGATTGGCGCCGCCCTTGAACTGGCGCAGGAACCTTGATGCATGTGTGGATTGGCGGGAATGTTGTTGCCGGCGCCGGTGGCGTCGGCCGAGGTGCTGCAGGCGCAGGTCCTGGCCATGGGCGAGGCGCTGCACCACCGCGGGCCGGATGATGGCGGCAGCTGGGTCGATGCCGGGGCAGGCATCGCGCTGGCGCACCGTCGGCTGAGCATTCTCGATCTGTCGCCGCTGGGCCACCAGCCGATGGCCTCGTCCGATGGCCGCTACGTGATGGCCTACAACGGCGAGGTCTACAACTTCGCCGCCCTGCGTGCCGAACTGGAGCCGCTGGGGCATGCTTTCCGTGGCCATTCCGACACCGAAGTGCTGCTCGCGGCGATCCTGCAGTGGGGCATGGAAGAAACCCTGCAGCGTTGCAACGGCATGTTCGCCATCGCGCTGTGGGACCGCCAGGCGCAGTGCCTGTGGCTGGCACGCGACCGCGTTGGCAAGAAGCCGCTGTACTACGGCTGGGCCGGTGACACCCTGGTGTTCGGTTCCGAACTGAAAGCGCTGTGGCAGCACCCGGCGTTCGACAACGACATCGACCGCGACGCGCTGACCCTGTTGCTGCGGTTGGATTACATTCCGGCCCCGCACAGCATCCACCAGCGCTGCTACAAGCTGATGCCCGGCCGCGTGCTGCGCCTGGACGCCGAAGCCGTAGCGGCGGGTGCATCGGCGCATCGCCCGGAGCAGGCGCAGCGCCCGTACTGGGATGCGCGTGCACGCATGCAGGCGGCACTGGCTGCGCCGTTCCAGGGCCGCATCGAGGAAGCAGAGGAGCAGCTGGACGGGCTGCTGCGCGACGCGGTGGCGCTGCGCATGGTGGCCGACGTGCCGGTGGGCGTGTTCCTGTCCGGCGGTACCGATTCGTCGCTGGTGGCGGCGCTGATGCAGGCGCAGAGCGGGCAGCCGGTGCACAGCTTCAGCATCGGCTTCACCGATTCGGGCCACGACGAGGCACCGCTGGCCAGGGAACTGGCCACGCATCTGGGCTGCGACCACACCGAGCTCTACGTCAGCGGCGCGGATGCACTGGCAGTCGTGCCGCAGCTGCCGGCAATGTTCGACGAACCCTTTGCCGATGCCTCGCAGGTGCCGACCGCGCTGGTCGCCCGGCTGGCGCGGCAGGGCGTGACCGTGGCGTTGTCTGGCGACGGCGGTGATGAGCTGTTCTTCGGCTATACCCGCTACGTGCGCGCGCTGCGCAACTGGCAGATGCTGGGCCGCGTGCCGGGCCCGCTGCGACGCTGGATGGGCGCGCGCGCGCAGCAGCAGGGCGAGGCCTCGCGGACCGGCGGACTGGCCGCGCTGTTGGCCGAGTCCGGCGCGCGTGGCATTGGCGACGTGTACCGCAACCGCATCTCGCGCTGGCGCGACCCCGCCGCGGCAGTGCCCGGCGCACAGGCCGCCGGCAGCTTCTACGACCTGGCCGATCCGCTGCACGGTGCCGGCACGCCGGCCGACGCGATGATGCTGGCCGATTACGTGACCTACCTGCCGGATGACCTGCTCTGCAAGGTCGACCGGACCTCGATGGCGGTCAGCCTGGAGGCACGCGCGCCGCTGCTGGACTGGCGCGTGGCCGAGTTCGCCTGGTCGCTGCCGCTGGGCTTCAAGCGCAGCGAAACCACCAGCAAGGTGCTGCTCAAGCGCGTGCTTGGCCGCTACGTGCCGCAGTCGATGGTGCACCGGCCCAAGCGCGGGTTCGGCGCGCCGGTCAGCGACTGGCTGAAGGGCGACCTGCGGCCGTGGGCCGAAGATCTGTTGCAGCCGGCGCGCCTGGAGCGCGAAGGCGTGCTGTCGGCGGCGGCGGTGCAGCCGCTGTGGCAGCAGTTCCTGGGCGGCCAGCGCAAGTGGCATACCCACCTGTGGAACGTGCTGATGTTCCAGGCCTGGCAGGCGCATTGGCGCCAGGTGCGGACCCGCGTGACCGGGGGCTGATCTTCACCGGACGGCACGGGCCCGGCGTCTAGGCTGGGCCTCCCGCACCGTGAGGAGTATGTCCCTATGTCCGTCCCCACCATTGCTGTGTTCGTCGGCAGCCTGCGCAAGGATTCCTGCAACCGCAAGCTGGCCCATGCGCTGGAGAAGATCGCTGGCGACCGCGCGCGCTTCCAGTACGTGCAGATTGGTGATCTACCGCTGTACGACCAGGATTTCGATGGCCAGTACCCGCCTCAGGGCACCCGGCTGAAGGATCAGGTGCGGGCCGCCGACGCGGTGCTGTTCGTGACCCCCGAATACAACCGGTCGGTGCCGGGCGTGCTGAAGAACGCCATCGACATCGGCTCGCGCCCCTACGGTGACAGTGCGTTTGCCGGCAAGCCGGCGGCGGTGATCGGCGCCTCCATCGGCCAGATCGGCACCGCCGTGGCCCAGCAGCACCTGCGCAACAGCCTGGCCTTCCTGGACATGCACGTGCTCGGCCAGCCCGAGGCGTTCATCCATTTCAAGGACGGCCTGATCGACGCCGACGGCACGATCCACAACGAGGGCACGCAGAAATTCCTGCAGGGCTACGTGGACCGGTTCCTGGCACTGATCGCGGTGCACGTGAAGGGCGACTGAGACCGATGGGGTAGCAGCAGCCAGGCCGCGGGTCGGATCCCGGCGCGCAGCGGCGGGCCCTGGCCCCACGTTCCGCTGAGCACCGGAGCCCGTGCGCTGCACGGAATCCGACCCTGGCCGCCCGATCTGCGATAATGACCCACCCGGGCGCCGCAACGGCGCCCGTCGCAGGCACTGCGACGCCCCCGCGCCAGAGTGGCCAGGCACTGGCGGATATCCCCCGTTTCTCCACGGCTTATCCACAGGCTTGTCCATGGCTGCCGGGGTCGGCGCATGCCTACACTCGTCCGGCCCACTTTTGCAGGAAACACCGCAGCATGTCCGCTCGTTCCGGCTTCCGTTCCAACCGCAGAGAGCGCGGTGATGGCTTTGATCGTGATCGCGATGAATCGCGTATCGACCAGTTGCGCGTTCCGCCGCATTCGGTGGAAGCCGAGCAGGCGGTGCTGGGTGGCCTGATGCTGGCGCCGGAGGCCTACGACCGGGTCAACGACCAGCTGACCGAGGGCGATTTCTACCGCCGCGATCACCAGATGATCTACCGCGCGATCCGTGAGCTGTCCGAGCGCGAGCGGCCGTTCGACGCGGTGACCCTGGGCGAGTGGTTCGAATCACAGGGCAAGCTGGAGCTGGTGGGCGATGGTGCCTACCTGATCGAGCTGGCGAGCACCACGCCGTCGGCGGCCAACATCGTGGCTTATGCCGAGATCGTGCGTGACAAGGCCGTGCTGCGGCAGCTGATCCAGGTCGGCACCGACATCGTCAACGATGGCTTCCAGCCTGAGGGCCGTGACAGCAGTGAGTTGCTGGCCTCTGCGGAGAAGAGCGTGTTCGCCATCGCTGAACAGGGTGCACGCGGCCGTACCGACTTCGTGGCGATGCCTGGCGCGCTGAAGGATGCCTTCGAGGAACTGCGCAACCGATTCGAGAACGGCGGCAACATCACCGGCCTGCCGACCGGCTACAACGACTTCGATGCGATGACTGCCGGCCTGCAGCCGACCGACCTGATCATCCTCGCCGCGCGCCCGGCCATGGGCAAGACGACTTTTGCACTGAACATCGCCGAGTACGCGGCGATCAAGTCGAAGAAGGGCGTGGCGGTGTTCTCGATGGAAATGTCGGCCTCGCAGCTGGCGATGCGCCTGATCTCCTCCAACGGCCGCATCAACGCGCAGCGCCTGCGTACCGGCCAGCTGGAAGATGAAGACTGGAGCCGCGTCACCAGCGCGATCAAGATGCTGAAGGAAACCAAGATCTTCATCGACGATACGCCGGGCGTGTCGCCGGAAGTGCTGCGTTCCAAGTGCCGCCGTCTCAAGCGCGAGCACGACCTGGGCCTGGTGGTGATCGACTACCTGCAGCTGATGAGCGTGCCGGGCAACAGTGAAAACCGTGCCACCGAAATCTCGGAGATCTCGCGTTCGCTGAAGGGCCTGGCCAAGGAACTGCACGTGCCGGTGATCGCGCTGTCGCAGCTCAACCGCTCGCTGGAAACACGTACCGACAAGCGCCCGGTGATGGCCGACCTTCGCGAATCGGGCGCAATCGAGCAGGACGCGGACATGATCGTGTTCATCTACCGCGACGATTACTACAACAAGGAAAATTCGCCAGACAAGGGCCTGGCCGAGATCATCATCGGCAAGCACCGTGGTGGCCCGACCGGATCGTGCAAGCTGAAGTTCTTCGGTGAGTACACCCGCTTCGACAACCTGGCCCACGACTCGGTCGGCTCATTCGAATAACCGTAGTGCCGGCCGCTTGCCGGCAACCACCCCACGGCTTGCAAACCATTCAGAACGCCAATCTTCCGTACGTGGCGTGTAAATGACATGTAACGCGAGGCTTCTACGATTCCGCCGCTGCTGCTCTTCGACGCCGCCCTTCGGCGTCCAGCGTGCCCAAGGAATCCGCCTCCATGCCGTCCCACGCTCCGCTTCGCCGCAATCTGCTGGCCCTGCTGGTCTGTGCTTCGCTGCCGTCGCTGGCTGTCGCTGAAACCGCCCCCGCGACCGACGCGCAGTCGGCCACGACCCTCGATTCGATCTCGGTGATCGGCCGCGGCGAAGCCCGCCAGGTGCAGCGCGTGACCGCCGAGGACATGAAGGTCCTGCCGCCCGGTGCCAACCCGCTGAAGCTGCTGGCGGCCAAGCCGGGCGTGCATTTCGAATCGGCCGATGCCACCGGCGCCTACGAATGGTCCACCAGCATCAGCCTGCGTGGCTTCAACCAGAATCGCCTGGGCTACACCCTCGATGGCATCCCGCTGGGCAACATGGCCTACGGCAACAGCAACGGCCTGCACATCAGCCGCGCGGTGATCAGCGAGAACCTGGGCGGTGCGGAGGTCTCCACCGGCATTGGTGCGCTGGGTACGCCGTCCACCAGCAACCTCGGCGGCGTGTTCCAGTTCTACTCGATCGATCCGTCCACCGAATATGGGGTCGTGCTGGCACAGAGCTTCGGCAGCGACAATGCGCGCCGCAGCTATGCGCGCCTCGATACCGGCGACCACCAGGGCTTTGCCGCTTACCTGTCCGGCGTGTATTCCGAAGGCGACAAGTGGAAGGGCAAGGGCTCGCAGGAACTGAAGCAGTTCAACGGCAAGGCCACCTACAACTTCGGCACGGACAGCAGGATCACCGCGCTGTTCAACGCTTCGCGCCGCGTCGAGGCCGACTACCAGGACCTGTCGCTGGAGATGATCGATCGCCTCGGCTGGGACTGGGACAACTACGCGCCGGACTGGGATCGCGCGGTGGCTGCTGCACGCGGAAAGTACAGTGGTGGCGTCAACAGCCCGTGGGACGCCTATTACTCCGGTCACGGCCTGCGCAATGACGATGTGTCCAGCATTGCCGGTGATTTCGGCCTGAACGAATCGATGCGCCTGAAGGTCAACGTCTACAACCACAGCAACCGTGGCCAGGGCCACTGGTTCAGCCCGTCCAATCCGTCCAACCCGGGCACCAGCCGTGAGATCCCGATCTCGATCCGCACCACCGAGTATGCGATCGACCGCACCGGCGTGACCTCGGCGTTCACCTGGAACGTGGCGGGCCACGAACTGGAGGCGGGCCTGTGGTACGAAGACAACGGCCACAGCGTGCAGCGCAACTTCTACTACATCGACGGCCCGATCACCGACGACTTCTTCCTGCGCAATCCGGACCAGCGCGTGTGGCACCAGCGCTACACCACCATCACCCGCCAGTTCTACGTGCAGGACCGCTTCCGCCTGTTCGGTGACCGCCTGACCATCGATATCGGCGCGAAGTCGCCGCACACCCGCACCCGCGTGCGCACGCCGCTGGGCAGCTATGCCAACAACAGCAGCCTGACCTCGAAGAAGGGCCTGCTCCCGCAGGCGGGCTTCAACTTCAAGCTCAACGAGGGCAACGAGATCTTCGGCTCGTTCGCCAAGAACGTGGCCGCCTACGCGCTGGGCGTGGGCAGCCCGTTCAACGTGCCGCAGGCCGCCTTCGATGCCAGCGCGAAGAACCTGAAGCCGGAACAGTCGCGCACCATCGAGCTGGGCTGGCGCGGCTACGGCCAGGGCTATGAAGCCTCGGTAGCGGTGTACGACGTCAAGTTCGACAACCGTCTGCTGGCCATCGCGCAGTGCGTGGGCATCCTCGGTTGCCCGGCGTTGTTCTCCAACGTCGGTTCGGTAACCAGCCGCGGCGCCGAGGCGACCCTGCAGCTGAAGCCGATGCAGGACCTGACCTGGTCCAACGCGCTGTCGTGGAATGACAGCACCTACGACAACGACTACGTCAACAACGGCGTGGTGCCGACCCGCGGCAAGAAGACCGTTGACACCCCCGAATGGATGTTCGCCAGCACCCTGGCCTGGACCCCGGGCCCGTGGGACCTGCGCCTGGCCGCCAACCATGTCGGCAAGCGTTACGTGACCTATACCAACGACGTGTCGGTGCCCAGCTACTGGCTGGTCAACGCTTCGGTGGCCTACGACTTCGGCAAGCTCGGCCCGGCGCAGAACCTGACCGTGGCGCTGAACCTGACCAACCTGACCGACAAGCGCTACCTGTCCTCGATCAACACCAACGGCACCTACGCCGCCGACCCGACCCGCAGCCTGGCGACCATGCAGGTTGGCGCGCCGCGGCAGGTGATGGCCACCGCCACCGTGCACTTCTGATGCGCGGCCCCGTCGATCCGGAAAGCCGTCGTCGCCTGTTGCGCATGGCGTGGCAGGGCACGGGGGCGGCGATCGCACTGGCGGCGATGCCGGGGCTGGCCACGGCCGGCCCGCGCCCGCGGTTGGGGCGTGATCCGTTCACCCTGGGCGTCGCCGCCGGCGATCCGGATCCGCAGGGAGCCGTACTGTGGACGCGTCTGGCGCCGGACCCGCTCAACGGCGGCGGCATGCCATCGCGGGCGGTGCCGGTGCGCTGGTTCGTGGCCGAAGACCCGGGCATGTGCCGGCTGGTGCAGCGTGGCGTCGCCGCGGCAGTGCCCGAGCTGGCGCATTCGGTGCACGTGGAGGTCAATGGCCTGCGCCCAGGCCGCGACTACTACTACCGTTTTGCCTGCGACGGTGACGAGGAAAGCGCGGTCGGCCACTTCCGCACCGCGCCGCTGCCCGACGCGCAGCTGCAGCAGCTGCGGCTGGCCCTGTGCACCTGCCAGGCCTGGAACAGTGGCTACTACCCGGTGCTGCGCGATATCGCGAAGAGTGATGTCGACCTGGTGCTGCATGCCGGTGACTACCTGTACGAGTACAGCCCACTGCAGAACGCGCGCGGATGCACGCTGGATGCGGAACGCTTCAGTGGCGAGACCGTCAGCCTGGCGCGCTACCGCGACCAGTACGCGCTGTACAAGCTCGATCCCGATCTGCAGGCCGCGCACGCCGCCCACGCGTTCGCGGTGATCTGGGACGACCACGAAGTGCAGAACGATTACTCCGGCATCCATCCGGAGAAGCCCGGCGCCTCGACGGAGGACTTCATCGTTCGCCGGGCGGCGGCCTACCGCGCGTTCTACGAACACCTGCCGATGCGTAGTACGCCTGCGGGCAACGGTGGCCTGCGCGTGCATCGGCGCCTGCGTTACGGCGATCTGGCACAGCTTGTGCTGCTCGACTGCCGCCAGTTCCGTCCGGCCAATCCCTGCGGGGTGGGCGAGTCGCCGCGCTGCGACGCTGCGTTGGATCCACGCATTGGCATGCTGGGCGTGGGCCAGGAAGCCTGGTTCGCGCAGTCGATGGCGGCCGCACGCGGCACGCGCTGGAACGTGGTGGTGCAGCAGCTGCTGATGGCGCAGCTGCGGCTGGACGGCGGCACGGCGCGCGAGCGCTTCTGGAACGATGCCTGGGACGGCTATCCCGCCGCACGCAAGCGATTGCTGCAGGCGATGCAGGCAGGCGGGCAGGGCAATGCCATCGTGCTCGGTGGTGACTGGCATTCCACTTTCGTCAACGACCTGAAGCTGGATTTCGACGCGGCCAGCGCGCCGATCGTGGCCACCGAATTCATCGCCCCGGCGATCAGCAGTGGCGGAGACGACACACCGTACGGGCCGTACTATGGGCCGTCGATAGCGCAGAACCCGCACATCCGCTATTTCGACGGTGACCGCCGCGGCTGGTGGAAGCTGCAGCTGAACCGGCAGACCGTGGATGCGGAGCTGCGCTTCGCCGACAGCGTGCTGCGCGCGGATGCGCCGGTGCGCACTGCGGCGCGCTTCCAGGTCACCCACGGCCGCCCGGGCGCAGTGCTGGTGTGAATCCGTTCGGTCGTGCCGGCCGCTGGCCGGCAACCTGATCAATCTTCGGTTTCCCCACCACCGGATTCATCGCCCCGAGCCGGGTTTCGTCGCAAACCGTTTGCGGGCGGCCAGAGCGGGGCGCCAAGGTGTCCGCAGGCGGCAAGGTGCCGCCACAAGGAGACCGTGATGAAGACCCTGTTCGCGCTCGGCGTGTGGTGCCTGCTGTTCGTGCTGTGCTGGCCGCTGGCGATCCTCGCCCTGATCGCCTGGCCGTTCGTGTGGCTGCTGAGCCTGCCGTTCCGCCTGGTCGGCATCACCTTCTCGGCGCTGTTTGCGTTCCTGCGCGCGCTGTTCATGCTGCCCGCGCGCCTGCTCGGCGGCGGCCCGGTGGCGGCATGAGGGCTGTGTTGCTGGTCGCGCTGGCATTGCTCGCGGGGCCGGCACTGGCCACACCGGTGCCGCCGTCCGCATGGCTGGAACGCCAGCAGACCGCCGCTGCCGATGAGGCGGATGCTGCAGCGGCCAAGGCGGTCAAACCCAAGGAGCGCTGCCGGGTGGTGAAGGAGTGGAAGGCCGGTGAAACCGTGGCCCAGCACCGCATCTGTGACGATCCGCCGAAGAAGCCGGCTGGAAAGGTGTAGAACCGAGCCCACGCTCGGCTTCACCCTCCGCGGCTGCCGACCGGAGAGCCGAGCATGGGCTTGGCTCTGCAGGAAAACGGGCAACAAAAAACCCCGCCGAAGCGGGGTTTTTCGTCTGCAGGTGAGTGCCGACCAACGGTCGGCACCTGCCATGATGCCGATCAGTTCGCCTTGTGGATGGCGCGCTTGCTGACCGCCATCGCCGCGTCGTGGATCACTTCCGACAGCGACGGGTGGGCGTGGCAGATGCGGGCCAGGTCATCGGCCGAGCCACTGAACTCCATGGTCAGCACGCCTTCGTGCACCAGTTCGGAGACGTTGGCGCCGACCAGGTGCATGCCGAGGATGCGATCGGTTTCGGCATGGGCCAGGATCTTCACGAAGCCCGCCGGCTCGATCATCGCCACGGCACGGCCGTTGGCGGCGAACGGGAAGCTGCCGGCCTTGTACGGGATGCCTTCGGCCTTCAGCTGGGCTTCGGTCTTGCCGACCCACGCCAGTTCCGGCTCGGTGTAGATGACCCACGGGATGGTGTCGAAGTTGACGTGGCCCGGCAGGCCGGCGATCAGCTCAGCCACCGCGATGCCTTCCTCGAAGCCCTTGTGCGCCAGCATCGGGCCGCGCACGCAGTCGCCCACCGCCCACACGCCGTTGACGCCGGTGTGGCAGTGCGCGTCGACTTCGATCTGGCCGCGCTCGTTGATCTTGACGCCGGTGCCTTCGGCCAGCAGGCCCTTGGTGGCCGCGCGACGGCCAACGGCCACCAGCAGCTTGTCCACGGTCAGGGTCTTTTCGCCTTCAGCGTCGGTGTAGGTGACGATGACTTCCTTCTTCTTGCCCTTGCCGGTGATCTCGGTCTTGGAAACCTTGGCATTGAGCTTGATGTCCAGGCCCTGCTTCTTGAATTCCTTGGCAGCGGTCTTGGCCACTTCGGCGTCGGCAGCCGCCAGGAACTCCGGCATGGCTTCGAGGATGGTGACTTCCGCGCCCAGGCGCTTCCACACGCTGCCCAGTTCCAGGCCGATGACGCCGGCGCCGATCACCGCCAGGCGGTTCGGCACTTCGGTGAAGTCCAGGCCGCCGACGTTGTCGACGATGGTCTCGCCGTCGAACTTGGCGAACGGCAGTTCGATCGAATCCGAACCGGCCGCGATGATGACGTTGGTGCCCTTCAGCTCGACGATGGAACCGTCATGCTGGGTGACCTTGACCACGTTGCCCGGCTGCAGTTCGCCAAAACCATAATAGGCAGCGACCTTGTTGGCCTTGAACAGCATGCCGATGCCGCCGGTGAACTGCTTGACGATCTTGTCCTTGCGGCCAACCATCGCCTCGACGTCGATCTTGGCATCCTTGAAGCTGATGCCATGGTCGCCAAAGATGTGGCCCATGTTCCAGAACTGGCGCGAGGAATCCAGCAGCGCCTTGGACGGGATGCAGCCCACGCGCAGGCAGGTGCCGCCGAGGGCCGGCTTGCCGTCCTTGCCCAGCGCCGCGTCGATGCAGGCGGTCTTCAGGCCCAGCTGGGCCGCGCGGATGGCAGCGTGGTAACCGGCCGGGCCGGCACCGATGACGACGACGTCGAATTGTTCAGCCATTGAATTATTCCTTGATGCATTACCAGAACCCCTCCGCGCAGGCGCGGAGGGGCGGGAGGTGTCTTACAGGCCGAACAGCATGCGGCCCGGGTTTTCCAGCTGGTTCTTGATGTCCACCAGGAACTGCACCGAATCCTTGCCGTCGATGATGCGGTGGTCGTACGACAGCGCCAGGTACATCATCGGCGCGATCACGACCTGGCCGTTCTGGGCGATCGGACGCTCCTTGATGGCGTGCATCCCCAGGATGGCGCTCTGCGGCGGGTTGATGATCGGGGTCGACAGCAGCGAACCGAAGGTGCCGCCGTTGGTCACGGTGAAGGTGCCGCCCTGCAGTTCATCCAGGCCCAGCTTGCCGTCACGCGCCTTCTTGGCGTAGTCGGCGATGGTCTTCTCGATGTCGGCGAACGACATGCGCTCGACATTGCGCAGGACCGGGGTGACCAGGCCCTTTTCGGTCGAGACGGCGATCGAGATGTCCGAGTAGCCGTGGTAGATGATGTCGTCGCCGTCGATCGAGGCGTTGACCAGCGGGAAGCGCTGCAGCGCGTTGGCGGCGGCCTTCACGAAGAAGCTCATGAAGCCCAGCTTGATGCCGTGGGCCTTGACGAACTCGTCCTGCAGTTCCTTGCGCGCCGCCGACACCTTGGACAGGTCGACTTCGTTGAAGGTGGTCAGCATGGCGGTGGAGTTCTTCGACTCCATCAGGCGCTCGGCAATGCGCTTGCGGATGCGGGTCATCGGCACGCGCTCTTCCGGACGTGCACCACCGGCCTTGCCGGCGCCGCCGTTGCGGGCGAAGTTGACGATGTCTTCCTTGGTCACCGCGCCGCGACGGCCGGTGCCGTCGACGTCGGCCGGGTTCACGCCTTCGGTGATGGCGGTGAAGCGGGCGCCCGGCGGCAGCGCATCGGCGGCCGACTTGGCGGCCGGGGCCGGAGCGGCGGCAGCGGCCGGAGCAGCAGCGGCCGGCGCAGCGGCTGCAGCCGGAGCGGCTTCGGCAGCCGGAGCCGGGGCAGCAGCCACGGCGCCTTCTTCGATGATCGCCACGACCTGGCTGGAGGTCACGGTCGAGCCTTCGGCGAACTTGATTTCCTTCAGCACGCCGTCGACCGGCGACGGCACTTCCAGGACGACCTTGTCGGTTTCCAGGTCAAGCAGGTTTTCGTCGCGCTTGACGGCGTCGCCCACCTTCTTGTGCCAGGTGGCGATGGTGCCGTCGGCGACGGATTCGGGCAGTACCGGGGCTTTGACTTCGGTGGCCATTGCGGGAGCTTCCTGGTTTGTCTTCTAAATAGGGGGAGGATTATTCAGCGAACGTGTCGTTGAACGGGTTGACCAGCGCGTCGGCGATCAGCTGCTGCTGTTCGCGGACGTGGTCAGCCATGTGACCGGCAGCCGGCGACGCCGAACGTGCGCGACCGGCGTAGTGCAGGTTCTGGCCATCGGCCAGGCAGAACTGCAGGTGGTGGCGGATCTGGTACCACGCACCCTGGTTCTGCGGTTCTTCCTGCGTCCACACCACGTCGGTGGCCTTGCCGTACTTCTTCAGCTCGGCAGCCAGCAGCGCACGCGGGAACGGATACAGCTGCTCCACGCGGATGATCGCCACGTCGTCCTGGCCACGCTTGGTCTGGTCTTCCAGCAGATCGTAGTAGACCTTGCCCGAGCACAGCACCACGCGCTTGACCTTCTTGGCGTCCGCACTGGCGTCGCCGATCAGGTGCTGGAACTCGCCGTTGGCCAGCTCGTCCAGGGTCGACACGGCCAGCTTGTGGCGCAGCAGCGACTTCGGCGACATCACCACCAGCGGCTTGCGGGTGGTCAGGTGCAGCTGGCGGCGCAGCATGTGGAAGGCCTGTGCCGGGGTGGACGGAACCACCACCAGCATGTTCTCCAGTGCACACAGCTGCAGGAAGCGCTCCAGGCGCGCCGAGCTGTGCTCCGGGCCTTGCCCTTCATAGCCATGCGGCAGCAGCAGGGTCAGGCCGGAAATGCGGCCCCACTTGGCTTCACCGGCGGCGATGAACTGGTCGATCACCACCTGGGCGCCGTTGGCGAAGTCGCCGAACTGGCCCTCCCAGATGCACAGCGTGTTCGGATCGGTGGTGGAGAAGCCGTACTCGTAGGCCATCACCGCTTCTTCGCTCAGCAGCGAATCGATGACGGTGGCCTTCTCCGGCGAATCCACCAGCTGCCGCAGCGGCATGTAGTAGTTGTCGGTCTTCTGGTCGTGCAGGATCGCGTGGCGGTGGGTGAACGTACCGCGACCGACGTCCTGGCCGACCAGGCGCAGTGCGTGACCTTCGTCGAGCAGGGTGGCGTAGGCCAGGTTCTCGGCAAAGCCCCAGTCGCCCGGGATCTCGCCGGCGGCCATCTTGCGGCGGTCGTCATAGACCTTGGCCACGCGCGAGTGCAGCTGCACGTCTTCGGGAATGGTGTTGATCAGCTTGGCCAGTTCGACCAGCTTGTTCTTCTCGACCTTGGTCGAGACCGGGTCGGACAGCTTGCCTTCCAGCAGCTTCGGCCAATCGACGAACAGCGGGCTGGTCGGCGGGGTCTTCTCGACCTTGGCCAGCTCGGTGGTCACCTCACCGGCATCGAGCTTCTCGCGGTAGGCATCGACCATCGCCTTGCCGGCACCGGCAGCGATCACGCCTGCCTTTTCCAGCTGCTCGGCGTACATCTCGCGGGTGGTCGGGTGCTTGCGGATCACCTGGTACATCAGTGGCTGGGTGATCGCCGGCTCGTCGGCCTCGTTGTGGCCCCAACGGCGGTAGCACATCAGGTCGATGACCACGTCCTTGGCGAACTTCTGGCGGAACTCGAAGGCCAGCTGCGCGGCGAACACCACCGCTTCCGGATCATCGCCGTTCACGTGCAGCACCGGGGCGGCGATCATCTTCGCCACGTCGGTGGCGTAGCGCGTGGAGCGCGTGTCCAGCGGGTTGGAGGTGGTGAAGCCGACCTGGTTGTTGACCACGATGTGCACGGTGCCGCCGACGGCGAAGCCGCGGGCCTGCGACATCTGGAACAGCTCCATGACCACGCCCTGGCCCGAGAAGGCCGCATCGCCGTGGATCAGGATCGGCATGACCTGCTTGCGTGCGGTGTCCTTGCGGCGCTCCTGGCGCGAACGCACGGAACCGGCCACGACCGGGTCGGCGATTTCCAGGTGCGACGGGTTGAACGCCAGCGCCAGGTGCACCGGGCCGCCGTCGGTAGCCACGTCGGCCGAGAAGCCCATGTGGTACTTCACGTCGCCGGCAGAAGCGTGCTCGTCGTGCTCGAACTTGCCTTCGAACTCGTCGAACAGCTTGCGCGGGTTCTTGCCGAGGGTGTTGACCAGCACGTTCAGGCGGCCGCGGTGGGCCATGCCGATCACCACGTCCTTGACGCCATCCTTGCCGGCGCTGCGGATGATGGTGTCCATCATCGGGATCAGCGAGTCGCCGCCTTCCAGCGAGAAGCGCTTCTGGCCGACGTACTTGGTGTGCAGGTAGCGCTCCAGGCCTTCGGCCGCGGTCAGGCGCTCCAGGGTGCGGCGCTGGGTGTCAGCGTCCAGCTGGTAGTTGCCGCCGGCTGCTTCCAGCTTCTTGTAGATCCACTGGCGCTGCTCGACCTCGGAGATGTGCATGAACTCCGCACCGATCGAGCCGGTGTAGGTCGCCTTCAGGCGTGCCAGCAGGTCGCGCAGCTTCATGCGCGGCTGGCCACCGACGCCGCCGGTGCTGAACTCGCTGTTGAGGTCGGCATCGGACAGGCTGTGGAACGGCAGGCCCAGGTCCGGGGTGTTGACCGGCGCGGCCAGGCCCAGCGGATCGAGGCGGGCGTCCAGGTGGCCGCGCGAGCGGTAGGCGGTGATCAGACGACCGACATTGCGTTCACGCTCGTCGCCCGCACCGTTGCCGGTGCCGGCCTTCAGCGCTTCCTTGGCCGCGTCCGCAATGTGGGAGATGACGGCCGAGTGCGGAATGTCGCCTGCTTCGCGGCCCTTGAAGCCGTCGAAGTAGGTCTTCCATTTGGGATCGACACTGTCCGGGGAGACCAGGTACTGCTCGTACAGGTCCTCGACATAGGAGGCGTTGCCGCCGGCGAGCTGCGAAGATTGCGCAAACTGCTTCAGTTGATTGTCCACGATGGAGGGTGTTGATTCGCTTTGTGGGGTATGGCTTCAGAAGGACCCGGCAGGAAGATGAATAGCCCTGCGCGGGCGCGTTCAAACAGCCAAATTGTACCCCCATCCGGACAGGAAGGGGCACCAAAACGGGCATCCCGGGTCCCCCGGTGCCGCTTCCAGACAGGTTGAGTAGGCGGTACCCGCTCAGATGCCGAGCGCACGCAGTTCGCTGCAATCGCGCGAACGGTCCCAGACCCGCTGCAATTGCTGCTCGAACGGCTGCGAACGTGCAGGCAGCGCGACGCCTGCCTCGCCGTCGAGGCGATGACCGATCAGACGAAAGTAGAAGTCGCCGGCGTCGTTGAGCAGGCAGGCCGAGGCCAGTGCACGGTCGACCGGATCGGTGGCCTCGCGGAACTGGATCACACTGGGCAGGCGTTGAGCCAAGGCCAGCAGCGGCGCCCCGGCAGACGCGATGGCGGCGGCGTCGTGCACGATCACCCGCAGCTGCTTGTCGTGGCGGGCGGTGACGAAGCGGCGCAGGGCGGCCTGTACCGACGGCGCGTCGAGCAGTCCCGGGTCCAGCTGACGGCTGTGCAGCCACACTTGGCGGCGGGCGCGGTGGACGATGGCCGTGGTGATGGCCACCGCCTGCTCGCGACTGTCGATGGCACTGGCCGCGCCCAACCGGCGGCGCATCTGCTGGTGGCCGATGCCGGCCTCCTCGAATACCTCGCCTTCCGGCAGGAAGCCCTGGCGGGCATAGAAATCGCGGGCGGGCAGCTGGGCGTGCAGGTGCAGCTCGGCCAGGCCGAGCCTGCGCCCGGCCTCGACCAGTGCCTCCAGCAGGGCCTCACCGACCCCGTGGCTGCGATGGCTGGCCAACACCGCCATGCGGCCGATGCGGCCGTCCGGGGCCAGCCGACCGGTGCCGACCGGCTGGTTGTCACTGTCCAGCGCCAGCACATGGGCGCTGAGCGGGTCCAGCGCATCGCGTTCCAGTTCGGCGGTGATGCCCTGTTCCTGCACGAACACGCGTTGGCGCACGTCGTGGATGGCAACGTGGGCGTCGGCGTGGCTGACCTGCTGGACCCGGACCATGGCAGGGCTCAGGCGCGACCGTCGTCACTGTCGTCTTCGTCGTGATCCTCGAAGTTGACGATGACCTCGATGCCGTCGTCGTGCACGGTCACGGTGTGGACATCGTCGGACACCGCCTCGGCGTCGATCGCGTCGACACGGTCACGGCCTTCAACCACTTCGCCGAGCACCACGGCGTCTTCGCCGTCATCCTCATCTTCAGCGTCATACACCTCGTTCGGATCGATCAGCTGGAACACGCCACCGACCAACAGCTGCTGGACCACCGCGCGGCCCTTGTCGGACAGGCCGCGATAGGCGGCGGCATCGAGCTGCTCGGCGCCGGCCAGGCGCTGCGCGTCCTTCACCGGCAGCGCGAAGTCCTGGCCACTGACGTACAGGCTGGCGCCGCGCTTGGCCCGGCGCCAGGCCAGGCGTGCCCACGGATGACGCTGCAGCAGCAGGCCCGAGGCCAGGGCCTGGACCACTTCCTCCTGTGCCGGTGCGGCCTGGTGGGCCATCACTTCGCCGGCCGCGCGGTAGGTGGTGATGAAACGGCCGAACCAGTCACCCAGCTTGTCCGGATCGTTCATGCGGATGGCATTGAGCGCGGTGATCACCCGCGCCATCGCCACCGTGTCGATCTCGTTCGGGTCGGCCGGCACCTTCAGGTCGGCATCCTGGTAGCGGATGTTCTCGTCGGCGTCGGCGATCAGGGTGTCCAGGTAGTCGCTGATCAGCTCGGCCGAGGACGGCGCACGCATGCCGAAGGAGAAGGTCAGGCAGGGGTCTTCAGCGACGCCGTGGTGCGGCACGTTCGGCGGCAGGTACAGCATGTCGCCCGGCGCCAGCACCCAGTCGTGGGTGGGCTTGAACACCTTCAGCAGCTTCAGCTCCACGTCGGGGCGGAAGCCCAGCGGCGGCTGCCTGCCCTTGATCGATTCGCTGGCATCGATCTGCCAGCGGCGGTGGCCGTGGGCCTGCAGCAGGAATACGTCGTACTGGTCGACATGGGCGCCGACCGAGCCGCCGGTGGCGGCGAAGCTGATCATCACGTCATCCATGCGCCAGCGCGGCAGGAAGCTGAAGTGCTCGATCAGGGCGCGCACGTCCGGGTCCCACTTGTCCACGTCCTGCACCAGCAGGGTCCAGTCGTGGTCGGGCAGGGCGGGGAACACGTCTTCCTGGAACGGGCCGGTACGCACGCGCCAGCCGTCCTGGGTCTTGTCGTGCTCGATCAGGCGCGCCAGCACGCCTTCTTCGCAGGCCAGCCCGGCCAGGTCTTCCGGCTGCACCGGGGTCTGGAAGTCGGGGAAGGCGTTGCGGATCAGCAGCGGGCGCTTCTGCCAGAAGTCGCGCAGGAAGGTGGCCGGCGCCATGCCCAGCGGTTGGCCGGGGCGGGCGGTGACTTCGATCAGGGGGGCGGAGGACTTGCGGGCGGCCATGGGGGAATCCTTGCAGCGGAAAGCGGGAGGGGCGGCGCGGCGGGCCGCCAAGGTCTCCATTGTCCGCCGTTCGTCGGGATTGCGCACGTGCGCGGGTTTGTCGCGGGGTGTCCGGCCAACGGCGGAGCCCCTCGTGGCGGGGTGGTTGGTCGCGCAAAGCGCCGGCTTCCTGGGCTGGGCCGGGCGGGGTGGGTTCGCGGGACACGCCGTGAACCCATCCATGGGGGCTCGATAGATCGGAAGA